>JBAUGL010000162.1:0-31668 GCA_049679665.1 Pyrinomonadaceae bacterium | reverse complement strand
GAATACTCGGCCGCATCATTTCCCCGGAAAACAACATAGATCGGAAAGAGATACCTGCCGCCGAAAGCGTAGCAGCTCGTTCTGTCGACGAGCATCTATACGTTTTTGAAGCATTAAAAGCAGACCTTTTGCCTCGGATCGAACATTGTGCTGATCTGATTTTCCAGACGTTTGAACGTGGAGGGAAGGTGCTCATCTGTGGGAATGGCGGCAGCGCCGCTGACGCGCAGCACATTGCCGCAGAATTTGTCGGCCGTTTTGAAGCCGAACGGCGCGCACTTCCCTCGATCGCTCTGACGACCGATACTTCGGCGCTAACTGCTTTGGCAAATGACTACGATTTTGAGAGAATTTTCTCGCGGCAGGTCGAAGCATTAGCCCGTGAAGGAGATTGTCTGATCGCAATAAGCACAAGCGGAAATTCGCCGAACGTAATATCCGCCGCTATGAAAGCCCGACAAATGCGATGTCAGGTGATCGGGATGACGGGAGCGGGCGGCAAAAAGCTAGCGTCCATTTGCGACGCCGCCATTCTCGTTCCCTCCGGGCGAACCGCCCGAATTCAGGAAGCCCATATCACGATCGGCCATATTTGGTGCGAGATGATCGATTTGAATTTACTGCAAAAACCTAAATAGTCGTTAATGATACGCAGCCTAGTAGACTCTCTCGAAAATGTCTCGAACGGACGAATACTCGTTGTGGGCGATGTAATGCTCGACCGCTACTGGTGGGGAAGCGTTAGCCGAATTTCACCGGAAGCACCCGTCCCTGTAGTTCGCCTCAAGGATACAAGTGTCGCCGCCGGCGGGGCGGCAAACGTTGCGGCAAATATCGCTGGACTCGGCGCTGCACCCATCCTGGTCGGCGCCGTCGGCGACGACGTCGACGCGGGCTTGTTCCCCGGCGTTCTCGCTCGTTCCGGTGTATCCGCCGACGACCTTATTTCGATCCCCGGCAGGCCGACAACCGTTAAAACACGTGTAATTGCGCACAGCCAGCAGGTCACGCGCGTTGATCAGGAGACTGATGTTCCACTCTCTACGCAGTCCGAGGACCTGGTAATAGAAAGAATTCACGGATGGCTCGACACGATCACTGCGATCGTTATCTCAGATTATGCAAAAGGCTTCCTAACAGATCGGATACTTTCTGAAACCATATCCGCCGCTAGCTCCAGGCGACTTCCAATTTTGGTCGACCCTAAGGGCAGGGACTACGAGAAATATCGAGGGGCAACGCTGCTCACGCCTAATCGTCGCGAGGCCGCTGAGGCCTGCAATTTTGACGATAACGGCCGCGAATTATTGATTGCTAGAGCAGGCGAACAACTTATGCGTACCTTTTCCTTTGATTCGGTCTTGATAACGCAAGGCGAAGACGGAATGACATTGTTTCAAGCCGGGAAAGAGCCGATTCACTTGTCGGCCGCAGCTCGCGAGGTCTACGACGTTACAGGTGCCGGCGACACGGTTATCGCGACGCTTGCCGCCGCGATCGGGTCTTCCGCGGATCTCGAAACCGCGGCGCAACTTGCGAATCGGGCCGCCGGACTTGTTGTCCAGCAGGTTGGGACGACCGTCGTTTCGCAAGCAGCCCTTAGAAACGAATTGGATAATAATTAATATTGGACCTCAAACGAATCCTCATTTTTCGCATCGGTCATCTTGGCGACACGTTGGCCGCACTTCCCGCGTTTTGGGTGGTTCGCGGCGCTTTCCCCAAGGCGCATATTTCATTGTTGACGAATTCAGATCCCAAAAACCCGCATTACGTTTCGCCATCCAGCATTTTGCCGCAAAATGAGTTAGTTGATTCCGTTTTGTCATACCCGGCCGGGTCGACACGTGCCAAATCGATCTTCAACTTTCTCGGACTCGCTCGTAAGATCCGAAAGGGCCGATATGATGCGGTCATATATCTTATGACCCGAAACCGGATGCCGAATCAGATCGAACGGGATGTTAGATTTTTCCGGTTTTGCGGCATCCGTCGTGTGATAGGAGCACAATTTCTAAAGGAAAATTATCTATCGTTTCCGATACCGATCCCAACACCAACAGTGATACCGGAATCAGCGTTTCTTCTTGAAATGCTTCGGCAGGCCGGCTTTGATACAAGCGGCGACGACAAATCTCGCGGTATAAGCTTAACTGATTTCGAGATTTCTGCTGCAAACAACTGGTTTCACGCACTTTACGAGGAGACTCCTGGGCGACGACTGGTAGCGATCGCACCGGGTAGCAAGTGGAGATCGAAGGTGTGGCGGACAGAACGTTACATAAAGGTCATCAATCGACTGATCGGTTCACATAACATTTTTCCGATAATATTTGGCGGTCCAGAGGATCGATCCGTGGGGGAAACTATACTTCAAGCGGTGGGGATCGGGGCTAATGCCGCCGGGAAACTCGGCGTTCGGGAAGCTGCGGCTGCATTGGCGCGCTGTGAGCTCTATCTTGGGAATGACACTGGGACAATGCATATGGCGGCCGCGGTAGGCACTCCTTGCGTGGCAGTATTCGCAGCCATCGACTGGATCGGTCGTTGGTATCCAACCGGCCAGCATAATGTCGTATTCCGAAAGCGAGTTGAGTGTGAAGGGTGTCATACTCCTGACTGTTTTAACAACCATAAATGCCTGGAACTCACTTCGACTGCAGAGGTTTACGCGGCGTGTGCTAATGTACTAGATGAATTATCGATAGAATCTCATCACGGACCTTAAGCGATTTATTGACACAGTTTCGATGGAGAACTTGATCCACTTGTTCAAATGTCGGTGAACCGACACTTAAGCTAATACTTTAATGAATGGCGAACGGATTTTGATATTTGGCGGCAAGGGGATGCTCGGACATAAACTTGTCCAGGCCCTGAACCCGTATTTTGATGTCTGGACAACGGTTCGGGATGAGATTTCGGTGTTGGCTCCACTTGCTATATTCGATCCGTTGCGCGCGATCGGCGGCGTGAACGCAACCGATCTGAAGAGCATCAAAGACACGATAACAATGGTGAATCCCGATGTCGTTATCAACGCCGTTGGCGTTATCAAACAGCTTCCGACGGCCAGCGACACGATCGCGACCCTCGAGGTCAACTCGATTTTTCCCCACCGTCTTGCCGAGCTATCAACGTCTTACGGATTTCGACTTATATGCATCAGTACTGACTGCGTTTTTGATGGGCGGTCCGGAAACTACACGGAAGATGACGTTTCAAACGCTGAAGACCTGTACGGTAAGAGCAAAAATCTGGGTGAGATCTCGCAGGATAATTGTCTAACGATCCGAACATCGATCATAGGCCGCGAGATAGGAACCAGCCATAGCTTGGTCGATTGGTTCCTTTCAAACACCGGTAAATCGGTCCGCGGGTATGTTAACGCGATTTACTCTGGCTTTCCAACCGTGGTTTTTGCCGATATAATTGCTGATTTGATAGGAAATTGGCCCGATTTGCACGGCCTCTATCATGTATCCAGCAACCCTATTAATAAGTTTGAGTTGCTAACGCTGCTCAATGATCGTTATAACGCTGGCGTCGAGATCTCACCGTTTGAGGATTTTCACATCAATCGGAGCCTCGACTCCACGAAATTCAGGATCGCGACGGGATTCGAACCTGAGAGTTGGGACGCGATGATACGAAGAATGGCCGCCGATCCGACGCCTTACGACAAATGGAAACAATGAGTAAAACATTGGAAGGAAAACGAATTCTGGTAACAGGCGGCACGGGTTCATTGGGCCAGACCCTGGTAAAACGCCTATTGACGGGTGAAATGGGTTTGCCGGCCAAGATAACGGTTTTTTCTCGCGATGAGGCAAAGCAGCACTATATGCGGCTCGAATTCATGCATCAAAAGGCAGCGACCGACGACGTTATCTATCAAAACTCACAAGACCTTCTAAACTTCCGCATCGGTGATGTTCGCGATTATTCAGCCTTGCTCGCTTCGATGAGGGATTCTGAGATCGTATTTCACGCAGCTGCACTTAAACAGGTTCCATCTTGCGAATATTTTCCCTTTGAAGCGATACAGACCAATATACTCGGTGCGGAGAACGTGGTTAAGGCAATTAGGGAGAATGATCTGCCGGTTGAGAAAGTTGTTGGCATTTCGACAGATAAGGCCTGCAAGCCGATCAATGTGATGGGCATGACGAAAGCCCTCCAAGAGCGTTTACTGATAGAAGCAAACCGCGATTGCCCGTCCACAAGTTTTATGTGTGTTCGCTACGGCAACGTTATTGCATCGCGGGGGTCGATAGTTCCGCTCTTTGTCGAACAGGTTCAGAATGGCCAGAGCCTTACGGTGACGATGCCTGAGATGACCCGTTTTCTTCTAAGCCTGGACCGAGCCGTGGACACAGTATTTGCCGCGATTAGCATCGGCAGACGCGGCGAAACATTCGTACCGAAGGTTCCGGCGGCGAACATTACCGATGTTGCAAGGGCTTTGATGGGCGAAAAGGAACTGCCAATAATTTATACAGGAATTCGGCCCGGTGAAAAGGTTCACGAAATAATGGTTTCCGAAGAGGAATGCTTTAGGGCGGTCGAGCGTGGTGATTACTATGTCATCATGCCGGTTTTGCCTGAACTCCGGAGTGAGGGCGAGATCGTGCCGGCTCTCTCGACCGAATACTCGTCCAAAGACAACAATATTTCGGTCGAGAGCCTTCGAGAGCTACTCGGCGGCGCCAACGACGAGATCCGTCGCTTTCTTGCGGCCGCGAACTAAGGCCAATAAGCTAAACATATGAAAGTAATGACGATTTTCGGGACCAGGCCCGAGATCATTAGGCTGAGCGTTGTACTGCGAGTTCTTGATGAGCGCTGCGATCATATAACGGTGCACACTGGTCAGAACCATCACGAGAGCCTCAGTGATATTTTCATTCGCGATCTGAGGGTGCGGACTCCTGACGTACACTTGGGCATTCGCTCGAGTTCGTTCGGCGATCAGGCCGGACAGATCATTGCAAAAACAGATACTGTGATGGCCGAGCATAATCCCGACAAGGTACTTATTCTTGGTGATACCAACAGTGCACTTTCAGCCTTCGTTGCCGCACGGCGTGGAATTCCGGTATTTCATATGGAAGCGGGAAACCGGTGCTATGACGACCGGGTGCCCGAAGAGATCAACCGGCGGATCATAGACCATTCCAGCACGATCCTTCTGCCATATACTGAGCGAAGCAAAGAGAATCTGGTCCGCGAAGGGATCGGCAGGGAACGGATCTTTGTAACTGGGAACCCGATAAATGAAGTCCTGAACGAATTTGAGGAAGAGATCGAGGGAAGCGACATCCTGGAGAAAAATGATCTTACAGCGTCGGAATATTTCCTCGCGACGATCCATAGGGCCGAGAATGTGGATGTCGAAGGCCGTCTTCGGATGATCTTCGAAGGGCTCACAGCGTGTGTAAAGAAGTTTGATAAGCCGCTAATTATCAGCGTTCATCCGAGAACGGCTGAAAAGATCGAACGATTCGGCATCAAACTTGATTCTGAGCGAATACGCGTTTTGGATCCGCTCGGGTTTTTTGATTTTGTAAAGCTCGAGAAAAATGCGGCTGCCGTGTTAACCGACAGCGGTACCGTGCAGGAAGAATGCTGTATTTTCGGCGTCCCAAACGTTACGGTTCGCGATGTCACCGAGCGGCCGGAAACGGTAGAGTGCGGCAGCAACATCATTAGCGGCGCTGTACCGGATGCTATAGTCCGCTCGCTCGCGCTTGCGCTCGAACAGCCTACGGATTGGACGCCCCCAGCCGAATATCTCGCGAAAAACGTCGCCAGGACCGTTAGCAAGATCGTGCTTGGGCATACAAGCGTCAAGCAGTACGTCTAGCGGCGATGAATAAACGGATAATGGTTTTCTGCGATTATTATTACCCGAGTCGCGGCGGCGGCGGCGGGATGTGGACCGTATTCAACATCGTCGGGCGCTTCCACGACCGCTACGATTTTTTTGTGGTTGCCAGAAACTATGACAACCGGACCGATACAACACCGTACACCTCCGTTCGAACCGATGAATGGAATGACGTCGGAAATGCAAGCGTATTCTATTTCTCGAAGGCGAAGCTAAACAGTAGGTTTTTCGCGAAGCTGGTTGACGATATAAAGCCGGATCTTATTTTCCTAAACAGCGTTTTCAGCACACCGGTGAATAAATTCTTTGCGGCACGTCGAAAGGGAAGGATCGACGCCGCAATTCCCGTAGTCCTCGCCGCCACTGGTGAACTATATAAGGCCGCCATTGACATCAAGTCTAAGGTACGGAAGCGACTGTTCCTGCGGTTTGCCAAAATGATCGGGTTGTACAAGCGCATTATTTGGAAGGCTTCGACCGAAGAAGAAAGCAATGAGATCGTAAAGACTTTTGGGCCCGATACTAGAGTCCGAATCGCTCCAGATCTGGCACCGGCAACAATTCTGCCGGATTATAACAGTCACCTCAAGCCAAGAAAAGAGCCCGGAATGGTACGGCTAGTGTGGCTGTCGCGGATCGTCAGGATAAAGAATCTCGGATTTCTTCTTGAGCGTCTCAAGCAAATTAAGGTTGGGAAGGTCGAGCTTAAGATCATAGGGCCGGTCGGTGACCCCGTATACTGGAAAACATGTGAACCGCTGATCGCGGAACTACCTGATAACATTAAGGTTACACTTACGGGCGCTGCGACTAACGATGAGGCGCTGCAATTGATGTGTGATTCTCATTTTTTCGTACTGCCGACTCTCAGCGAAAATTTCGGCTACGTGTTCGTTGAAGCAATGGCGGCCGGGTGCCCGCTGCTGATAAGCGATCGGAACCTTTGGGACGGTATTGAAAGCAATGGTGCTGGTTGGAGAGTACCCGTTGAGAATCCCGCAGAATGGGTTGAGAGAATTCGACAATGCATTGAGATGGACAACACAGAATTCGGAAAATTATCGTCTGCCGCGAGGGCCTACGCGGAAATGTGGCTCACCGATCCAAGTGTTGAACAAGCAACGGCGGACATGCTGTCAGCAGTCATCAATGAAACCGGTCAATGAAAGAGAATCCCCATTTTCCATCAAAGAGGCTTTGGATCATTACGGAGCTTTATTACCCGGAAGAAACGTCTACAGGGTATTACATGACCCGAATTGCCGAAGGGCTCGCAGAGGATTTCGAGGTCAGCGTGCTTTGCGGACAGCCCGCCTACTCGGCCCGCGGGACGATAGCTCCGAAACAAGAAATTCACAAAGGGGTAAATATTTACCGCGCAGCCGGAACGACGCTCGACAAAAATATCATTGTATTCAGGTTAATAAATATGGTGACACTGGGGCTCTCAATACTGCTTAAGGCCATCCGAAACTTCCGTCGCGGAGATCGGGTCCTGGTGGTAACTACGCCGCCGAGCCTGCCGTTTATAGCGGCTTTCGCGTCTCTTATACGCGGTTCTTCCTACACGCTGCTGATACACGACAATTACCCGGAGATTCTTTTGGCAGTTGGTAAATTGTCTGAGAGATCACTTTTAGTACAATGTATTAATTATTGTAACCGCTGGCTTTATAAATATGCCCGCAAGATCATTGTAGTTGGCCGCGATATGCGGGAACTAGTTACAAAAAAGGTCGAAGGTCTCGAGATCCCCATCGCCGAGATCCCGAATTGGGCGGAGCTCGAAACGGTCGAACCTGCGCCCCGGAGTCTTAATCCATTACTTGAAGAACTCGGTCTCACCGACAAATTCGTACTCTTGTACGCCGGCAACATGGGCCACCCGAATGATCTCGAAACCATCGTGGAATGTGCCGAGTCGCTCGTAGAATTTCCTCAGATACACTTCGTTTTTCTCGGGTCAGGTGTGAAAAAGCCATGGCTCGAAGGCGAGAGATCGCGACGCAATTTGACCAACATAACATTACTTGATCCGCTTCCGAGGAGCGAGCAGGGTGTATTTTTGAATGCTTGTGATGTCGGTATCGTATCTTTGATCTCACGGATGTGGGGCGTCTCCATGCCAAGTCGAACCTATAACATCCTCGCGGCCGGCAAACCGATCCTCGCATTGGCCGACGGCGGATCGGAGGTAGCGCGAGTTGTCGAGGAGCACCACGTAGGCCGCGTTGTGAACCCAGGCGATGCGGAGCAACTTCGACGTGTGATCCTCGAAATGTATGAGAACCGCGAGACGCTTGTTGACATGGGGCAGAGAGCCCGCGAGGCTGCGCTCGACAAATACTCTTTGACCACCGCGGTTTTGCAGTATCGTGAAGAACTTAATTGATGCTCGAGATCTCTATAATTTCAGCGGCATTCCTGGTTACGTATTTCGGCGTGGCGGCGTTTCGGCGTTGGAGCCTTAAGAAAGAACTGCTCGATGTTCCGAACCATCGGAGCTCGCATTTAGAGCCGACTCCACGCGGGGCAGGCCTTGTCATCGTTGTGGTCTGCCTGTCTGCATACACGCTATTAAGCGGAATTAGCCTTTCGTGGGGGTATTTGACGGGGGCCGCTGGAATAGCGATCGTAAGTTGGTTTGATGATGTTTATTCAGTCCCGTTTTTGTGGCGATATATCGTTCATTCGCTCGCCGCGGTTCTGGTCATCCTGGACCTCGGATTTTTCTCGGAAGTCTTTATCCCTATTTATTCACAACAAATAGACATCGGCATATTAGGCGCCGTCTTAACTTATTTTTGGATCGTTTGGCTCGTGAATGCATATAATTTTATGGACGGGATCGATGGCATCGCGGGACTTCAGGCGGTGGTGGCCGGCATCGGGTGGCTGGTCCTCAGCTATTCGATAGGCATCGAAGGTATTGCGTTATATGCAGGCGTTTTGACAGCGGCGAGCCTGGCATTTCTTTTTCACAACTGGCAGCCGGCCCGCGTATTTATGGGTGACATTGGAAGCGCTTTTCTCGGATTTACATTGGCCGCGATGCCGCTGCTCGCTGTCAAGGGCGAACCGGTCATCGAAAAAGGGAAGTTTCCAGTTGCCGCAGTCTGTTTTGTATTTCCTTTCCTGTTCGATACGATCGTAACCTTGATTCGGCGGCTTGCTCGTGGCGACAGGGTATGGCTGCCGCATCGCGAGCATCTCTACCAACAGCTCGTGATAGGCGGGATGGCGCATTACAAGGTTGCGCTCGTCTACGGCGTTTTGGCAGCTGTGAGCGGAGCCGCCGCGATCGCAGCGATCGTTCGCCCAGGAAGTATCGGCCTATTATTTGCGACTGGCCCGCTTGCAGCAGCCGTCGCGATAATATTGATCGTACGATACAAGAAGTGATCCATGGCAACAACTAACGCCTCGAGAAAAGCCTCGGTTCTCAACGAAGAATATTTCTTCGAATCATACGGCGTCGTTGTAAAGTTGGAGAGCAATTCGAGCGAACTGCTGGCGATCGCAAAAAGCGCAGCGGAAACGGCACTGGTCAACCACATCATACAGACAACGAATAGAAAAGCGCTCGAGACGTTCGGATTTGAGGAACGTCCTGATGGATCATGCGGCTTTTATCAGAATGGCGATGAAATGTCAGAGCGATCGATCCAGGACACTTTGCCGTTTTTCGACTCTATGCTGCGAATTTCCGTGGGCCGTAGATCAAACCAAGTCGTTTTCATTCATGCGGGTGTCGTTGGTTGGAAAGGAAGGGCGATAGTCGTTCCAGGTAAGAGTTTTTCGGGAAAAACGACACTGGTTGCGGAACTCGTGAAGCTCGGGGCGGCGTATTATTCGGACGAGTACGCAATTCTAGATGTTGCAGGCCAGGTGCATCCCTATGCCCGGCCACTAGCGTACCGGAACAAGGACGGCTCAAAAGTCAAAATGATCCCTGCCGATGACCTCGCCGGATCCATCGGGGATGAAGGCATTCCGGTAGGCTTGGTTGTCATTACAGAATTTAAGAAAGGTACGAAGTGGAACCCTGAAACGCTCTCCATCGGCGAAGGAGTGGTTGAGATGGTTCCGCACACGCTGCCCATGACAGAGAATCCCGAATTCTCATTGGACGTACTGAGGAAAACACTTGCCGGATCGGTCATCGTTCGAGGACCGCGCGGCGGTGCGAATAATTTTGCAAAATTTCTTTTGGAATACGTTGACACCAAACGGGAATAGGTTACAATACAGAGGTTTTAACCCGGTTCATTAGCACATTTTGGAGGATTTAATGATCAACTTACAGTTTCCGACTGCGCGGAAAAGCGGTCTTGTCGTACAAGAAATGCCAGAAGAAGTCCTGGTATATGATCTTGATAAGAACAAAGCACACTGCCTCAATCAAAGTGCCGCATCCGTGTGGAAATTGTGCGACGGTAAGCGTTCGGCTTCCGAAATTGCCTCACTTTATGGTGCCGACTGTGGAAAGCTGGTAAACGAAGATATCGTTTGGCTGGCACTCGACCAGTTGAACGAGAGTAATCTTCTGGAATCAGAGATCGAAACAAAGTTTGCCGGTGAGAGCCGCCGCAGTGTGATCAAGAAGATCGGGCTGGCGTCGGTAGTTGCGCTTCCGATCATCGCATCGATGATGGCGCCCCAGAATGCTATGGCGTCGGCGTCGTGTGAATGTACTAGCAATCAAACTTGCGGTACGTTATCAACTTGCCCGACGATGTGTTGTAATTTCACTGACAGTGTATGTAACCAACCCCCGCTTCCAACTGGGGCGTGCCCATCCGCCTAGTCCGTTATTTTGAGTTTCTATCGAGTTGAAGAGTAGTGAAGGTTTTTTATCTTTGCTACTCTTTTCAGTATGGTGACAACGGTTACGGATGATGTACGCTGGCATCTGCTACAAAAAAAGCGGCGTGAAATAGAAGCGGCCGAAGTATTCGCCCTTTTTCGATCTCACGGTATTCAGCCGATAATGATAAAAGGGTGGGCGTCAGCACGATTCTATCCGCCGGACAGCCCGCGACATATGGGTGACCTCGACATTGCCGTCCCCGCCGGAAGCCACGAAATTTCGAAAGCCATTCTAGAATCTAAGGAGTTGCACTACTCGATCGACCTTCACCGTGAATTCCGCCTATATGACAAGCTCCGATGGGATGACCTGTACGCAAATTCTGAAGAAATAACCGTTAGCGGTGGATCGTTTCGCGTACTGCGCCCGGAGGACCACCTGCGGGTCATTTGTGTTCATTGGCTGAATGACGGCGGCGCTCGAAAAGAAAAGCTTTTAGATATCGTTTATGCCGTTCAGAACCGGCCTGCGAATTTTGACTGGGATCGGTGCCTCGGCGTCGTGAGCGCAGTTCGACGGCGCTGGATCGTATGCGCGATCGGCCTTGCACATAAATACTATGGACTGGATCTTGACGACCTGCCGTTCGCGGATGAAGCGCTGGATATTCCTGAATGGGTCTCCAAGTGCGTGGAAAAGGAATGGTCGCACGGCGAACTACTCGATACTCCGGTCTCAACCCAGATCCACGATCCGAAACGGCTGATTATCGAGATCCGAAAGCGAATTCCGCCGAACCCTATACGTGCCACGATAGAGATGGAGGGCGACCTCTACGGCGGGAGCCGGCATCTCTATCAAGCAATGATCCTCGCTTGGCGGTCAGTCGATTTCTTGAAGAAACTGCCGGGAACACTCGTCGGCCGCCCCTACCATTATGACAAGTGACGCAGACGAACGGCTCGTACTCGCCATCGAATCAGCTGTTGCCGGCGGAAGTATATCGCTGCTTCGCGGTACGGCGGATGTCGATTCCATTTCCGGTGGACCGGGCGCTTCCAGAGCCGAAGAACTCCTTCCAAGTATTGCAGCGATCCTCGAACGCAACGGAATCGACAAGCGCGACTTAGATCTGCTGGCTGTCTCGGTCGGGCCCGGGAGCTATACCGGCATCAGGATCGGCATATCGACGGCCCTGGGGCTTAAGAAGGCTCTTGGCATAAATTGTGCGGGCGTTTCTGTGCTGGAAGCGATGGCACAGAATTACGGCTCTGCAGGGCGGTTGGTGACGGCTGTGCCGGTTGGGAAAAGAGACATTTGCTTACAGCAGTTCGAATATGGCGAAACCGCGATCCCGGTCGGCGGGCCCCGGATGGTATCCGAAGATGTATTTAGCGATCTTATCTCATTGGCAAACGACGCCCAGAAGATCATTTACTCGGAGCTGATAGAACGGCTAGGTATATCGGCCGGTGCGGGCGTGATCTCAACCGGACCGAACCTGGCGTATCCCGTCGGTTTGCTTGCACTAACAAAGGACCGGACGGACCGCATCGAACCGATATTCGCGCCGGCACGGGAACGATGATGCAGATATCTGAGATCGCGTTAGGAGATATTCCAGTGATCGTTGCGATCGCTGATGAGTTGATGCTCAGCCCGTGGTCAGCCGCCGATATCGCGGCGGAGATAGGCCGGCCCGATTCCTTGACTATAAAGCTCGAAAACGGTGGTCAAATAGTCGCTTTCATTATTGGAAGGACCATCGATGACGAACACATGGGTGCAGGCACAGCTGAAATATACAATATCGGCGTTGCCTCAAGATCACAGGGACTCGGATTTGGAAAACGGATCTTCGAAGAGTTCCGCAGGCGGAGTCGTGAAAAGGGATCGCGACGAATAATTCTCGAGGTACGTGTATCGAACCAGCAGGCGATCGGGTTCTATGGAAAGCTCCAGTTCAGGACCATCGCAACTCGAAAGGATTACTATCGAGACCCAACTGAAGACGCCTTGATAATGCAAATTTCGAGCGAGCCCGGAACTTGCTAATCGCCCTGGTTTTGATTAACATCGAGAATAGACTCCAAGGTGGCACGTGTGTAGGGGACCACGGGGTCAATACAATTGAAAAGCGAGGACAGAAAAGCTATGGACTTGTCTACTCCTGATGTGGTGAGGGACGAACTGCTAAAGAACAACCCAGCATTTCGCGATTTAGTTCACCAACATCAGAATTACGAAAAACGATTAGTGGAATTGTCTCACCTAACCTATCCCAACGACGACGAACAGATCGAAGAATCAACTCTCAAGAAAAAGAAGTTACAAACCAAGGACGAAATTTACGCTATGATGCACGATTATTCAGTCGCGCATTAAACCGCATTCGGAGTATGTTTTGATATCAACGGCGGGCCCGCAAAACGAGCGAGCTCGCCTATTTATTTGCTGGCGCAGCCGTCAATTCCGAAAGAAATAAGCCCGTGGCTTGTAGGGAACACGACCTGTTTATCGACTATTACCGGCGTCTGAAGGAATGCGTTTTCCTTTTCGAGCGATAGGGAATTGACGGGTTTACCGGTTTTGAGGTCAATGAACGACGCGATTCGCTCACCGAAGGCCAAAATGATAGCGTAATCGGGCGTGATCAATGGGTCGTCGGTAACACGCGCCGAAAAACGCCTTTTCCACCTCACTTTGCCGTCTGCTGTTGAAATAAGGTAAGCAAAATTATCGAGTGACGATGCAAGGATGTATTCACCCGAACTCGCAATGTTCGATATCTTTCCGCCGCCCTTGAACTTCCAATCCACTTCACCGGACTCACGATCGACTCGGAAGATATTCCCACGTGCGTCGCCCCAGATCAAGGTCGGCCCGTCATCCGGCCACACAGCCGTTGGTATTTCGGGAGTCGTCCGATGAAGTAAAGATTCACCGGTGCGGCTCGAGATCACTTCAATGCTTCGATTATCGGTGCCGAATTTGATCTCGTTTTCGCTGATCGCTGCTGGCGTGGAAAGGTTGGCCGACGAACGGACGACCCAAACAACATTCCCGCTATCTTTATTGATCGCGGTTATCATTCCATGCGACGCGACAGCGATAACAAGCTCGCCGCTGATGCCGAGATATATCTGGTCAGCCGTTGGGGCGCTGCGGATCCAGTTCGTAACGCCGGTCTCGCGGCTAAGGGATCTGATCTGTGACGGTTTTTGTTCGTGATCTGGACCGGTCGGCTTGGTTACGATGTAGACTTGAGCGCCGTTTACAATAAAGCCTGAGATCGCTTCGCCACCCAGTTCTGCCGTCCATTCTCGAGCTCCCGCTCGTGAAAGTGCGTCAACACGTCCGCCGTCTCTCGAAAAGAAGATCTGGCCCCCATTGGAAGCGACCTTTTGCCGGCCCAAGTCGGTAGCCTCATATTTCCAACAAGACTTCAGCGGAGCCGCGGGCGGCTTACGATCGCCCGCCTGGGCAGTGTTGTTTAGAGGCAAGACGAACAAGAAAAATGTAAAAACCCCCGTCTCAAGAGCCAATTTTGTGAGATATTTCCGAATCATCAACTATTCGCGACGCGAGAAAAATGAATTCTATCACAGCCAACTTGACCGTAATAGATTGATGAATGTAACATCCGAAAAAGTTTGCTAAATTTTGACCCTAAAGGAGAACTCATTCAATATGTCTTTTAATAAGATAACAGTTGTAGGCAACCTCGGCCGCGATCCTGAACTCCGCTATACGCCCGACGGCAAAGCGGTATGCGATTTTTCAATGGCTACGAATGAGAAACGCAAAGACAAATCCGGCGAGCTTCAGGACGTAACGACTTGGTTTCGTATTACCCTGTGGGCAAGACAAGCCGAGAACGCCGCGAAATACTTGAAAAAGGGAAGCGCGGTCTATGTGGAAGGCAGACTGCGCATCGAGGAATGGACGGACCGTGACGGCAACAACCGGTACACGCTGGAAGTACAGGCATCGGATATGCAGTTTCTCGGCGGACGCGGCAGTGATGATCAGAGCGAATCACAGGGCGCTGGCGACTTTGCCCAGCCGGAACGTCCAAGTGGTGGCGCTGCGCCGGCAGCAAAGGCCGCTCCGGCCGGCGGCGACGACGATATTCCGTTCTAATTCGGTGTCGATGATCAGACCCATTCGCCCATTTGGCGGAATTTCTGATACCTTTGGTCGAGCCGTGTCTCGGGATCGAGAGCAGTTAATTCCTTAAGGTGTTTTAACAAAGAATTTTGCAGGTTCGCGGACGATTGATCGAGATCGTCATTCTCGGAAACTGCATTGGTCGGCGAGATTTTCCATTCCTCGGGTTCGGCTACGATCTCGTCAATGATCCCGAATTTTTTGAGATCAACAGCGGTCAACCGCAAGGATTCTGCTGCCTTGGCGGCATGATCGGCCGATTTCCATAGGATCGCCGCACAACCCTCGGGAGAAATAACCGAATAAACCGCGTTCTCCATCATAAGAATTCGATCGCCGATGCCGATCGCGAGCGCGCCGCCCGAGCCGCCTTCGCCGATGACAACGACAATGATCGGTACCCCGATTCCGGCCATTTCTCGAAGGTTGAAAGCGATCGCTTCCGCTTGGCCGCGCTCCTCGGCGTCAATACCGGGATATGCGCCGGGAGTATCGATCAGACATATGATCGGGCGGTTGAATTTCGCGGCTAAATTCATTACTCGCAATGCTTTGCGATAACCTTCGGGCTTCGGCATTCCAAAATTTCGAAGTCGCCGTTGATTTGTGTCGCGGCCCTTTTGCTGTCCGATCACAGCCACTTCAATGCCCTTAAGCCGGGCAAATCCGCAGACCAAGGCCGCATCATCGGAGTACCGGCGGTCGCCGTGCACCTCTACAAAATCTGTAAAAACCGATGAAAAGATATCCATCGAATATGGCCGCTCCGGGCGGCGTGCGATCAGCACTTTTTCAAACGCGGTAGTTTCCATCGATTTCATTTCCATTCCACGCTGCATCCCTTTGCTTCGAGTTCTTTCTGCAACCGGCCGCTTCCTTTAATTCGCAATACCTGGGCGACCATTTTGACTGCGACGCCTTTGACCGGGAATCTGAGAGAAACTTCGCAAGTACCCACGTCCCTGCTCAACACCGAAAACAGATCCTCGAAATAATTCTCGTGGGGTTCGTCTGGTCCGCAATCAATGGAAAGATGCCTGGCGTTGATCGCAACGGCATCCGACAAAAGCTTGACATCATTGACTATGAGGGTAACTTCTTGACCGTCGCCGGCTTCGATCTTGCCGCTGGCCACGACGAGCTCGTCATCGGCCAGGATAACGGAAAACTTCTGAAAAGCCTCGCCCCAAGCAAGACATTTTATACCACCGGAACGGTCCTCAAGACGGAAGATTCCGAACCGATTGCCCTTCTTACTGTATCTGACCTGGAGTCCCGACACAATTCCCGCGAACGAGGCAGGATCGCCCGATGACCGATCGGCTGACGACGAGATCTCAGGCAGGTCAAGATCCGACAAAATTTCCTGGGAATTGTCCAACGGATGCACCGAAAGATAGAAGCCGATGGCCGCTTTCTCCTGTCGTGAGATCTCAGCTTGAGACCAAGGCTCGGCATCGTTCAAATGCCCAAGCGATCGATCGGTCAGATCATCTGCTCCGAAGAGCGCATTCTGACCGCGGAGTCTGTCCTCCCAAGCTCGCTGACCTTGAACCAACACATTATCAGTTGACGTGTAAAGCATTGCGCGCCAATGATTTATCGAGTCCTCGTCTGGCATGAGCGAATCAAAAGCGCCGGACGTAATGAGACTTTCAACGGCTCGCCGATTGAGCGAGCTCTGATCGAGCCGTGAAACTAGATCGAAAAGGGAAGTGAACGGTCCGTCCCGCCTCGCATTCACAATCGCGCCTACGCTCGCAGACCCTATGCCTTTTATGGCCGTAAGTCCGAATCGGACTGCGTCGTCCAGAGGCGTAAACCCGTCGTCGCTCTCGTTAATGTCCGGTGGAAGAAGTTTGAGCCCGATCGAACGCAGCTCGTTGGAGTACTTGTATACCTTCGCGGCGTCCTGGGCTTCGTGCGACAGTACGGATGCGTAAAAGTAAGCAGGGAAATGGGCTTTTAGATACCCGGTCTGAAAGGCGAGATAAGCGTATGCCACACTATGGCTGCGATTGAATCCGTAATCAGCGAACTGGGCCATGAGCCCAAAGATCTCTTTTGCGTGTTCGCGCTTAAAGCCTCGCGAAACTGCGCCGTCAATAAATTTTGCGGAATGCACCGCCATTTCTTCGTGCTTCTTTTTGCCCATCGCCCGCCGCATCAGATCGGCGTCGCCGAGACTGTATCCGGCAAGTTTTTGGGCAAGCTGCATTATCTGTTCCTGATAAACGAGGACGCCGAAAGTATTGCTTAGTATCTCTTCCATTTCAGGGATCAGATACTCCACACGCTTTTCACCTCGGTGACGCAGGATAAAATCCTCGATCATCCCGCCATCAATAGGCCCAGGTCGATAAAGTGCGTTTAACGCGGATAGGTCCTCGAGATCTTTGGGCCTGATCCGTCTGCAAATCTCTTGCATTCCCGAAGATTCGAACTGGAAGATCGCTTCCGTTCGGCCTTCGCCGAACATTGCCATCGTCTTTTCATCGTTAAGCGGCACCTTTGTCCATTCGATCTCAATTCCCGCTTTCTGTTTCAGTGCCTTTAAGCAATCGCTTATTACGGTAAGTGTAGTAAGTCCGAGAAAATCCATCTTAAGCATCCCGACCTTTTCGAGGTCGTTCATGGGATACTGGCTGGTAAGTTCATTCTTCGACGAAATTGCGACGGGTATAAGTTCTTGAAGTGGTTTGGGGGAAATTACCACGCCCGCAGCATGTACCGATGTGTGTCGGGAACATCCTTCGACCCGCAGCGCCAGGTCAACAAGATCTTTAATTTGTGCATCCGTATCGATCGCTTTTTTTAGCTCCGGAACGGTCTGTATCGCCTTCGATATACTAATGTTACGGCCGCGATACGGAGGTGGAATGAGTTTCGCGATCTTTTCAACCTCACCGTACGGCATATTCAGCGCTCGCCCTACATCCTTAATAGCGGCCTTGGAAGCCATAGTTCCGAATGTGATGATCTGACAGACCGAGTCGCGGCCGTAAAGTTCAGTCACGTGGTTTATAACATCGGCGCGGCCACGAATGCAGAAATCGATATCGATATCAGGCATCGAAACCCGCTCGGGGTTTAAAAACCGTTCAAATAGCAGGTCGTATTGAAGCGGGTCAACATCCGTGATCCGTAAACAATAGGCCGCCAGAGAACCTGCGGCGGACCCGCGTCCCGGACCCACCGGTATGCCCTGCTGCCGGGCGTATTTTATGAAATCCCAAACAATTAGAAAATACCCAGCAAAGCCCATATTCCGGATCGTTTCGATCTCGATATCCAGCCGCGATCGATATTCTTCAGTGCTGTGCTTTAAGCTGTTCGCTTGCTTCATCGGCTGCCATACCTCAAGTCGCCGTTCTTCAAAGCCCTTGCGAATAACGTGCTCGAAGTATTCATCGCTCGTCGCGTATCCGTCCTGAAGCGGATAATCCGGCATTGCAAGGTGCTCGGCGCCCATAGGGATTTCGAGCTTGCACATTTCGGCGATCTTGAGAGTATTTGTAAGTGAATCGGGTAGGTCCTTGCCGAAGATCTGCCACATTTCTTCGGCTGATCGAACGTATCGTGTCGATTCGATATCTACGTTTCGCACCAGGGTGCGCCCCTCACCGATACACCGAAGAACTTCGTGCGCTCTCGCGTCATCAGCGCTTACATAGTGGGCATTGTTTGTCGCAACTAACGGTAAACCGGCCGACTTCGAAAGATCAGCCAGCTTGCTGATAAATTCTCCATCCTGCTCCTGGACCTCAATGTAGAAATTGCCGGCTCCAAATATGTCCTCGTACTTCTTCGCTTCAACAACGGCTCGCGCTTCATCGTCCCGGCGGAGAAAATGGCCGACTTCGCCGTGCTGCCCCGCTGAGATGCCTATAAGCCCTTCGGAATGCGAAGACAAAAGGTCGACATCAATCCGTGGTACGTGGTGAAGCCCCTCAGTAAACGCCTTGGAGGAAAGGTGGACCAGATTTCGGTAGCCGGTTAGATCCTTAGCGAGAATAATGAGTTGATAGTATGGTCGCTCGCCAGAAATTACCGATGACCCCTTATCCATCCGGCCGCCTGGAGCCACCGCCGCCTCATATCCGATGATGGGCCGAACGCCGCTTTCCTTCATCGTTTTATAGAATGTAACGGCTCCGTACAAATTGGCGTAATCGGTCAGGGCACACGCCTTCATTTCCATTTCCGCCAATTTTTTGGCGAGGTGTTTGAGTTGGATTGTGCTCTGCAAAAGGCTATAATCGGAATGCAAATGCAGATGAACGAAGTCTCTGGATTTGAAGTTCAAGCTTTCCGTTTCTTTCGCCATATATGAAAAAAGTTTATCTGGAAACATTCGGGTGTCAAATGAATGTATCCGATTCGGAACGGGTAGCGTCGTCGCTTCAAGCGCAGGGATATGAGATCACGGCGAATGCGGACGCGGCCGACGTCCTTCTGTTCAACACATGTTCCGTACGAGAAAAGGCCGAACATAAACTCTACAACAGGATCGGCCGTGTCCGAAAATCGCTAAATACAAAGCCGATGGTCGGAGTTCTCGGGTGTGTCGCTCAACTCGAAGGTGAGACCTTGTTTCGACGAAATGCCGGGATCGACTTTGTGATCGGCACAAAAGCGGTCGGTCGCGTATCAGAGGCGATCGAGAGTGTTTCTGGTGGTGCAACCCATTACAGCGATCTTGGAGAGCGCGAGTTTGATTACGACTGGTCAGTTTCTGAGACTGGGCGGAACTCACCGTATATCGAATTTGTCCCCATCATCGAGGGCTGCAACAAATTTTGCACCTACTGCATTGTTCCGTTTTCAAGGGGTAGGGAAAGAAGTTTGCCCGCCGCCGACATCATACGCGAACTTCATCGACTAAAGAGTCAAGGTGTTAGAGAAGTCCAACTGATAGGACAGAATGTAAACAGTTACCGGCCCTTGACTGATGCTGGTCTTGAAGGCGTACCAGGAGCCACGTCTTTCTCCCGTTTACTCCGGGCCGCGGCCGCGACGGGTATGGAGCGCATCAAGTTCACGACATCGTTTCCGAGAGACTTTCATCCGGACATAGTCGACGCATTGGATGAGTACACGAATCTTTGTAACTGGGTCCACCTCCCGGTCCAATCGGGAAGCGATCGAATACTCCGATCGATGCGTCGAGGGCATTCCATCGATAGTTATAAGCAAAAGATCGACAGAATAAAGAATTCCCCGCGGCAAATATCCTTGACGACTGACATTATTGTCGGGTTTCCGGGTGAAACCGAAGAGGATTTTCGTGAGACTGTGAAGTTGGTTGAATATTGCGAATACGACAGCGCCTACATATTCAAGTATTCGCCGCGCTTCGGAACACCGGCATTTGAAATGGACGACAATGTTACTGAGGCCGAGAAGACCCAACGCTTCCTCGAACTTGAGGCCACTCAGAAATCTATACAGAATAGGTGCTTAAAACGGTATCTCGACCGAACGATCGAAGTTCTAATCGAAAAGGTGTCAACTAGGTCCAACGCCGACGTGACAGGGCATTCTACCTGCAATAAGCTTGTAAATCTTCCGGGCCCCAGTAGATGGATCGGTCAATTGGTCAATGTAAATATCACAGAGATAAAAGCTAATTCCTTATTCGGCGAGGCTTGTTAGTTGGGTATGTCAGACAACAATAATACGTTGATTGAAGTCAAGATCGGGGCCCTGATAATGGATCCGAATACGAACACGCCGATCGTAGTGCTTAAGGGTGTTGAATCGGAAGCCGTATTGCCGATCTGGGTTGGTGCGTTCGAGGCAAATGCGATAGCCCTTGAGATAGAGAAGATCGCGCCACAACGGCCCATGACCCATGATCTAATGCGAAACCTCATCGTCGAATGCGGACTAAACGCATCCCGAGTTGTCATCACAGATTTACTTGAGAATACTTTTTATGCTCTTATAGAAATGACGGACAAGAATGGCGATCCGGTTTCGATGGATGCCCGCCCTTCCGATGCCATTGCCCTCGCTTTGAGGTTGGATTGCCCAATTTTTGTCAAACAGAACGTTTTAGATCTATCCGCGTCTTCCAATCAATTTGACTCGGAATCAGACGAACCTGCAGCCACTACCGAAGACTGGCCCGACCTGATCGGTTAGTTATCCAGATTTTGAAAAATGATAATTGTAATCGCTAATCAAAAAGGCGGCGTTGGGAAGACGACTACCGCGATCAACCTTTCAGCGGCGTGCGCTGCGGCCGGAAAAAAGGTCCTGCTCATCGATCTCGATCCACAGAGCAACAGCTCGCTTTCCTTCATTGATCCGCAACGCGTCAACGGTGGTTCGTATGAACTGTTCACGGATGCCGCACGCCCGGTTTCAGAGCTTGTGTACGAAACGGACACACCTAAACTCAATATAATTCCGGCTCGGATAAACCTTGCTAAGCTGGAGGCGAAGCTGGTTGGCGACTTTGACGCCATCTATCGCCTTCGCGACCGAATCGACGAACTGCAGGAAAAGTACGATCTGATTTTCATCGACACTCCGCCGACGCTGGGGTTGATCACGGTAAACGCTTTAGTTGCAGCTAATTACGTACTTATTCCAATTCAATCGTCATACTTTGCAATGGAGGGCACCGACGATCTGCTCGAAACCGTCGAGAAGATTCGTTCGCGGCCGAATCCTGAATTGAATCTTCTGGGCGTTTTGGTCACGTTATTTGACCGAAGAACGTCTTTATCAAAAGATGTCGAGGCTCATATCAGGAATGTTTTCGGCAAGAAGACGTTCAAGACGGTGATCACACGAAGTGTAAGGTTGGAAGAGGCCCCGGCCCATAAGAAGCCGATAATCACGTACGCACCAAGGTCTTCAGGTGCGATCGAATACAAAGACTTATCCAAGGAGGTACTGCGGCGTGTCTAAAAGAGGTTTACCTGAGAGCGTAAAAATGCGTCATGATTTTCATTATGTTGAAGAGTTATCGATCGCAACACGAACGGTCGGCAAGATGATCGCGATCGACAAGATCTGGCCCAACCCAAACCAGCCGCGGGTCGAGATCGGTGATCTGACAGAACTCTCAAACTCGATCAAGGAAAAGGGCGTCCTTGAACCGCTTCTCGTTAGGCCAAACAGCGATGGCACTTATATGATAATTGCCGGCGAACGTCGCTGGCGCTCCTCAAATATTGCAGGATTGACCGAAATTCCGTGCATCGAACTCGATATTGATGACATGGCCGTCGCCGAGATCGCCCTCATCGAAAACCTGCAGAGAAAGGACCTCACGATTTGGGAGGAAGCGGATGGCCTTTATGCTTTGCGTGAAAAATTTGGATACACCCACGACGACATAGCCCAAAAGATCAGCAAAAGCCGATCAACCGTTACCGAATTGATGTCGATCGCTGGTTTACCGGCTCCAATTCGCGCAAAATGCCGCGACCTGACGATAAATTCCAAAGCCACGCTGCTCGAAGTTGCACGCCAATTCGACGAAGCGGCTATGTTTGAGTTCTTGGAGCGAACGAACGGAAAAAGACCTCGCGATACAGGTCGAAAGGTCGAACGAACGGAGCCCATTCGAAAACACTTGACGGGACCGCAAAACGGCAGGTCAAACTTCCATTATGAAGTAGAGGAGTTTACACTGCGCATCGATTTCACGAATCGATCACATAGTAAGGACTGGGTGCTTAAAGCACTAAAACAGGCCTTTGAAGATGTTAAGAATGAGGCTGTTGACCCTCACAACGGCCAGCGCGTCGGTTAACGCAGGCGTTCGCACCGGTTAGTATTACATAATCTTTATTATCAGACGCAGCCTGTTTCCGACAATCTTACGGTTTCGCGCTCAGTGAGGCGACGATATCTAAGGTCCCTTCCAAACTGACCTGTACCAAGCCCTGCCGACTTTGACACCTACTCGCAAAACGATTAAAATCAGAAGTTTGTTATCTTGTGCAGGAATTAATAATTTATCGCTAAAGGAGTTACATAAACATTGAGTAACGGAAATTTTTTGTTTACGTCCGAATCGGTTACCGAAGGCCATCCGGACAAAATTGCTGACCAAATCTCAGACGCTGTCCTTGATGCGATCCTCGAACAGGATCCAACGGCCCGCGTTGCTTGCGAAACCCTTGTCACCACGGGTTTAGCGGTCATTGCCGGTGAGATCACAACTACAGCTAAGATCAATTATAAGCAGATCGTTCGCGATACGATCCACGAGATCGGATACAACGACGCGACCTTTGGATACGACGCCAACACATGCAGCGTCGTGGACGCGGTCGGCACGCAATCGCCCGATATTGCTCAGGGCGTAGATACAGGTGGTGCAGGCGACCAGGGCTTGATGTTCGGCTTTGCGTGCAACGAAACGGCCGAATTAATGCCGCTGCCAATACAGTTGGCTCATAATTTGACGAAAAAACTTTCGGACGTTCGAAGAAGCGGCGAACTCGCCTATCTCCGTCCCGATGGTAAATCGCAGGTCACAATTGAATACCGCGACGGCCGGCCGTTCCGAGTCGAAGCCGTTGTGGTCTCAACGCAGCATTCCGACGACGTAACGACCGAGCAGCTCCGCGCTGATGTTCTGGAAAAGGTTATCAAGACAACAGTTCCGGGCAACCTGCTCGACGCGAATACGAAGTTTCACATCAATCCGACAGGCCGATTCGTTATCGGCGGTCCAATGGGTGACGCCGGTTTAACAGGCCGCAAGATAATCGTCGATACGTACGGCGGATATGCTCCGCATGGCGGCGGTGCTTTCTCGGGCAAGGATCCAACAAAGGTTGACCGCTCGGCCGCTTACATGGCCCGCTATATCGCGAAGAATATTGTCGCCGCCGGACTCGCAGATAAGTGTACTGTCCAATTAGCTTACGCGATCGGAGTCGCAGAACCGGTTTCGGTCTATGTCGATACGCACGGTACCGGCCGAGTCGATGAAGTAAAACTTTCTGAAGCAGTTCGCAAAAACTTTGAATTAACACCGAAGGGAATTATTGAGATGCTTGATCTTCGCCGCCCGATATTTAAGGAGACGGCGCGATTTGGACATTTCGGACGCACCAGCGAAGTGTTTACATGGGAAAAAACCGACAAGGCTGATGCTCTGCTCGGCGCTCTTGAAAACGGCGCAGCAGCTTAACAGATCGCGGAAATAATTATGGCAACCGAACAACTTTCAATGCAATACGACATAAAGGACATTAACCTGGCCCCTCAGGGCAAACAGAGAATCGAATGGGCGGACCGTGAAATGCCGGTGCTACGCCTTATTCGGAAGCGCTTCGAGGCAGAAAAGCCTTTGACCGGCGTAAGACTGGTCGCGTGCGCTCATATCACGACCGAGACCGCTAATTTGGCGCGGACGCTGCAGGCGGGCGGGGCTGAATCTTTGCTTATCGCCTCGAATCCCCTTTCGACACAGGATGATGTTGCTGCATCGTTAGTAGCGGATTGGGGTATTCCGGTGATGGCTATAAAGGGTGAGTCTACTGATACTTACGTCGGTCATGTTAAGGCTGCGCTTGAGACCGCGCCGAACATGATCATTGACGACGGATCAGACGTCGTTGCGACGATGATCAAAGAAAGACCTGAGCTCATCGGTAACTTAATTGGCACGACCGAAGAGACAACTACGGGAATCGTCCGACTCAAGGCGATGGTAAAGGCGGGCGTACTGAACTTCCCTTCTATCGCGGTAAATGACGCACAAACGAAACATTTCTTTGACAACCGCTATGGCACGGGCCAATCGACTCTCGACGGCGTAATCCGAGCGACCAATATACTGCTCGCCGGAAAAACACTTGTCGTCGTAGGTTACGGCTGGTGCGGTAAGGGTGTCGCGATGCGCGCCCGAGGACTCGGGGCCAATGTAGTAATTACTGAGATCGATCCGATCAAGGCCATCGAAGGGGTTATGGATGGGTTCCGTGTGCTGCCGATGAAGGAAGCCGCCAAGATAGGAGACTTCTTCGTGACCGTAACCGGTAACCGGCACGTTATCGATCGAGATCATTTTGAAGCTATGAAGGATGGCGCGATCGTTTGCAATAGCGGTCACTTCGATCTCGAGTTAAACCTCGATGCCCTTCGCGAAATGTCGGAGCCGGCCGTTCCACGCCGCCCGTTCGTCGAAGAATATATAAGCAAAGATGGTGGAAAGAGCGTGATCGTTCTTGGTGAGGGACGTCTCATCAATCTAGCCGCAGCTGAGGGTCACCCCGCCAGCGTTATGGATATGTCATTCGCGAACCAGGCACTTTCAGCGGAGTTCCTCGTGAAAAACAAAGGAACGCTTGCCGCTGGCGTACATGTCCTGCCGGCGGAAGTCGATCAGGAGATCGCTAGCCTTAAGCTTCGCGCGATGGGAGTTTCGATCGATGAATTGACACCTGAAATGCTCGAGTATATGTCGAGCTGGGAAACCGGAACGTAAAGATCTTAGTAAGCTAGTTCCATCCGACGAGAGAGGCAAATTTTGCTTCTCTCGTTTTTTATTGGTGTAAGGTCTGGGGGCGTTATGTCTTTACCCGTGAAAGGAGATAGATGCCAAGCATTGTGAACAAAACAAGCGGACTCCAGATCGAAAACTGAGGCGATAGAAATCCATTTAATCCGAATTGTTCAAAAACGCTCGTAACTCCTGTAAACAAAAGCCATAACCCAACAGCGTGTCCAACCGTGACTACTTTTCCCTTCCGACTTAAAGAGAGAGCGAACGGGGCCGTGAATAATGCGATTATGAATGGTAGGAACGCCGTAGAGTATTTCTTCTGAAGTGCTACGGAAAACCCACGCCTTTCGACCTCTGATCCGCTCGAATCGATCTGAGCTTTAGTGTCTGAAATATTGAGATGACTAGGCTTAGATCGAAGGTCAATGAACGGATTCACACCTTCCGCGATCTCTCCACCTGTGGATTTAATTGTCACCGACTTCCCTTCGCTGATTGATGTTGTTTCAACGGCGCCGACGAATTTCACACGGCCGTTTTCAAAAAACGCCGACGATACGTGGTATACAGATTGCAATTTCGCTGCTTCATCGAATTCGTAGATACGAAGACCGCTGACACAATGGGACGAACACACCTGTTTTTCGTTATCAGACGCAGTTGGAACACTTGCACTATTCGCCTTTTCGTTATCAGACGCAGTCTCGCCGAACGAATATATCCTCCTGCCGCTTGCGACCCAGTATTTCCCGCCGGCGGCCTTTACCACCCCACGACTTCGAATTCGGGTGCGAAGATCGTCTTGGATCTGGTTAGTTTTCGGCAGGATCCGTTCCTGTACCTGCCAGTTGAAAGCTCCAAGCGCAGCTGTTAGTAAAAAACACGGAATAAGTAACCGGTACACACTTTGCCCGGCCGAGGTCCAAGTTACTATCTCGTTTTGCCTCGATTTGATCACAAACGTCGCCAGCGTCGCGATCATCGCAGCCGAAGGCGATAGCTGGAGGTAAATGAATGGAAGTAAATAGAAGAGATACTTAACAAGCAGCCCGATGCCACCATCAAACGTTCCGGCAAATTTCCAAAGCTCAAATGCGGTAAAAATAAGAAAGATAGCCGCTAAAAACGTTAGGGCGAGCAGAAAGAACTTCAATAGATTTATCCCGATATCGAAGTCTCGGAGTCCGGTCGTGAGATCAACGAATACGTTTCCCATTTCGACCTTCTTCGGCTTCGACGAAACCCTTGAAAGAACATTGCGGATCCCTTGGCCCCATCCGCCGAATGTTGTTATTTTACCCGAAAAGATAAACCAGGTAATCGCGATCAGGCTCGACACGATCGGGATCAGGCTTCCGGCGAATACGCTGATCGTCTCAGTTCTTGCAAGCTGTTCTCCCAGGAAAGCGAGAAGGTAATAACCGACAAGGCCCACGAGGGCCAATAAAACCCCGAACCCGCGTCCTCCGCGATTCAAACGCAGGATCATCGCTGTTCCAAGAAGGCAGAATATCAGCGGAGTGATCGACAAGATCAGCCTTCTCTGCAACAGGATCTGAGCTTCGATCCGCTCCTTCCCTTGTTTACCTTCCGCGTACTCAGAAAGCTGATTTAGCCCAAGTTCCTCGGGGGATCCACCCGTATTGCTCAGCTTTTCGATCAATTCTCCCCGTTTTGTCTTTATCGCAATCCGGATATCTCCGAGGCTTTCGCTAATGAGTTTATTTTTATCTGGGTCTTCCGAAAAGCTCGAAACTGTGGCTTTCTCTAAAACGAGTTCAGAAAGCTCACCGGATGTATCGATCCGGCCTTGCGATGACGTTATAAGTCGCACCAATCCCGAACTATCATCCTTGTTGTAAATGAAAATATCTTTCCATGTGCCGGCACCTATGTCGCCGTCTTTCACATATATCGTATAACCATCGATCTCACTGTTAAACACACCTGGCTCGATCGGGGATTCGAGTTTTTGAATCGCAGTTTGAAGCGCAACCGATCGGACTATTCCGGCTGCAAAAGGCACGCCTTTTACATTGATGAAGAATGCGAACGCGGAAAGCATTATCCCCAAGACGAAGATCGGGATCGTGATCGCTACGTTTCCGACGCCAGCTGCCCGAATCGCAACAAGCTCGCTATCACCCTGCATCTTCGACAGGCCAATGATCGTTCCAACAAGTACCGCCATTGGGCAAGTAAAGGCGATCACGTTCGGAATCAACGCCAGCGTCAACTGCCAAACAAGATTGGTGGGAATATTTACACTGAAAAAGATGTCGGAGAAACGGCTCGCCTGCTGCGCGAACAAGATAACGCTAAGCAATAACCACGAGAAAATGAAGTACGGCAGTATCGAGCGAATTAGATACTGGCATATGAGAAGACTAAGTTGCTTCATTCGCAGCCACCGTTTCAATTAGAGTAAGACCTTCTCCTTGCGTATCTCGCGGCCCAGCACCTTTGAGATCATTTCTTTGATCAATGCCGAGAGTTCAACAGCATCTTTTTCGGATGACACGGCTAGTGCGAAATCCGCCGGCGACAATGTTAGCCCAGCCCTAAAAATTTCCCTTTGAGCCGCTGACACATTACGATGATGCGTCCCGCGACGACACGTCTCGCAGCTAAGGTGCGAATTTCCTTCGAATGTTGCGGTTTCATCCGGAGCAAAAACCCTGGCGCATCGGTCGCAAGTGCTCCAATCCGGTAAATAACCACCTAGACGAAGCAGCCAAAACTCGAAATATAGGCAAATAGCGACTAATTTATTGGGCAGCTCAGTTCCCGCCGCAACGCACGCATTAACCATGCGATACAGCGTCTCGTTCGGGTCGTGCGGCGGAGTGAAAGCCAACAATATCTCGACCAGGTAAGAGAATTTCTGTAAGAACGGTGGATCAGTCACGGCCGCGAAATTAGATCGAACAAGATCTACGTTCCTTATTGAGACCAACTCAAGCGATTCCTTCTGAAAGAAAGTTAGGTCAACGATCGTAAACGGTTCCAGGATCCCGCCGAATCTGCTCCCGAGCCGCTTAACGCCTTTTGCCACGCCGCGCACGACCCCGTGATCTCGCGTAAGGAATACAACAATTCGATCGGCTTCCGCGAGGTTATACGACCGCAAAACAATCGCTTCAGTTTCGTACAGAGCCATCAGCTTTTCAGGGAATGAAGTAGAAGATCCACGCTAGTATCAGACTTACTACGATGAACTGGACAAAGGTTTTGACGCCATACCGGATACGCTCCTGGGACGAGCCTGAAGAAAATACACCGAATCCGATCGAAACAAAGAGAGCGAAGCCGACTAGGTATGCAAAATGGATCATTTCTTCCTCCCAAGGTGAATGTCGATCGCGTCTAGAGCCGCAAGATAATTGAGCAGCCCGGCCGTTTCCAGGAACCTTCCGCCGTACTCAAATGTAGCGAGGGCCGCGACATTCGGAGCTGGCGATGAGCCTATTAACAGACTTATTATGGCGCCAAGGCCATTGCCGAACTTCGCAAAAATGTTCAGTAGATACAATAAGGCCCCGTCTTTGAAATCAAAGCCCGGATAGTGTGCGCCGCCGCTGAAAATTGCAATAACGAACATCAGCCAAACGACAGCGGCGATAATGATCCCGCGCTTCCAACGTTTTTGCAGCATATGCCCAGTTCCAGGGAGAAACCAGGAAAGCAGGCCAATAATAAACGGATTATCCATCAATTTCCCTCAAAGAATTCCTCAATCTTAACATTAGGTGTCGGACCGTCGACATCTCGAAATAACTTTAATCAAAGGCAAGTTATCTATGCAACTAATCTACTTACTTATCTGTCGATGTTAGCAACGGGACAAAAACTCCTTAAAGATGCGGCGAGAGATCTCATCGGTGTTCCAAGATAGCTCGGGATGCCACTGAACACCGAGCACGAAACTTTCAGGCCGCGTGTCTTGGATGCACTCGACTACGCCATCCTTTGCCCAGGCGACGGCCTCCAGACCGCGTCCGACAGCCTTGATCGCCTGATGATGGTGAGAGTTAACCCTTACCTCAGTGCTGTCACCATTCCCGGATGACAAAATCGCGGCCAGAATGCTGCCGTTGGCAATCGAAATGCTGTGTGAATTCCGTTCAAGCGGTGTACCTTGATCATGCTTGATGCCGCCTTCGGTCTGCGATTCAAGGTCTTGGTACAGCGTGCCGCCGCGTGAAACGTTCAATGCCTGCATTCCGTAACAAATGCCGAGCAATGGCAATCCTCGCCGTTCAGCCTCCTTGAGCACCATTAAGTCCGTCTCATCTTTTACCGGTACCACCGATTTGAGCCTTGGGTGCGGCTCCTCGCCAAAATACGCCGGATCTAAATCTGAATCGCTGCCGGGCAGCAGTATTCCGTCGAGTCCGTCGAGGGCGGCTGAAATGTAATCCAGCTTCGGTATCAGCGATAGGTGGACCGGTTCACCACCCATCCCCTGGATCGCCTCGCTATAGTCTCGCCCAAGATAAAACCGGCGCGTCGGGACTTCCAATCGCATTGTGATCCCGATCCGGGCCATTCGCTTCATAAACATTCAATGTTCAATCAATTCGAAGCATTATGTCAATTTGAGCATTTGAAATTAAAGATTTATGATTTAATTTTTATGCGAACTGATAAACCTAACTTGCGAATACGGTCAACGACCGTTCTCATGGTCCGCCGAAATGGAAACGTGGCGATGGCTGGCGACGGCCAAGTAACGCTCGGCGAGACAGTCATCAAGGGCAGCGCCAGAAAGGTCAGGCGAGTGTACAACGGCCAGATCATCGCGGGTTTTGCAGGAGCGACGGCCGACGCCTTTTCGCTTTTGAGTCGGTTTGAAACAAAACTAGAGCAATTCCAAGGACAGCTCGAGCGTTCAGCGATCGAATTAAGTAAGGATTGGCGGACGGATAAATACCTTAGAAATCTCGAGGCTTTGCTGATAGTTGCCGACAAGACGGATGCGTTCCTAATCTCGGGTAAGGGTGATGTGATCTCGTCCGATGATGGCTTGCTATCGGTCGGTTCGGGAAGTATGTACGCGCTTGCCGCAGCGCGTGCCCTTATGATGCACACGGATCTAAACGCACGCGCAATAGCCGAACAAGCCCTGAAAATAGCAGCAGATATTTGTATTTACACAAATTCGGAAATCATTATTGACGAATTGTAGTTCTTCGAACAATGCCAATTTATCTAGGTGGCGAAACAACCGTGACATCAAATAAGACCCAATTGGACGAACTGACCCCGCGTCAGATAGTTGAGGAACTGGACAAATACGTTGTCGGCCAGCAGAGCGCAAAGCGGGCCGTCGCTGTTGCTCTTAGAAACCGCATCCGGCGCCAAAAACTTCCTCCGGAGATCGCGCAGGACGTATTGCCAAAGAATATCTTGATGATCGGTACCACGGGCGTCGGCAAAACTGAGATCGCACGCCGGCTTGCTCGGCTTGCGAATTCGCCGTTTATCAAGATCGAGGCGTCGAAATTTACGGAAGTTGGATACGTAGGCCGAGATGTTGAAAGCATGGTTCGGGAACTTGCGGATGTAGCCGTGGATATGACGAAACAGGCTGCTTTCGAAGATGTACTTGGACGAGCCGAGGAGAATGTTGAAGAAAGGTTGCTCGATATTCTGCTTCCAAATTCTGCCGGCATCGGAATTGAGCCGCAATATAGTAGCGAGATCGACCTCGAACCGGCCGCATCGTCGCACAATCGAACTCGCGAGAAGCTCCGCGAGCAACTTCGACGAGGCGACCTAGACGATAAATTAGCTGAAATCGACACCCAAGACCGATCCAACACTACGATAGACTTCGTTGGCGGACAGGGCATGGAAGAAATGGGCGTAAATCTCCGTGATATGTTCGGCAACCTGTTCCCGGCGAAAACGGTCCGCCGTAAGATGAAGATAGCGGAAGCCAGGGCGTATCTCCTTCGCGAAGAACAAGAGAACCTGGTCGACATGGACCAGATAACACGGAATGCTCTTGAAAAGGCCCAATCAACCGGGATCATCTTTCTTGATGAGATCGATAAGATCGCCGGGCGCGAGGCCGGGGGAAATCCGGACGTCTCGAGAGAAGGGGTTCAGCGAGACCTACTGCCGATCGTCGAAGGCACCAACGTAAACACACGATACGGGATGTTAAGCACGGAGCATATACTTTTTATCGCGGCCGGAGCCTTTCATGTCTCAAAACCATCCGATCTTATTCCCGAACTTCAAGGGCGGTTCCCGATCCGGGTCGAACTCGATTCTTTAACGTTCGACGACCTTAAACGCATTCTTATTCAA
>JBAUGL010000161.1:0-5136 GCA_049679665.1 Pyrinomonadaceae bacterium | reverse complement strand
CAATCAGAATTTTTCAGGCTTCACGGTCAAAACCACAAATACCGTTCCGTTTGCTTTGGGAAGTGATATCGATCCGAGTAATACAGGAGTGTTCGCAGAAACGCTAAGTCGATCGATCGTGATTCCGACGTGTTCGTAATTCGAAACATTGGGTAAAACAATCGGTGTTCTGATACCGAATCGGAAGGAATGGATTCGGTACGCAGGCAGCGTCCCCTCCGGCCTTAGCGCATTTATGCTCCAATCGAGGAAAGTCGGTGCTCCTGGGCTCGCGCCGCTATTAACATCGAAGATGCTCTTGTATTGCAGGTTGCCATTTTCACCGATCCGTCCGAAAAAAGTTTCGATAAGGCGAAAGGATGCGAAAGGAAAATTCGAGCGAAGCTTTGCGGCGACCGGTGCTAGCTCTTTTGGCAAGTTGCCCTTCGGGTTCGCTTCGTCGCCTGTTAAAAGTTGAAGCACGATTTCGACGTCTGGTCCAGATTGTATATTCCGGTTATCCGTTTGAGCAGCCGCCGGATTCGGCAAACAGATGTGCAGCAATACCGCAACCGATGCGGTCAACAATGTTTCGCGTAGGTTCATTAGTAGTCTCCTATTGATGTGAATTGAAATTTCTAATTCATTCCACACAGAGACTACGAATTTGTTGCGATTATTTAGCCAACGCGGAAAAGCCCTTCATCGATCTTCTGGCCAAACGTTATTGTCGAGACCTCGGTCTCTTCGATGATCTTGTCGTCGGCCCATAAGACGGAGCGATATGGGAAGAGTGTTCCTTGCGCGTAATTGTAATCATAAAACTTCCGCCGAAATTTCTTGCCGCCCTCTTCGTATTCCAACATCATCACACGGTAACGTTTTACGCTAACGTAAAATCTGGTCTTACGATTTTGCTTGTCAACCACGTCTATCAAATGAAAATCGACGCCCATTACCTTTTCGCGGCTGGCGAGTTCCAGTTTTGACCCATTCTCCTTAAATCTTAAGAATGCCTCGAGGCCGCGTACTATTTGGTTTTCAAAAGCTTTGGAAGCGTCTTCGCGGGGAGTGAAGATCGCATCGTTGTAAATTCCGTAGATCTTGTCATCGTTAAAAACAAGTGAATACCTTGCGTCAGGAAACTCCTGATCGATCCGGATCCGCTCCTTGAAAAGGTTTTCCGCCCTGATCGACCATTTCTGGTAGCTGGCCTGATCCATTTTCCCTTCGGCGTTCATTACCTCGATATTTCCTCGCTCGATCGCGGTCTTGCGTATCTGATCAAGTGTCACTCGTCCAGCCGGAAAGCCATATACAGCGATCGTAGTTTCAGCGATCTGTTCTGCCGTGATCGTTTTTGCATCGCCTTTTGACGTTGACGGTTCAGGGACCATCTCGTCCTTTTTTTCCGCTTCAGATTGGCCTAAAACGGAAATCCCTACCGTCAAAGTAATAAAGGCAAAAATAGGCAAAATTCTGGTAACAAAAACCACTAAAAGTTCTCCTTGGTTCGAACGAAAGTAAACGTGAATATTAACACAAACGAACGACGTCGGCACTGACAGCCCGATCTGAATAAATTGATGTAACCTGAACTCAAAAAGATGCTTGCTACCATTTGCAGCGAATCTCGAAAACGATAATATCAACGGATATGCTCCACGTGGCACTACTCGAACCGGAGATCCCGCCAAATACCGGAAATATCGCAAGGCTTTGTGCAGCAACGTTTACCGACTTGCATATCATCGGTGCAACCGGTTTTCGAATGGACGACCGAACGTTGATGCGAGCCGGACTCGACTATTGGAAGCATGTCCGACTGCATCGTCATATCGATCTTGAAAGGTTTTACGAATCGCGTTCGGGATCGCGTTTTCTGTACTTCACCACGAAAAGTTCAAACGTCTACACCGATTGGAGATATCGTGATGGTGATTGCCTGATCTTCGGCAGGGAGACCCGCGGGCTGCCTGAAGAACTCATTCGCGAGAATTGGGACCGGTGCCTGAACGTCCCAATGGCCAATAAAAATGTGCGCAGCCTCAACCTTGCGAACACCGTTGGGATCGTCCTCTATGAGGCTCTTAGGCAACTTGACGGATGCTAGGCAATCTTTTCGGGCAATTCCGATTTGTTGCATCGATTTCCGCAAATAAAGCGTCCAATCAGTGTCTCTAAAGGACAGTCACAGCAACGTGACATATTTTTAATAAGGAGAAGCTTGGGTAATGAAAAGAATCATTAATTTTATCGCATTATCGATCGCAATTGCAGCGTTTTCATTCCTAAACACAAATGCTCAAGGTTCATCCGATTTGAGATCGGCGCAAACTATTGAACACAAGGTGTTTAAGGAAATAATTACACTTCCTTACTATGGGGTTTTCGACCATATCGCCTTCAAGGTGGATCGCGGAACAGTGACGTTATACGGGAAGGTGATATCACTTGGGACCCGTAAGGCGGCCGAGAACGAAGTCAGACGAATTCCGGGAGTTACAAACGTTGTTAATAATATCGAAAACCTCCCTCTCGGGTCGTTCGATAACTCGATACGTCGTCAAATGTTAAAGACTTTCAGTGATCGCGGTGGCAGTTTATACCGCTATTTGCTCGAACCGAACCCGTCGATCCGAATTATCGTAGATGGCGGCCACGTATCGCTAGAGGGGTTTGTCGCAAATCGCGGTGATTCTGATCTGGCAAATATACTTGCCAAGGGCGTACGCAACGTATTTAGCGTCACGAACAATCTCGTTGTCGGAAAAGCGCCGAGATAATCCAAAATAGGAACTTTCCTCCACTTCAGCGAATGAGCTTCGGATCGTTCGCTTTTTTTCTTCGTTTGCGTTTTCAAATGCAATAGGTCATTATCTTCGTTTCTGTTTTTCGGGGCTTTTAAACTTATGATAGACGCAGACAAGATCAGAAATATCGCGATAATCGCTCACGTTGACCACGGCAAAACTACTCTTGTCGATGCGATGCTCAAGCAATCCGGTACCTATAGAGACAACGAAGCGGTCGTCGATCGGGTGATGGATTCCATGGATCTTGAAAAAGAACGCGGAATAACGATCATGGCGAAGAATACGTCGGTACGGTACGGCGATCATAAGATCAACATCGTCGACACGCCGGGCCACGCCGATTTCGGCGGCGAGGTTGAACGCGTCCTGAAAATGGTCGACGGTATTGTCCTCCTCGTTGATTCGGCTGAGGGCTGTCTGCCGCAAACCCGCTTCGTTCTTCGGAAAGCACTCGAACTGAAGCTTCCGTGCATCGCTTTGGTGAACAAGATCGACCGGCAAGACGCGCGGCCAGAAGAAGTTGTCGACGAGATCTACGACCTTTTCATAGACTTGGGAGCCAACGATGAGCAGATCGAATTCCCGATACTATATTCGATCTCTCGTGACGGAATCGCAAAGAAAGAATTATCGGACGAATCAGACAGCTTGAGGCCACTACTCGATCAGGTTATCGAATCTATACCCCCTCCGCGGGCCATCCGCAGCGATAGCTTGCAGCTTCTCGTCGCAAACATTGATTACAACCAGTTTGTCGGCCGGCTTGCGATCGGCCGTATGTTCTCGGGCGAGATCGCTAAAAATCAGGAAGTGGCCGTCGCCAAGCGCGATGGTACTACACAGAAAACCCGCGTTAAGGAATTGTTCGTTTTCGAAGGGTTGGAGCGAGAAACGGTGGATTCCGCAGGTGTAGGTGAGATCGTGGCACTTGCGGGCTTCGATGAAGTCGAGATCGGGGAAACCATTACCCTTGTGGACAATCCGAAGCCGCTGCCCGTGATCGCGGTAGACGAGCCGACGATCTCGATGATATTCGGCGTTAATACTTCACCTTTTTCGGGCATAGATGGAAAGTTTGTGACGTCACGGCAGATAAAGGATCGACTCGACCGAGAATTGCTCGGCAATGTCGCACTCCGGGTTACCCAGACTGATGCTGCGGAACAATTCAAGGTTTCCGGCCGCGGTGAACTCCAGCTCGCGATCCTTATCGAAATGATGAGGCGCGAGGGCTATGAGGTTCAGGTCTCAAAACCCGAAGTAATAACAAAACGCGACGAAAGCTCGGGCGAACTTCAGGAACCTATTGAGCAGGTGGTCATCGACGTGCCGGAAGAATTTATCGGCGTGGTCACAGAGGCACTTGGGCGGCGAAAGGGCCAAATGACCAAAATGATCAATAACGGATCCGGACGTGTGCGGCTTGAATATGAGGTGCCGTCGCGCGGCCTTATCGGGTTCCGCGGCGAGTTTCTGACGGAAACAAAAGGAACAGGCCTGCTGAATACGCTGTTTCTGAAATTCGACAAATGGCAGGGCGATATGAAAAGCCGCTCGACCGGCTCGCTCGTTTCCGATCGCATGGGAGAATCAACCACATACGCGCTCTACAATCTCCAAGAACGCGGCACACTCTTCCTAAAGCCCGGGATCAAGGTTTACGAAGGGATGATCGTCGGCGAAAATGCGCGGTCGGTCGACCTCGATGTGAACGCCATTAAGGAAAAGAAGCTGTCCAATATGCGTACAACGAGTGCAGATGAAGCCATGCGTCTTGTTCCGATTCGCGAAATGTCACTCGAACGTGCTCTGGAGTTCATAGCGGATGATGAATTGATCGAAGTAACGCCAAAGGCGATCCGGCTAAGAAAGCGTGTATTGAAAGCGAACGAACGTCCGAAGAAATAGTTACGGAAAACTTGTCACGCGAGCTAACCGCGTTTTTTCTTCACTCTCGGATTTCTTGGTTGTTTGACGCCTTCGAAATAATATCCGCCGTGTCGGACAACCTCTTTTATTTCATCGACGATCGTGCCCTTGTCCTTCGTCATCGCGAAAAGCCTTACCGCCTCGATCTGCTGTGGAGTCCCAGCACCGGCCTGAGCCTGCCATTCGACCAACTTTCCGCTCCACGCAACTATCTCGACAAGCAACGGAATCAGCTCGAGCCCCTTCTCAGTAAGAGTATAGACATCGCGCCGCTTATCGGAAGGATCGGGAGATTTATCAAGGATCCCTTCTTGTTCCAGTTGCGCGAGCCGCGATGCGAGGATGTTCGTGGCGATGCCCTCGTCAGAGCTTAGAAAATCGCCGTAAGTCTTTTTTCCCCAGAAGATAATGT
>JBAUGL010000160.1:0-35091 GCA_049679665.1 Pyrinomonadaceae bacterium | reverse complement strand
GAGGATACAAGACTATAATTCAAACTACTTGCCTACAATTTAGATGCCCTCGGAGATGCCCGCAAACGTGGATTTTAAAGATTGATCCGAATAGACTTAGAATATAGGCAGTGAACATTCCATTGATGCCGAAAGGCGTTTAGCACGCGGGCAGCCTGCTATAACGTTTGAACAGCAGCCAGGTGAACATTCCATTGATGCCGAAAGGCGTTTAGCACTTAGCGGCGGTCTTGTTGTAGTTGACGTAGACACGGGTGGCAGTGAACATTCCATTGATGCCGAAAGGCGTTTAGCACAGTGTCGAAGAAATGCAGAACGGTTTTGATTTCGGGTCGTGAACATTCCATTGATGCCGAAAGGCGTTTAGCACCCGATAGATCCCGTCAAATTAGCGAACTTACTAACCGGTGAACATTCCATTGATGCCGAAAGGCGTTTAGCACATAGGGATGCATCGGCTCACGAAAGAGGATAGTACACCTCGTGAACATTCCATTGATGCCGAAAGGCGTTTAGCACGACCAAGGCCAGGTTGATGGGCTTGAGTTTCTGCGTGAACATTCCATTGATGCCGAAAGGCGTTTAGCACATATTCGGCGCATTGCCCGCTCGATCGGGAATCGAGTGAACATTCCATTGATGCCGAAAGGCGTTTAGCACCGTTGCTTTCCGTCGGAATACCCCCGAGATCGGGAGTGAACATTCCATTGATGCCGAAAGGCGTTTAGCACGGGCACACCCGTTCTGCACTGATCGATTTACCCGACGTGAACATTCCATTGATGCCGAAAGGCGTTTAGCACCTTGTGCGTCTTCCCACTCCGTATGTCCGCGACCTGTGAACATTCCATTGATGCCGAAAGGCGTTTAGCACGGATTTAGGGTTTTGTTTTGGGATTTGGTTGGTCGGAAGTGAACATTCCATTGATGCCGAAAGGCGTTTAGCACGTGATGGAGAGGTTCCAGCCGTCAGGTGATTTTATGAGTGTGAACATTCCATTGATGCCGAAAGGCGTTTAGCACTTTTGTTTGTTTCAATGTTGTTCTCTCCTTTAGTTGGTGAACATTCCATTGATGCCGAAAGGCGTTTAGCACGTTGAATCCTACGGCGTTTACAGGGACGACAACGGCGCTTTTGTGAACATTCCATTGATGCCGAAAGGCGTTTAGCACTTTGCTGGGCTCGGTCGGGTTTTCGGTCAGGGTTTTGTGAACATTCCATTGATGCCGAAAGGCGTTTAGCACAAAAAAAATGCGGCACACCGTGCCACCGTTGAAACGGTGTGAACATTCCATTGATGCCGAAAGGCGTTTAGCACTTCGCCTCACGCTCGATGCCGTCGCGCTCGGTGTCGGTGAACATTCCATTGATGCCGAAAGGCGTTTAGCACGCTCGAAGAACGTTTTGATCAGCAGTACCGGCAAGTGTGAACATTCCATTGATGCCGAAAGGCGTTTAGCACCAAACACGGTTCAGCACACGGCGCAGCTTAAAGTCTAGTGAACATTCCATTGATGCCGAAAGGCGTTTAGCACCGCGACCGTACGACAAGATAGAAGCGGTGCTGGCGTGGTGAACATTCCATTGATGCCGAAAGGCGTTTAGCACGATGTGTACACGATCGAACAGTACAGAGAGAATCCGGGGTGAACATTCCATTGATGCCGAAAGGCGTTTAGCACTCATAGAGCGCTTCCGTGAATTCGGCGCTTCGTTGTGAACATTCCATTGATGCCGAAAGGCGTTTAGCACTTAAAGTTGGTAAAGTTTGAAACAAAGGAGAAAAAGTGAACATTCCATTGATGCCGAAAGGCGTTTAGCACAGATTGAGAGGAGAACAAACGTTGTGAAGAGTAATGTGAACATTCCATTGATGCCGAAAGGCGTTTAGCACACTGACACTTCAGACATACGATTACGAGCCCGATAGTGAACATTCCATTGATGCCGAAAGGCGTTTAGCACGATTTAGGTTGAGTAGACAGAGGTATGTATTTTATAGTGAACATTCCATTGATGCCGAAAGGCGTTTAGCACAATTATCCAAAAACACATCGGATGCGCATAACGTAGTGAACATTCCATTGATGCCGAAAGGCGTTTAGCACACAAACATACCTGAAGCGTATTTCGACCACCCACGGGGTGAACATTCCATTGATGCCGAAAGGCGTTTAGCACAATATCTATGACGCCGAGATGGATAGATGGCTATCGTGAACATTCCATTGATGCCGAAAGGCGTTTAGCACGGGTAGCGACTAATAAATAAATAAGAATCCTAAAAAGTGAACATTCCATTGATGCCGAAAGGCGTTTAGCACGGCCTGCGAAGACGCAGACTTTATTGACGGAGACGAAGGTGAACATTCCATTGATGCCGAAAGGCGTTTAGCACACCAAATTGTCTTCGAATTCCTGCGCCGACTTCTCGAAGTGAACATTCCATTGATGCCGAAAGGCGTTTAGCACGTAAGACGTACCCTGCGGACTACGTTGCCAATATAGGTGAACATTCCATTGATGCCGAAAGGCGTTTAGCACTTTCGCCGTCGGGTTTGCGGCCGAGTCCGGCGTTCCGGTGAACATTCCATTGATGCCGAAAGGCGTTTAGCACCTTATTGTCTCAACGATAGGCGTGTTGCCGTTGTTTGTGAACATTCCATTGATGCCGAAAGGCGTTTAGCACCCGCGAGGTCCTTCTTAGGCGTGAAATATCTGCATCGTGAACATTCCATTGATGCCGAAAGGCGTTTAGCACTTTTAGCCGCGTCTATCTGTAAGATGGACTGCTCGAGGTGAACATTCCATTGATGCCGAAAGGCGTTTAGCACTTTTTGGAGTGCGCGTTAGCGGTTTTTGCATAAAGCGTGAACATTCCATTGATGCCGAAAGGCGTTTAGCACGAACACGAACCACCAAACACACCACAGAACGCGAGAGTGAACATTCCATTGATGCCGAAAGGCGTTTAGCACAGATGTTGTCACCCGCAATAGCAGTAGCAACCGCGCCTGTGAACATTCCATTGATGCCGAAAGGCGTTTAGCACTAAAACACCGTCGCGTACTAATAATGGAGCTATCAGTGAACATTCCATTGATGCCGAAAGGCGTTTAGCACCCGCCCATACGCCAGCGCGATGAACTTCGTCTCGGGGTGAACATTCCATTGATGCCGAAAGGCGTTTAGCACCCGCCTGACGGGTCCGGCGGAAGGATGTCGGGGTATTCCTTGAACATTCCATTGATGCCGAAAGGCGTTTAGCACTCCATTTGTCAGTTTGAGCAAGTCTAATGTTTTCAAGTGAACATTCCATTGATGCCGAAAGGCGTTTAGCACCGAACGCGTCGGCCCACCGCTCCCGCGGAACCCATTCGTGAACATTCCATTGATGCCGAAAGGCGTTTAGCACCAGCCGTGGCAGCGCAAACTTCGAAATGCGACATCGGTGAACATTCCATTGATGCCGAAAGGCGTTTAGCACACTCTGGATGTGGTTTGAGTTTAGCGTAGTACCGGGGTGAACATTCCATTGATGCCGAAAGGCGTTTAGCACCACCGTGCGCCGTCGCCTGCGAAGCATCCGAAACAGTGAACATTCCATTGATGCCGAAAGGCGTTTAGCACTTAAGGTTAGGGGCTACGACGATGAGTAATCCTCTTGGTGTGAACATTCCATTGATGCCGAAAGGCGTTTAGCACATTGCCCGCCGGAGCGAGTACGTACCCTGTTGAGCGTGAACATTCCATTGATGCCGAAAGGCGTTTAGCACCTAATTGGGATTCGATCCAGGACGTCCTCAAAGGGTGAACATTCCATTGATGCCGAAAGGCGTTTAGCACTGATAGAGCGAGCCGCTCCCGTCGTGCGCCAGCGGTGAACATTCCATTGATGCCGAAAGGCGTTTAGCACTGGGTGAGTATGGGGTCGCTTGCGGTAACTGTCAAAGTGAACATTCCATTGATGCCGAAAGGCGTTTAGCACACGAGCACACAGCCTACCTGATAGTTTCTGATTCTAGTGAACATTCCATTGATGCCGAAAGGCGTTTAGCACGGAGTCAGAATCTGGCGACGCAGGCGGATTTTACGGTGAACATTCCATTGATGCCGAAAGGCGTTTAGCACGAAAAGACTTTTGACGAAATAGCAGACGAGATTACGAGTGAACATTCCATTGATGCCGAAAGGCGTTTAGCACCCGTTTGCGATGGCAATGATCAAATAAGCGGGCCCGGTGAACATTCCATTGATGCCGAAAGGCGTTTAGCACTGTTACTTCCGGCGTTGCGTTAAGGCGTTCATTCGCGTGAACATTCCATTGATGCCGAAAGGCGTTTAGCACTCTTTATTTATCCGAAGGGCCGCTCCGGGACGCTTGTGAACATTCCATTGATGCCGAAAGGCGTTTAGCACAGTTCCGCGACGGGGCGCAAAGCGGCATTGTGCCGCGGTGAACATTCCATTGATGCCGAAAGGCGTTTAGCACACGGATGTCACTGGAACGCCCAGCAGTTTGCAAAGTGAACATTCCATTGATGCCGAAAGGCGTTTAGCACAGCCTGATCTATTCGACGATGACCTAAAAAATAAAGTGAACATTCCATTGATGCCGAAAGGCGTTTAGCACTTTTTACAGAGTCCACGACGACGGGGTCGGCAACGGTGAACATTCCATTGATGCCGAAAGGCGTTTAGCACCCGAACAATCCATCCTTGCACCAACAATTTTAGCGGCAGTGAACATTCCATTGATGCCGAAAGGCGTTTAGCACTCATTCGCTTTTGACGCGATAAAAACGGCTGAGGTGAAGTGAACATTCCATTGATGCCGAAAGGCGTTTAGCACGACAACTCAAACCGTAACCGATGACGACGATTATGTGTGAACATTCCATTGATGCCGAAAGGCGTTTAGCACACGCGTCCGATGTCACATGGGGCGCGAATGCGGCAGTGAACATTCCATTGATGCCGAAAGGCGTTTAGCACCAGAACTTGATGGAAGGTTGTAGTATTCGGGGGCGTGAACATTCCATTGATGCCGAAAGGCGTTTAGCACTGTTAGAGTTTGTGAATATTCCGAATAAGATTCAAGGTGAACATTCCATTGATGCCGAAAGGCGTTTAGCACGCGTACCCGATAAATTACACGAGCTTGAAACTTCCGGTGAACATTCCATTGATGCCGAAAGGCGTTAGGCATATGAATATCGAATGTCGAATAACGAATAATGAATGAGTGAACATTGATGCCGAAAGGCGCGGCGTCGTTAATAGGCCAGCTTCATCGAGTTCATATAGCGCAAGAGCACGCGTTGACGGCGGTTGACGCGTTTCCTATTCTTTGCGGGGTTGAAAACATTGAGCGGACTTGGGATCATGGCGGCGAGAAATGCCGCCTCTTCCCTGGAAAGATTTGAAGCGGATTTTTTGAAATATGTGCGTGACGCGGCTTCGGCTCCGTAAACTCCGTCTCCCCACTCGATGACGTTCAGATAGAGTTCTAAAATACGTTTTTTCGTTAACTGGCTTTCGAGAGTGTAGGTGTATAAAGCCTCGCGGCCCTTGCGCAGAAAATTGCGATCCTCTGAGAGATATAGATTCTTGGCGAGCTGCTGTGAGATCGTTGAGGCTCCCCGCTTGAAACTCGGCATCGGCGGGATCCAATCGTTCGGGTCGTAATCGCCTTCGGCCTTCGCTTCCTTTTCACCAAGTTTAACGGCCTCGTCCCACGCCTTTTCTATTGCGTCCCAATCAAACCCGTTGTGTTCGAAAAACCTGGAATCCTCACCAGCAAGAACGGCCCGCTGGAGATGAGGTGAGATTTGCCCGAGGGGCATCCAGATCATATATTTCTTCGGCTCACGGCCTTCGGCCCGAGCTTCAGCAAGGCGGTATTCGATCAATGACGTCGTCACCGGGTCTTCGGATTTCAAATTCCATACGTGCGGAAACGTGATCAGTTCATACAGCAACCAAATGCCGATCGCACCGAGAAGGATAATGAATAAAACTTTGGTCCAATACCACATATTTTTGAGGTTGGTTGGTTCGGGCTCGCCAAACACAACTTATCATATTGATACGATTTGTAGAACCGTAATTGTTCTGATATTCGGCACAATTGCGGCCCCATATTTTGGGGAAGCAGTATCTTTATGCCTCTCGTCTTGAAAAGATGCGGCAGTTACGGCTATTCTAACTATGCAGTACCGACCTATTAAGAGATTAGTTCCGTTTCGTTATGGCTCAATTCGATAACGTCGTTTCTGTGATCTTGGGCGGGGGTGCCGGTACAAGACTTTTCCCACTCACCCGGGAACGCTCAAAACCCGCTGTCCCGCTCGGCGGAAAGTACCGCCTGATCGACGTACCTGTATCAAATTGCATCAATTCGAATATCACGCAGATATTCGTGCTGACGCAGTTCAATTCCGCATCCCTAAACCGACATATTTCAAGGACATATCGCTTTTCAAGTTTCTCGACCGGATTTGTCGAGGTACTTGCTGCTGAACAAACGAAGGATAATCCCGAATGGTTCCAAGGCACTGCTGATGCCGTACGGCAAATGCTTCCCCATCTCCGTGATTGGCGCGTCGACACCCTGTTGATACTCTCGGGCGATCATCTTTACAGGATGAATTACCAACGATTTCTTCAACGTCACCTCGATACGGGCGCTGATGTGACAATTTCCGTCGTCCCCTGTCGAGCCGACGAGGCCGAGGGTTTTGGTCTCTTAAAAACGGACGACGCCGGCAAAATCACCGAGTTTAAGGAGAAGCCGAAAGGAGAGGCGCTTGCGTCGATGAAGGTGGACACAACGCACTTCGGTTTGACCGCCGGCGAGGCTGAGGCCCGTCCGTACCTGGCTTCGATGGGTATCTACGTTTTCACATACGACCGGCTTGTCGAGTTGTTAGAAAACGATGATAAAGTCGACTTCGGAGGCGAAATAATTCCGGCGGCGATCAATAAGTATAACGTTCAGTCTCATTTCTTCGATGGTTACTGGGAAGACATCGGAACCATCCGCGCCTTTTATAACGCAAATCTGGATCTTGCTTCCCCGCTGCCTAAGTTCAACTTTTTCGATACTGAATCGCCGATCTACACTCGCAGCCGCTACCTTCCGCCTTCAAAAGTGCATGATTGCGATATTGATAATTCTATGATCAGCGAGGGCTGCATATTGAACGGGGTCTATGCGCGGAATTCGATCATCGGTTTGCGAAGCCGAATCGATAAAGGCACTCGCATTGAAAACTCAATAATAATGGGCTCGGATTTTTTTGAATCGATAGAAGAGATCCGCAGCAATGTTTCGAATTCAAATCCTCACATTGGAATAGGTGAAAACACCCAGATCCGAAATTCGATCATTGACAAGAACGTGCGCATTGGCAAGAATGTGAACCTCCTCAACAGCGGTCGTATCGAGCATCTTGACGGTCCCGCCGGTTCATATTTTATAAGAGAAGGCATTATCGTCGTACCTAAGAATGCTACCGTTGCGGACGGTACTGAAGTCTAGAAGGTTCATTTTTCGATAGTGATTGTTCTGACCTAAGGCAGCAGAAGTCTATACCTGGAATGCAGGCTAACTAATTACAATTTAAAGGAGAACGAATGAAGAAAAATCAAATTTCGATAATTCTCGGTTTATCGATCATTGGCGTGCTGATTACGTTTATGATCATCGCGGGCAGTTCGGCAGCTGCAACGATATTGACCGAAGGCTTCGAAGCGGGTGGAAAATCAGCCTATGAAGCCGGCGATGTTTCGCTCGACACCGGAAGTTGGTTTTTTGACGACGCCTTAACCGGAAATTCTTCCAGCGATCGTAAATCCGGCTCATTCTCGGCCCGGGTTAGGAACAGCGGGTCGATACGAATGAATTTTGACGTTCCGAGCGCTGGCATAGTCACCGTTCGACATGCCCGATATGGGTCCGACGGCAACTGCAACTGGGAATTGTGGAGTTCCAAGAATAACGGATCGTCGTGGGAAAAGGTCGGCGCGACAGTTGTCACCTCCTCAAAGTCGCTTAAAACCGCGAGTTTTACGGTGAATTCTTCTGTTTCTATCCGGTTTGAAATTCGGAAGGTCTCGGGCGGCGCCGATCGAGTAAATTTAGATACATTCACGATCAATGATTTTGTTCCCGCTCCGACACCCACGCCAACTCCGACACCCACGCCAACTCCGACTCCTACACCTACTCCAACTCCAACGCCGACTCCGACTCCAACGCCTACGCCGACTCCGACTCCTACACCGACGCCCACCCTCACGGTCGAAGGATTCGAAGCAGGCGGGAAAACATCATATGCCGCCGGCGATGTTCTTCTCGGAACGGGCAGCTGGCATCTCAACGATGCCTTGACTGGAAACTTAGCGTCCGACAGCAAGATCGGCGCTTATTCGGCAAGGGTCCGGAATGTCGGCGTTGTGCGGATGAATTTCGATGTTCCGAGCGCCGGCGCCGTCGAAGTAAAACATGCGCTTTATGGGACGGATGGAGCCAGCACCTGGGAATTATGGCGTTCTACAAATGGCGGATCTAGTTGGATGCAAGTCGGATCGACGGTCTCGACTTCTTCAACAACACTCGATACGGCGGTTTTTGCAGTTGACTACAGCGGATCTGTTCGATTTGAGATACGAAAAGTATCGGGCGGTACAAACCGTCTGAATATCGACGATGTATCGATCTCAAGCTTTGGCGGCGGACCAACGCCGACGCCCACACCGACTCCAACACCGGATCCAACTCCGACGCCTGAGCCGACACCGACTCCAACGCCTTCCGGAAACGTCCATCTTACGATGGGGAATCCGTCAGGTGCAGTGACGGACTCTGGTGTGCCCTTCAACTATCTGATGGAACAATTGACCTACGTCATTTCCTATCATCGGGATGACCGTCGGCCGAATTGGGTATCGTGGCATCTTGATCCTTCTTGGCTTGGCACAACCCCACGGCAGGACGATTTTCGTCCGGACACTTCGCTGCCTGCCGGCTGGTATCAGGTCAAAGCAACCGATTACTCGGGCTCAGGATACGATCGCGGTCATATGACGCCATCAGGCGATCGGACAAAGACCGTTGCGGAAAACTCTTCGACGTTCCTCATGACGAATATTATCCCGCAGGCGCCCGACAACAACCAACAGACTTGGGCCTCGCTGGAAAGCTACTGTCGCACCCTGGCCAATTCTGGAAACGAGTTGTATATCATCTCGGGCGGGTGGGGGACCAATGGATTTATCGGCGCCGGCAATATTGCACTGCCGATCAATACCTGGAAAGTGATAATGGTTTTGCCAAGCGGTTCCGATGACGTTTCGAGAGTTGATACCTCAACGCGTTTGATCGCCGTGATAATGCCAAATCAAAACGGAATCAGTACGGATTGGCGCAATTTTCGAGTCAGCGTTGACGAGGTCGAATCGCTAACCGGTTACGATTTTTATTCGAATGTGCCAGCATCTATTCAGGCTAGTATCGAATCCATTGTTGATTCTCAGCTGATCGAAGATTCAGAAATGGTGCTCGATGACTACGCTCGCGAGGAGGTCGCGCATGAGAGAAAACTTTCGGCTAATAAAGGTAAAGGCCGACTGAAGCAAAAATAGTTGGTTTTAGGTTCGTGGTTCCAGTTCGTCATCTTCCAAAAAGACTGGAACCACGAAAACACATAAGCGGGCTAAGGAAATCCAATGCCCGAGCTACAATTGCTCGTTCACACCCGTCCGCATGTATTGGGGCGGTTTTTTTTATTTGTTTTCTTTCCGATCATCCGATATTACGTAGCTATCCCGGGCCCGGACCGCCACATCCGGCTGGTTTACTTTTACTTTCAATCTTACCTTGCTTCCAGCGGATCCTTCATCTTTACGATAGTATCCGAGGCTGTAAAATTCCCGCAGTTCGCTTGCGATCTTTGCGAATGCGGAGTCCAGGCTTCCGATGGTACTCGCGACATAAGTTCTCCCGCCCGAACGAAGCGCAAGTTGATTCAGGAACTCTTCGGCCGCGGCGTATTCTTCCGATGAAGTGCCCTTTGAGCTCGGTCTACCGATCATTTCCACTGGAAACGGAAACGGTGAATTTCCGCCAGTAGGAATTGCGGGCGGGGTCCTTGGCAGATTCCCCGGTTGATTCACGATCGGCTTGTCTTTCATGGCCTGAACGTCTGCGAACGTATCGTATCTGATCGGATAAACCAGCGCCTCCAATTCCGTCACATCCTGGAGATTCTTGCGCAGATGAGAGTTTTCGCTCGTCGTATCGACGCCGTCGGTGAAAAATATTATAGCCTTCCGTCCCTCGATCCGTTTCAGACGATCGTTTGCGGCATCTACGGCATCGTAAACGCTTGATCCCGATTCTATTTTGGTTCGATTGATGGCCCGGTAGATCTTCTCGCGATCTGTCGTCGCGTCGCAAAGTACATGAACCTCCTTGTCAAACGAAATGACAATGACCTTGTCCACCGGACGAAGTTGATCGATGAACGAGATCGCCGACAACTGTATCTCATTTACCTTAAAGGTGGCCGAATAGCTCATGTCCAGAACCAGGGCGACCGTGAACGACTGATTCTCATTCGAAAAATGCTCGATACTTTGCGGAACATTATTCTCGGCCACGCTGAACTGCTCTTTAACCAAGCCGGGAACAAACCTCCCTTTTCTGTCCACGACACGGACCGGGATCGTTACCAGATTTGTTTCGACCCGTACGACGTCGCCGTCGATTATCGCGTTCCCGTCATCCGCGGCTGCCACGTCGGAGGGCGGAGTTGGTGTCGGTTCAGCCTGCGCCGGGCGCTTGTTGGCTTTGGTTCCGATCGGCGCCGTTTGTCCCCGTCCTGCCTGTCCGTTCGCAGAGTGTACAAAGAAAAGACCGAAGGAGATCAGAATCACTAACGCACTGAATTTCATAATCGTTTTCGAGAAATGGACCAACTATACGATGCACTTGCCAACGATTCACGTTGCAGAGAGGAAAAAAGACGAACCTTTTACCGGTTCGCCTCTTTTCCGCCAAAGTTAAGCCGCAGATCAATTACCCGCAAATTTCCGGTCGGATTGGCCGACAACATAACTTGTCTTGGCGCGTACGACCAAATCCGGACGATTTACCCTTATCCGTATCTGTTTGCGATCGCCGGGACGGCCGATCGAATCCGGATAATATCCCAGATAATACTGCCGGCGAAGCTCTTCGGCGATGCCCGCGAACGCCGAATCGAGGTTCTGGAGTGAATCCGCCTCGTACTTTCTGCCGCCGCTGTTCTGCGCAAGTGTTTCAAGATATTGTTTGCCGACATCATACTCTGACCGGCTCGTTCCGGCCGTTCCACCAATCGGAACCGGCCAACTTCCTCCACCAAGTATAATGCCTATCACATTACCGATTCCGACGCCTTGAGGTTTTCGTGATCCGGGATATCCCGAACCGCCGCCGGAGCCGTTCATATCGCGCGAGGTATCATAACGAATCGGGTAAAACATCGCTTCAGCCTCTTCCACGTCGCGAAGCGTACCAGAATAACTGGCGCTCCTTGACGTCGTGTCGACGCCATCCGTAAATATCACCACGGCCTTGCGGCCGTCTATTTGGCTAAGTTCGCGGCTAATAACCTGATCAACGGCCTCATAGAGACTTGTTCCATCACCCCAACGAGCTTCGCGGATCGCACTACGGAGTTCGGCCCGATTGTTGGTTGGCGCCGTCAATACATTAAAGTCGTCATCGAATGTAGCAACCATGACCTTATCGTCCGTTCGGAGTTGGTCGACGAATGTGATCGCGGCATGATGTATATCTTCCATCTGCCACTGCGTTGAGGGGCTAACGTCGATAAGGAGAATAACGGTAAATGGAGTCTCGACCGATTGAAAGTAATCAACTTCCTGCTGGATCCCGTTTTCGAAGATCGTGAAATCTTCCTTGTGAAGGCCGGCTACGAATCGACCGTTTCGATCGATGATCGATACAGGCATCGTGACGAGGTTTGTTTCGATCTTTACGACCTCACCATCACCGGTTTCGCTCGGTACTTTCGGTGTGTTAACGCTTGGGTCAGCGGCGTCGCCAGATGTTTCCCGCTCGATCGTCGGTGTAGGCGTTACGGCGACGCGCGGCCGTGTTTGCCCAAACACTGCGATACCCAACATTCCAATACTTAGAACGGCCGCCGCTGATCTCTTCATATGCTTCATTTCTCCAAACACAAAAATGCCAAGGGGAAAGCGTCTATTATGACGGATTTTCCGGATTTTTAGTTGCTTTTTTTTCGAGTTCGGCTGCCGATATCTCGTGAAAAGTCCGTCTTGTCGAATTTATGTTCGCAAACGGCAGTTCGTGCCCATGCGTACGATTCGTCAGCAGCACGAAAATGCGATCATTTACAGGATCGACCCAAATCGACGAGCCCGTAAACCCAAGATGCCCAAAGCTTTGCGGTGACATCCGGTTTCCGGCGGTCGAATCGGGCGTTTCGGCCAATTGAAACGAGAGTGAGCGAGCCTCGTTCATTCCACTTGTGAAATTCGTTTTGAAAAGATCACATGCCTCAGCTGACAGGAGCCTCGAATGTTCCGGCAAGAACTGCAGACCGATCTTGAAAATCTCTTCGGTAGTCGAGAAAAGTCCCGCGTGCCCGGCAATTCCACCCATGAAATAAGCGTTCCCGTCGTGCACCTTGCCCCAGATAACATCCTCACGAAACTGTCCGATATCACCGCCAGACGCAAGAAAACCAAGGTCGATGCAGGTTTGTTTCTCGTACTCATTCCCTTTTTCACTTGCCGCTATTCGCGCTTGCAAGACATGACTAGGGTTGAATCCCGTGTTTTTGAGCCCTAGGGGACGGAAGATCTCATCGTCTGCAATTCGTTCAAGTGTTGATCTAAACTTGTTCTCGATGATCGCCTGGAGAGCAATAAAGTTCAGATCACTATAGATCACCGTTTTGCCCGGCTGTTCAACAAGATCAAGCCGGGCGATCACATTCGACAATTTGTCCGAAGTTGCCGCAGTATCTCGGATGTCCAGATAAAACGGACGCCACGGCTTAAACCCGGAGGTGTGAGTAACGAGATGCCTAACAGTCAATGCATTCGTCTCGAACGACGGCAAATATCCTTCGATCTTATCATCAAGTCGAAGATCGCCTCTCTCGATCATCTTTGCGCACAGCAAGCCCGTAATCAGCGGCTTCGTAAGACTAGCAACATCGTATATCGTATCGATTTGTGCAGGTACTCTTTCGGGTTCAACAACAGCGTACCCAAGCGCACCACAAGCAGCGACGCGGCCGTTTTCCGCTACGAAATAGGCTGCTGACGGAAAATCGCCGGCTTTGATCCGGCCCCGGAGAAAATTTGACAATTGTTGATTCATCGTGCAATCGACATCTGACCCGCAAATACGACGTGTCCTGTCGGTTTAGTTACTTTAGTGTGGAGCGACTCTCAGTTTTTGTTGACAGCATTACATTAGAGAAATAGACTCAACAATACAAATTCTTTTCTGGAGGTTACGACAAGGCATGAGCAAAGTAGAATCAGCTGACTTAATTTTAAAACTATACGATCTTCGACGCGAAGAGAAAATGCGCGAGGCTAGAAACTGGATATTTTCATATAATCCGACAAGTGCGGAGGAATATATGAAAACGATGATGGATCCCGAAGTTGGCGGACTGTTGCGAATGGTCACATCCTATTGGGATATGGCGGCTTCATTCGTTAATCACGGAGCGATCGATGCAGAAATGTTCAATGACACTGCCGGCGAACATATATTCATTTTCGCAAAGGTCCAGCCGATTCTTGCTGACCTGAGGGAAACCATGGGATCGCCGGACGCATTCAAACATCTCGAAAAAGTGATCTTGGATCGTCCTGACGGCCAGGAAATGGTCACGAAAACGCAGGAATGGATGAAAATAATGGCCGGCGGACAAACTGGAGAAGCGGCCGCTTAATCATCGATCAATTGGGGTTTAATTCAACGCGGGAGAGTCAACGGCTCTCCCGTTTCTTGTGCCCGGCCATCCTACACATTCAGGCGGCCCCGATGAGTTTCGATCTTTTCCAAAACTCCCACGGCTAAGGCCAACGCCCGACGGCCATCTTCACCGCTAACGGGCGGCACTCTGTCGTTTTCAATCGATTCAATAAACGCTTCGATCTCCGCACGGAGTGGTTCGATGTCGTTGATTTCCAATCGATTTATCGATATTCCGAGTAGCGGGACGACAGCCTTCGGATCGAGCGACGTAACCGATGCGAATCTATTGCCATAGTCGAGTACGACATAAGAATTCGTTTGAAAGAACCGCGTTTTGCGAATCTTTTCCGTACCTATTCTCGACGCTGTAATATTGGCAACCGCACCGTTCACAAACTCGACCCGTGCATTTGCAGCGTCTACTTTGTCGGAGATCACGGGGATACCTACTGCATGAATAGCGGAGACTTTCACGTCGTCGCCGACGAGCCATTGCACCGCATCCAGATCGTGGATCATTACGTCGAGAACAACGTCAACGTCAAGGGAGCGATTTGGAAACGGTGAAACGCGATGGATCTCAAAATATAGCGGGTTTGCGACGTGCGGCTTTAGGGCGACCATCGCCGGATTGAATCGCTCAAGCTGTCCAACCATTAGCTTTGCGCCGCTCATTTTCGCTGCTGCTATCATTTTGTCCGCCTCCGAAAGCGATAGGGCGATCGGCTTTTCGACCAGCACATGCACACCCTGTTCCAAAAATTCGTTGGCGATCTCACAATGTGTCTCGGTCGGTGTGGCGATCGAAACAGCGTCAACTTTGCCGAGAAGCGTTCGCCAATCAGTAAATGAATTGCAGCCATTATCCGATGCGACACGGGCAGACGTTTCCGGATCGGCGTCGCATGCACCGAGAAATTCGACCCTTCCCTCACGAGCCAACTCGGCATAATTTCTAGCGTGGTGACGTCCAAGGCTCCCAACTCCTATCGCGGCTAATCTGAGCTTTTTGTGTTGATCCATAGTTTGTAAACAAAGCGCTTTTCGGCAATACTCTACATTTTCATCGATGAACGCTGAAAATACAAAATATAAGAGTCACACTGCGGAACGAGTCACTTGGTTACTCTTCGCGATCGTGATCCTCGGCGTCTATTTTTTCGCACTCGATATTCCTCTACTCGGCCCCGATGAACCGCGCTACTCTCAAGTCGCACGGGAAATGTTCGCGCGCGGCGATTGGGTTACTCCTACGCTAGGCGGATTCAACTGGTTTGAGAAACCGGCATTGCTTTACTGGCTGCAGATCAGTTCATTTAATGTTTTCGGGGTCTCGGAGTTTGCCGCGAGATTCGGGTCGGCCGTCTTTGGATTGGGAACCATAGCGTGTTTGTGGCTACTGGGTCGCTTTCTTCGGCCGAGAACAGATTTTGCGAATTGGCTCGTGTTGGTCGGCGCCTCGACGATCGGAATCATCGTGTTTTCACGCGGCGCCAGCTTCGATATAATTTTGACCTTTCCTTTGACAGCCGCAATGGTCAGCTATTTCATTTTTGAAATTGCTTCAAAACGGGTCGAGACCATTCGATATATACCGCTTGTTCTATTCTATTTCTTTATCGGTGTATCTCTTCTGGCAAAAGGACTTGTCGGAATTTTATTTCCGTTCGCCGCCCTCGCGTTCTATCACATTCTGATTTGGAAGCGGCCCCGAAAGGACCTTTTTTTCAGCTTAATTTGGGGCTTGCCCATCGCGTTTATCGTAGCCGCAACCTGGTATATTCCGATGTATCAGCGACATGGTTGGGAATTCATTGACCAATTCTTCGTGCAGCATCATTTTCAGCGTTATACGTCGAATAAGTATCTCCACCCCCAGGCATTTTATTTCTTTTTTTGGGTGTTACCGCTGATGTCGATCCCGTGGCTGCCATTTTTCTTTGCCGGCGTCTTTAAATTTGGCAAAGAATTGATCCGACGTGCCGGCGCTGAAGTCACACAACCATCACTTACTCGGTTTGCGATTGCCTGGCTTCTGGTCCCCCTCGTTTTCTTTTCGTTATCCGGGTCGAAACTGCCGGGTTATATCCTACCGGCCGTACCCGCAGCGGCCCTACTCGCTGCAGAGTGTCTTTGGGCGTGGATACAGAATGACGAGAAGCGAAAGTTTGGGGTGAAACTGATAGCCTTTTCTACATTTGCGGTCGTCGCGATCCTACTTCAGTTCGCCGTCCCGAAATTTGCCGATTCTGATTCAGTGAAGCGTTTGATCGACGTATCCGATTCAACCAGCTCCCGAAGAGAGAAGGTTCTAATGTTTGAGACGATCTCGCATAACGCCGAGTTTTATGCGGCCGGGAGGCTGGACAGATCGGAAGATGGCAAGCTGGAGAAGCTAACCACGCCGGAGGATGTGCTCGAGGAGTTAATGCGTGAAGGAGGCGGGACGATGCTCGTACTTATTCCCGTTGAGCAAATTACAAAATTGACGCGGCCCCGAATAGTAAATGCCGATCTGTTGGCTGATAACGGAGAATTGGCCATCGTTCGCGTCACATTACGTTAGACTCGGCGGCGCGCCATACGCGATCCATCAACGCGACCCCAATACCAGAATCTTCATTTATTTCGCAGTAAATAGTTTCGATTCCAGAACGGTCGCACTTGCGGAAAAACTCGAAAAGTGAATGTGCATACTCTTCGGCCGATGAGCATAACTTGGTCAGTGCGAAGATCTCTGCGCGTTTATGCAATCCGATAAATGCGCTTTTTTCCGACCCTAGTACCCCGCCGGTACTGATCGCTATCGGAACCACCTTTGCCTTGGGTGAATAATGCCGATGAAGAACCCCCGGACTTTTTGCAGTCTCGCCCAACATCGGGAGGTAAAATTCCGTATTTGGGATGATCTCACGCAATTGCACTAGCGAAATACCGCCGGCTCGCAGTACTTGCGGAATGTTCGATGTACAGTCGACAACAGTCGACTCGAGCCCGATCTCCGTATCATCGTCCAGCAAAATACAATCGATCAAGCCATCGAGGTCTTCCTGCACCGCCTCCCACGAAGTTGGGCTCGGACGACCGGAAAGATTTGCGGACGGTGCAGCGACCGGTGTTCCAGAGGCCGCCAGAAAACTACGGGCAAGTTCGTGTCTCGGCATCCTAACCCCTATTGTTTCGAGCCCGGCCGTTGCAATATGCGGGACCTGCGTCGATTTTCGCAAAACTACGGTGAGCGGACCCGGAAAAAACGCTTTGATAAATTTTGAGGCATGTTCGGTGACCTCGAATGTTAGATCGCCGATCTGTTCGATCGCAGCTATGTGAGCGATCAGCGGGTTGTCGGCCGGTCGCTGCTTCGCTTCAAAGATCTTTGCGACGGCATCAGTGTCGAACACGTTCGCCCCGAGCCCGTAAACCGTTTCGGTCGGAAATGCTACGATGCCGCCGGCTTTAATAAACTCGGCGGCTTCGGATGGAGACTTAGTTAAAACGGTATTCACGAAACAGGCGCTGGCACTCTGCTTTACAAAAGTATCAACCTTCAGCTTCGCGTGAAACAGCGGCCTCGCCACCGATCTTAGCGGCTGTTCTAGCGAGTGCGATCAGCACAAATACAGCAACAATAGTGGCCAGGGCCGCATAGATGAACAGACCGGTAAGACTGTCATCTTCACCGAGGATGGATTTCATTGCAGATTTGATCGCGTCATTCCACGCCAATGCACAGACCAGCCCTAGCGCCGCCGCCGCCAACGTTATCATTGATTGAATTATCGCTTTTGATTGTTCGACAGATTTTGACATTTTTTCTCCGAAATTGTGGTTTGGAATTGAGATTACACTTTCATATTAAGAAACACGTCCGAAAAGTCAATCGCTTCTTCGGATATACTCACAGCTTTTTATTTATTTCAGCGTGCATGCGTTAGAATTTAGATGTGACGATTGCTGAAAAACTCAAATCCATACCCGTCGCGGCCGGTATCTATCTCCACAAGAATGCGGCCGGAAAAATCATTTATGTTGGCAAAGCGAAAAATCTCCGCAACCGTGTCCGGCAGTATTTTCAGTCAAGCAGGAATTTTGACGGCAAAACGCGCCAGCTAGTTAAACAGATCGTCGATTTCGAGTTTATCGTTGTAGATAATGAGGTTGAGGCTCTCGTTCTCGAATCAAACCTGATAAAAAGGCACAAGCCGCGATTCAACGTACTACTTAAAGACGATAAATCCTACCCGCATCTGAAACTGACGAACGAACCGTTTCCAAAGGTGGTGGTCACACGAAAAATCACTCGAGACGGATCAAGCTATTATGGCCCCTTTCTACCGGCCGCGTTGGCCCGGCGGACTCTGAACTTGATCAATCGGGCGTTCCAGCTTCGCACTTGCGAGATCGATATCGATGGAAAGCTCCCGCGGCCGTGTCTTGAGTATCACCTGAAGCGGTGTCTCGGGCCGTGCGTCAAAGGTCTCTGCACGCAGGACGAATATCAGGAAGCCGCCCGCGACGTAAAGATTCTGTTAGAAGGAAGAAATAAAGAACTTGCAAGTGATCTCGAGCGGCGAATGTGGAAATATGCCGAAGAAGACAAATATGAGCTCGCCGCAAAGTATCGTGATCTGCATCGAACCGTTCTGGCATTACGCGAGCAGCAGAAAATGGCGACTACGGCCGATCGCGATGTTGATATCCTGGGATTTTACCGCGAAGGGCCGCGGCTCGCGCTGCAGCTATTCACAATGCGACAGGGCCGGATCGTCGGTCGGCGCGAGTTCTTTTGGGAGGACCTCTCCGACGACGACTCGTTCAATGCTTCTGAATTTCTGGGTAAGGTACTTGCTCAATATTACTCCACCGATTATGTCCCGCTCGAGATCCATGTGCCGCAAGATTTTGAGGATCGCGATGTATTGGAGAAGGCGCTGACCCTTCGGCGCGGGCGGCGGGTAAAGATCCGGTACCCGAAACACGGAAAGAACCGCCATCTGGTCGAGTTAGTAGAAACGAACGCGAAGATCGCATTTGAACAGCGGTTCCGCATTCTTAAGCCTAACTCCGAAAAAGTTCTCGGCGAGCTGCAGGAGATACTCGAACTCGTCTATTTTCCGGCATATATCGAATCCTTCGATATCTCGAATATTTCAGGTTCCGAAAATGTCGCCGGTATTGTTGTGTTCGAGAACGGGAAACCATCTCGAGCGGCATATCGTCGTTTCATTATCAAATCGGTTGAGGGGGCGAATGATTTTGCGTCAATCAATGAAGCAGTCTTTCGCCGGTACAAACGCCTTTTGACCGAAGGGAAACCGCTGCCACAATTGATATTTATTGACGGCGGCCGTGGTCAGCTCTCAGCCGCCGCTGCCGCAATGCGCGCCATCGATCTCGAACAGATAATGCTTGTCGGCCTCGTGAAACCGCCGAAACGACACAATGAGATATCACATCTACTGATTTATGGGCGCGAAGACCAGCCGATACCATTTGATCGAAACTCGCAGGCGTTCAGGCTGATCCTTCAGATTCGTGAAGAAACGCACAAGACCGCGATTCAATATCATCGGAAACGGCGCGAGATGCGGGATTTTTCGTCCGAACTTTCCGACATTCCAGGTGTGGGTGTAAAAAGAAAAATGAAGCTACTTAAGGAATTCGGCTCGATCGAACGGATCGCAAAGGCTTCGTTCGAGGAGCTTAAGACGTCTGTCGGCCAGAAAACGGCCGCCGAGATCTCCGCCCATTTTGAGCGACAGCGAAACGCGGCTAAGCATTGAATCCACTAAACTCTGCCTGATCCGGATCAAGCATTTCTACGGCCTTCTCGATCTTGTTTTCCGATCCGAGTACCACCGCGATATCGCCCTCTTTAAGCTTGTATCCCGCGCCGGGATTTACCTTCGTTTGGCTATTGTGGATCACGGCTATTATGGATGCTCCACTCTCCGCCCGCAGGTTGAGTTCGCCTAACGACCTCCCTATCACGGGCGAATCCGCCACAATCTTTACGGTTTTGGTCACCGCGCCGGACAGCGCCTCGTTCAACTTCCCTATTTGCACCGGATGCGGCAACGACGACGAACGCAGCATTTCATAACCCTGGCTGCGGATCCTTTGTATCTGTTCTTCGATCACGGTTCGGCTCATCCCGTATCGATGTAATACCCGCGAAAATATTTCGATGCTGGTCTCGAATTCCTCGGGAATGACCTCATTTGCCCCAAGTTCCAAAAGTTCGGTGATCTCGGACGTATATCGCGTCCTGACGATAATGTGAACATTTGCGTTTTGCTGGCGAGCCAAATGAACGGTACGCCGCGCTGCCGCAGGATCCGACATTGCCAGCACGACCGCCTCGGCCCGTTCTATACCGACGTGCTGCAATACTTCCCTCCGGGTCGCGTCACCAAAAGTTATCTTTTCACCCTTTTCTTTTGCCTGTCGTATGATCTCGCCGTTCAGATCGAGAATTATGTGGCTAATCTCGACCGTTCTAAGAACGCGGCTTAGATTCCTTCCGTTCAACCCGTACCCTACAATGATGACGTGTTTGTTCAGCCCTTGTGTAGTCTGCGTTTCGTGGATATCGGATTCATCTTCAAGACCTTTTTTCCGGTCACCAAAAAGTGACTGTAAGAAATAACCAGCATTCGGAGCAGCGGCTATTAGAAACGGCGTCGCGATCATGGAGATGACCGATGCCGCAAGGAAAGTTTGATAATCTGCTTCGGGGACAAGATTCACGCCCCGTCCGGTTTTCAACAAAACGAAAGAAAATTCACCGATCTGGGCGAGTCCTAATCCGGACATTACCGCAACCCGCAATGGAAGTCCCATCAGCCGGATAACACCCAATACGATCAATGCTTTGAGGCTTATTAGCAGGGCGACAAGGGCGAGCGTCGTACCAAGATTTTCCCACAGCGCCGCGAGCGAAAGCAGCAAACCGATCGAGACGAAGAAGATACTGTTAAAAACATCGCGGAAAGGCAAAATTTCCGCGATCGCCTGGTGACTGAAGTCGGAATCCGCGAGCACCATACCCGCAATAAATGCTCCGAGAGCCAGCGACAGTCCAAATTGCGATGTTACCCAGGCCATTCCCAAACAAAGCAATACGACAGTCAGCAAAAACACTTCCGGGCTGCGAAGCGGGACAACCGTGTTCAAGAACCGCGGTAGAAGGAACCAGGCACCGAAAACGATCAGTATTAATGCAAGCAACGATCCACCCAGATCGATCAAAATCTGCGTCAGCGAAACGATGTCCTGTCCGCCCAGGATCGGCACTGCAAGCAGCATGAAAACTATGCTTACATCCTGAAAGAGCAATATCCCGATCGCGGCTCGCCCGTGCGGCGCATCAACCTCGCGGCGCTCGACATAGGTCTTTAATACGATCGCTGTACTCGAAAGCGCGACGAGGAATCCGAAGAACACCGATTGTGTGACCGACCGCCCGAAAAGCACCGCAAGTGCTGCAAATATTCCGACCGTCAGCAATACCTGCAGCCCGCCACCGAACAGTACGAGAGTCTTCATTTCACGCAGCCGGCGCAGCGAAAACTCCAGCCCGATCGTAAACAGCAGCAGCATCACACCGATCTCCGCCAGGATCTCTATGCTTTCAAGCTCCGTTATCAACCCGAGTCCAAATGGCCCGATCGCTATTCCAGTCAGCATCAAACCCACCAACAGCGGTAGTTTGAGCCGTAGACATACGAATGCGACCGGCACCGAGACCAGGAGTATTATCAGTAATTCACTGAATAGTGTAGGAGCGCGCATACAAGAATATTGTGTTTTACGTAAGGCTGGGCGCGAAATTAGTATAGCATACGGCCGGAACGCACTTTGGTCGAAGCGCGGAAACTCTTGTCAGCATCGCCCGGGTCTCGTTACGGACAAGAGTTTCCCGGGGGGCGTCAAGCGGTGACAGATTTTTGAAATGCTCTTGTCGCGGCGGCGTTGTCGAAAAACTCCTGGAAACTCGTGATTTTCCCGTCACGGAGGTGAAACACGTGGACCCATTCACTTTCATAACTGCGCCCGGTTGGCTTTACCGTTGCGGCAAATTCGCCAAGCACCACAACTTTTTCGTCCTGTGCGACAAATTCGAGTTGTTCAAAGCGCGAAATATCTAACGTTTTGCCTAATAGATCAAAAAACTCACTGACCTGCGCCAGACCGCTGCGCTGTCCGGCCATCGGTGAATTTTCGACCGCAGGCGTTAACCATTTGATGTCGCCGGAAAGATTGGAAAGCAATCCAAGGATATCCCCGCTCCCGAACTTCTCATAACATTGCTGCACGATCCGCAGGTTCGATTCTTCGTTCATTTTTACCTCATAAGCAGTTTCAATGCAGAAACTGTAAGACCAAGGCATGAGAGAGCAATAGACAGGTAGGAATCAATCTTACATCAGATCAAGAACATCGACACTACTATTTTTTGTTGTAATTAATCCATTGTCGGATGATCGGAATGGGGCACGAAACACCTACGGCATCGCGCCTCATACTTGTCGGCCGCCCCGACCTCGACTCGCTCGACCGATTCAACCGTGCGTTGAGAATAATTTGCAGTATTGCCGCATTTTACACAGATCGCGTGGGTTTTTGTGATGAATTCAGCGACCGACAATAGCTGCGGCATCGGCTCGAAAGGATTTCCCGTATAATCCTGATCAAGACCCGCGACAATTACTCGCTTCCCCGAATCTGCCAATCGGTTCGCCGCATCGATCAGTCCCATATCGAAGAACTGTCCCTCATCGATCGCAACAACCTGCGTTTCCACTTCGACTCGTTCCATCAATTCCGCCGCTGTCATTACTGGCTTTGAAAGATGTGTCATCCCCGAATGTGATGCGATCTCTTCCTTTGAATAACGATCGTCGATTCGCGGCTTGAAAACCTGGACCTTTTGCCGCGCTATTTGCGCCCGACGCACCCGCCGAATCAGCTCTTCGGATTTTCCAGAAAACATCGATCCAACTATCACTTCGATCCATCCCGTGCCGTTCTGTCTTGTCTTGCGACGTTCTTCCGTATTGTCAAACAAAAATTCTTCAACCATAGATTGTTCACGAACTCTTGATTATAGAAAACCTCCGGTAGAAACACGAACTTCGATGAACGGTCGGCATTTCCGATTTCTTGCCGCAACCGCGAAAACACACGAAAAGGTCACGAATGCAATACAGAATAGCTATTCACAATCCACAAATTTCGATCTACTATTAATCTCGTGGATCTGAAGTTATGTAACAGATGCCGAAAGCCATACCTCGCGGACAAGGGGTTTTGTCCCACCTGCCCGGAACCCTACACGTGGAATCAGGAGAGTTACGCAAACCTAGGCTGCATAATGCTGATGTTATTTCCGTTGGTATTATTCCTGCTATTCTGGCTGCTTATGTTTTTCGGAGTTGTATTTTCACTGAGCAAGCATCGCGGCTAGTTTGTCGATCAGCACATTTGAATCAGCTTTCACCGTGACATTGTTGATCAAGATTCCGAAGGCAAGCGTCTCGCCATTCGCTCGATTTGCGTAACCGGCCAGCGTGTTGACCTGAAGGATCGAACCTGTTTTGCCGATTATTTTACCGCCCGTTTTTGCGAGCCGCCCTTTCAATGTCCCGTCAACACCGGCGATTGGCAGCGAATCTCTAAACTGCTGAGCACCAGGCATTTGCGCCGCGTATATCAGAGTTCGAACTATCGTCTCCGGTGTTACAAGATTTAGTCGGGATAGGCCGGAACCATCCCTAACAGACTCCGTTTCACGAAGCGAAATTCCCTGGTCGGTCAACCATTTACGGATAACGGCGGCACCGGCAGCATCATCGCCGCGAACCGCTCTGAGCTTTGGATTCGTTTCGGGTGCTGTGTCACCAAATTTCTTTCCGAGAGTCCGTAAGATCAGTTCCGCGTAAATATTGACCGAGTCCTTGTTCATCCGGCCGACGATGCCCGCGAGCGTCCCACTTTCGACTGAAAGCAATTCTTCGGCTGCAGAGCGCGGTTCCGATTTCCAGTCGACGGTTCTAACACCGCCCTCAATTGCGATTCCGGCCGATTCGAGCGCTTTTTTTAGCTCACTTGCAGCAATACGTGCAGGATTGGTCAGCGCGAGGCGAACTTTCAACGTCGAGCCTTCACCCCAAACGTATGTGTCATCGCTGCCAAGTTCGCGCTTTACGCCGATCGAATCAGTCGCGCCGCTTCGGATCGGTTTGAGACTTCCCGACACTTTGATAAAGTTGGATGACGAAATCGGCCGACCGTCTTCGATCGTTAGTTCCGTCTCATTCCGGTTGACCGTTAGCGCCGACGCGCCCGCACCGTAATACCACTGAAGCTCGTTCCAAGCCCAGCCGTCGCCGAAACTATCTCCCGCAAAATAGCTTTCGTCGCCGATGATGTCTCCGGACACACGCCTTAAACCTTTCTCCTTCAATTGGTTAGCGATTTGGCTGATGACGGCCGACGTCAGATCGGGCGCTCCTTCTCCGTATACGATCAAGTCACCGTCGATCGTCCCATTCAGGATGCCTTTCGTTGCCAAAACGCGCGTCCGCCATCGAAATTCCGGCCCCAGCAGATCCAGTCCCGCTGAGGAAGTAATGATCTTCTGGACCGATGCAGGCGTAAACAATTTTTGGGCGTCTCTCGCGGCGATCACCCGTCCGTCCTCGAGACTTACGACAAAAACACCCCAGCGGGAATCACGAAATTCGCTCGAATCGATCAACTGGTTTAGCCGGTCAGCCAGCGCTACGTCCTCGGGCTCGGTCGATACCCTTAAGGGTTTTACAAGATCTATCTGCGGGATCGGGAACTGCGGTGTCTCGTGAAAGCTCGGTGAATTTTCGGTCGTCGAAAAACATGCAGAAGCTGTCACTAACAAAGCGATCGTCGCTATATACCAAATCGAATGCTTGCGTAGTATTGTTTGTCGAATTTCGATGATCACATGAGCCTACGTGAGCTGATATAACGCCCGGCGTCCCGGATATCTTGCCGAATCTCCCAGGTCTTCCTCGATTCGAATCAGTTGATTATATTTGGCTATGCGATCCGAGCGGCAAAGACTTCCGGTTTTTATCTGTCCCGCGTTTGTGGCTACCGCAAGATCCGCGATGAACGAATCTTCGGTTTCTCCCGAACGGTGCGAGATCACCGCCGTCATATTATTCGTCCTCGCAAGTTCAATGGCGTCAAGTGTTTCCGTCAGCGTTCCGATCTGGTTGACCTTGATCAATATAGAATTCGCGGCACCCTCGTCGATCCCCTTTTGCAAAAACTTTACGTTCGTTACGAACAGGTCGTCGCCGACGAGCTGAACACGGTCGCCGACCTGGTTCGTCAAATTCTTCCAGCCTTCCCAATCATTCTCGGCCATCCCGTCCTCGATCGAAATGATCGGGTAAGTATCACACCAGGTTGTCCAATAACTCACCATTTCCTCGGACGAAAGCTCGCGTTTGTCCGATTTTTTGAAGATATACTTGCCGTCGTTATAAAATTCGCTCGCCGCCGGATCGAGTGCCAGCATAACGTCCTTGCCGACCGCATAACCGGCTTTCTCGATCGCTTCGAGTATCGTCTCAACTGCCTCTTCGTTCGACTTCAGGTTCGGCGCGAATCCGCCTTCATCGCCGACGCCGGTCGAGTATCCCTTCGATCGCAGCACCGATTTAAGATTGTGAAATATCTCAGCGCCGATCCGCAGCGCTTCAGAAAAACTCTTGGCACCAATAGGCATCACCATAAACTCTTGGAAATCGACGTTATTGTCGGCATGTGCTCCGCCGTTCAGGATGTTCATCATCGGAACCGGCAGCGTCTTCGCGTTCGCACCGCCGATGTATCTGTAAACTGGGATCTCGAGAAATGCCGCGGCCGCTCGTGCCGTCGCCATCGAAACCGCCAGAATCGCATTCGCTCCAAGCTTCGACTTGTTCTCGGTCCCGTCGATATCGATCATAGTTGCGTCGATCAAAGTCTGATCGAGCGCGTCGAGGCCTTCCAACTCATGACTAATCGTCTCGTTAACGTTCTCGACCGCCTTCAGTACGCCCTTGCCGCCGTAACGCGATTTGTCGCCGTCGCGGAGTTCAACCGCTTCGTTCTCGCCCGTCGATGCGCCGCTTGGGACCGCCGCACGTCCCTGCGTGCCGTCCTCCAATACCACCTCCGCCTCAATGGTCGGATTGCCTCGTGAATCGAGGATCTCCCTCGCCCAAACCTGATCAATTGTGCTCATTTATTAGGAAACTCCAAAATCTAAAAATGTGTTGTAATGCAGTTAAATTCTAGCACAGGCCGGATTCCAATAAGTTTAGAAGGGCCGAAATCCGTCAATAAATCCACAAATGTCCGTCTAAGTATAGACGGACATGAATTGTTTAGTATGGATCGAACACAAGTCCAGCCCTAAAGGGGTCGAGACACTAAATTGCAAGTTAGCTACTCCATGGAGTGCAGGCCGATCATATTTTCTTCGGTGTCGGTAACCAACGCAATGAATCCATACTCACCGATAGAGAATTTATCCTTAAATATCTTGCCGCCGTTCTCTGAGGCGCGCTGTGCCTCGGCAGCACAGTCGGTGCAGGTAAAATACACAAGCGTACTGTTGCCGCCGGAATCGCAGCCCTCCATCTTGACCAGAGCACCCGCGGAACCCGGCTGCATAGGGAATGTCCACATCTCGATACCCGGGCTGTCCAATTGCTCCAAACGAGTGGAAAAGACCGACTCGTAAAAAGCCTTGGCCCGCGTCATGTCCTGTACGTAAATTTCAAACCAACCGACTGCATTGTTTGCCATTGAACCTCCATAGACAGTTTTAAGATTTCTCCATGCGGACCTGCGTGATCCGGCGCTTTTCGACGTTTTCGACTCGGAATTCGTGACCGTTGAATGGGACCGTATCGCCCTCGGAAAGGATCTGGCCCGCTTCGAACATAAGGAAGCCGGCGATAGTCGTGTAGCCTTCGGAGATCGGTAATTGCAGCTCCAGGCGGCGATTCAGATCGCGCACGGCGACGCCGCCGTCAAGTAGGTAGGTGCCGTCCGGCTGACGGTGGATCTGTTCATTCACTTCCTCGTCGTGTTCGTCCGAAATGTCGCCTACTATCTCCTCCAGGAGGTCTTCGAGAGTGATGATACCCTCGATCCCGCCGTGTTCATCCACCACGAACCCAAAATGGAACTTCTCTTTCTGCATTTGCCGCAGGACATCCTCGAGCCGAGCCGTATCGACCACATACACAGGTTTCTGCATAATACGGTCGATCCTGAAATTCTTCGGCTGCAGCAGGAAGCTCATCGCGTCCTTGCTGTGGATCACGCCGACGACATCATCCAGCGAACGCCCGTAAACAGGCAGCCGCGAGTATCCATTCTGCCGGAACGCCGCTGAAATGTCCTCAAGCGTGCTGGTTACCGGGATCGCTACTATCGCGGTCCGTGGGATCATTGCTTCCTTTACGGTCGTCTCCGAGAATTCGAACACTTTATTGATCAGCGTCCGCTCTTCCAAATTCAAATGGCCGCTCTGTTCCGATCGAATTATCAGCTGCCTGATCTCATCCTCTGTGTAGCTCGAACCATGTTCGCCCGAAGGATGCAGTCCAAAGAGCCGCACAGTCTTCGTACCGGTCCAATCCAAAAGCCTGATCGGATAATAAAAAGCACGGTAAAATAGCTGCAGCGGCAGTGCGATGATGAACGACACCCGTTCGGAAAGCTCCAGAGCCGCAGTCTTTGGGGCAAGTTCGCCGAAAACGATGTGCAGGAAGGTGATGATCGAAAACGCGATCGTAAACGATATTGTGTGGAGTACAGCGCCCGACGCCAAAAACGTGGCTCCGGTCAGTTCACCTATGCTGATCAGTACCGGCTCGAGCAGCGAAGCAACCACTGGCTCGCCGATCCAACCCAGCCCGAGTGACGAAAGTGTTATCCCAAGCTGGGTCGCCGAAATATATGCGTTCAGGTTGGTTAACAGATCGAGCACGCGCATCGCCGCAGCGTTGCCCTCTGCCGCCATCGCCTCGATACGCGATTTGCGAACAGCGACAAGCGCAAACTCGCTTGCCACAAAAAACCCGTTCGCAAGTACTAATGCAATAACCAGCAGTACACTGAGAAAACTTGAAAGTAAGGTTGGCGCTTCAGCGGCTGTTGCAGCGTCCGCATAGAACAAGAGCAAACTAGCAGGATCGTCCATTGTAACTAAGAAACGAGGATCAAAAACTCCATAAATTAAGTATCCGGATTATAGCACAATGGATGTCGGATATTCACGATGATCGAGAATCTCCTGAATAAGCATTTGGCAAGCCTTACATCCACTGCCCGCCTTGCAAACATCAGATACTTCATCAATTGTCGTGAGTCGATGTTTGGAAATACAAATTTCAATCGTCTCCTGGGAAACTCCGAAGCAAGTACAGATCAATGCCTTTTCTCCCACGAATTCCTCGATCACATTTGTCCGATGATCCTCGAAGGCAGATCGAACCGCATCAAGACATGTTTCAAGACAATGCGTCCGGTCATCCCCGAATTTGCCAAGGACCTTTTCGAGCTCAGTTTCAAGATCGGGCATGTTCGTTAACTTACGTCCTTCAATCATCTCCGCGATCACATCCGCAGCCGCGATCATAAATCCGCAGCCGTTCGAACTGAATCTTGCCGATCTTATTTCCTTTGTTTCGCCATCGATCCACAGTCTGTAAGTTACGAATGAAGCACAGGTAAAACTAGCCGATATGCCCGTCGCGTTCGATCCTTCAGGCGCGGAGGTCCCGTAGCCCGGGGCCCGAAAGCGTTCACCGATCAATTCCGGATATACTGCCATACGCTTTTTTTTGAACTAATCTAATATCCACTTTTCGGTCATATCGAGCCAGCAAACAAGGCCTTTCCACTCCCCGAATTTATCGTAAAACTCGGCGATCTGATTATCGCCACAGCGCTCATCATTATTGTGCCTTTTATAGAATTGCGACCGCACCCAGGAGTCCAGGGCAAGACCGTCATAGCGCCCCAACAGTTTCAGCATGTGTTCCGCTGCATATTCACCGACTCCTTTGATCTTCTTCATCTCCTTCTTGAGATCGTCCGTTGACAGTTCGGATACCGCCCATTGTTCCGGATCGAGAAAACCCGACGCGACAGCCTCAGCGAGTTCAACGAAATATGGCGCACGATAGCCTGCCCGCATAACATTGCGATAAAAGTCGACGTTTTGCTGGGCCATAACAGTGGCACCTGGAAAAGCCCGCTGCCCGTCCGCCGACGGCTCGCCCAGCGCCTCAACCAGATTGGTAACCATCGATTTTGTTAGGCTCCACGAGCAGTTCGTGGTACAGATCGTCTTCACCAAGTCTTCGAAGATCGTTGGCGAGCGCAGAAGCCGACCGGCCATCGCGGTTTCGATCCACTTAAGACGCTTTTCCTTTTTTAAATACGCGTAGAATGGTGACATATCATCGTCTAGCCGCAATATGTGGCGGATGTCGCGGACAAGTCCGTCCTGATCGATCGAGTTGTCGCGAACATCAATCCGAACGCGTCCATTCTCTCCGCTGATGGTCGCAGTCGTGGATCTGCCAGATGATCGGCATCGAAAAACGTAACTGAGCCGCCAATTCTCCTCGTCGATTGAAAACGGCGCGAGTTCACACCAGCCATGACTGTAGATAGTGTGTCGGAAACTGAAGTTAGGGGGCGTATCCACATATATCTCTGACGTCATAACGTGAATTATCCACAAAAATGTATCTTAAATGAAATAAACCGGACTTGATCGATATATAGATATTCTTCGCGCGCCCTTTTTCCGACCAAAACAGTCGGCCCGTCGTCTAACAATGAAATGTTGCGTTTTCCGGGTTATCGATTTAGATTATAGTCTCGGATCAACTCTTCGTGCGGTTGTCGATTGCAGCCATTTTCAACATTTAAGTTCGAGTCTCAAAACTGTTTAGTCATATCATGGAGGTTGGTGTATGGATCGCAATACAATGAGGCCGCACGTACACGCTTTTTTCGCAATTATTGTCGCATTACTGTTATTCTCAGCCGCCTTTCCCCAAGAGGACCCCAATCCAAACTCGCCAACGCCGATCCTGCTTACGATCAAGGGTTCAACAAGCGCCTTGGCGATCGCGGAATCGCGTTCGCGCGGAGTCGACCTCGGGAGGATCGAAGAGAAAGCATTTCTTCCAGATCAAAACGTTGTCCTTTTCGTGGCAAACTTAGCACTGGCCGAAGGAGAAGGCGCAAATGCTCTGCGTGTTTACGCGGAAAACAAACAAGGACGCCATTACCGCTTTCCGGTGCTTAATCTGCAGCCGGTAAAAAATGGCGAACTGTATGCTTTAACGATAAAGCTTCGGGATGAGATCGGACTTTGGGAAAAGCCGAGGCCAAACGGCCACCTAACCATGATGGTTACGTGGCGCGGACTAGCGAGCAACCGCGTCAGCCTGAGCCTTGGAAAGATCAGCGGCAGGAGCAAGAATGCCCCTGAGTCGGCCGCATACCCCAATTCGTCAAACCTAGTTAAGCAACCCCACGACGAAGCCCTGACCGTCGGCTACCTTTGGGCGGGCGATCGCATCAGATTTCTCGAGCAAGCAGCGTTCGGTCCGACTACGGCTCTCGACCAACGAATACGCCGTATCGGGCTGAGAACCTGGCTTGCTGAACAGTTTGGGGCTCCATATCCAACATTCGATAATCCCTATCCGAATCTGCCACTAAAGAACGGCAATGCAGAAAATGTGGACACCGGTTGCGGTGCATTTCTCCCTCGAGAAACTCCAGAATGGCGGATATGCGTCCGCGACCACTATTCGCAGTTCCAGTTTCAAAATTGGTTCTTTAAAGAGGCTTTATATGGGGACGCTCAACTGCGGCATCGGGTCTCCTGGGCACTGTCACAGCTATGGGTCGTTTCGGGGGTTGATACGCAGCAGGCACGATGGATGATCGAGTATCACAAAATACTTTCGGATCATGCTTTTGGTAATTATTTCGATCTAATGAAAGAAATTACCAAGAACCCTGCCATGGGCAACTATCTAGATATGGTGCGCAGCACTCGGAGGAATCCGAACGAGAATTATCCACGGGAAATACTTCAACTTTTCACGATCGGGCTCTTCGAACTCGAGCAGGACGGAACCACAAAGCTCGATCAAAATAGCCAACCAATACCAACATACGACCAGGCTGACGTGGACAACTTTACTAAAGTGTTCACCGGGTGGACGCTCTGTGAAAATACCGCATCGTGCCCCAATAGAGCTGTGGGGGCCCCGAACTATATTGATCCAATGCTGCTCAACCAAGCCAATCATGATGTATCGGCCAAATCCCTGCTCAATTATCCAGGCGCGGTTCATACCGACATCCCGGCCGATCTAGACGGCGAAACCGAACTAGACCGAGCGCTGCAGAATATCTTTAACCATCCCAACGTGGCACCGTTTGTCAGCAAGATATTGATCCAGCACCTTGTCACGAGCGACCCGACACCAGCGTATGTCGGCCGAATTTCGGCAATATTCAGAAACAACGGGAGTGGCGTACGAGGAGATCTGAAAGCGGTTGTTCGTGCGATCCTGCTCGACCCCGAAGCACGAGGAGATTTGAAAACCGACCCAAACTACGGAAAACTTCGCGAGCCCGTCCAGTTCTTTACCAACATTGGGCGGCAATTCAATATTGGCTCGGCTGACGGTTCCGGACGGAGCGACGGCGTGGTAAACAGCCTGGTCGCCCCGCTTGGTCAGAACGTATTTAATCCAGCGACCGTATTCAATTACTATCCGCCGGACTTCGTCGTTCCCGGAGAAGGTCTGCTCGCGCCCGAATTTTCTTTGATGACAACCGGAGCATCGATCGGGCGCGCGAATCTAGCGAATACTCTTGTTTACAGCAGGCTTAACGTTAACCTTCCAGATCGTCCGTTCGGGACCTCGATCGATCTGAGTGAACTACAAGCGATCGCAGCTGCTGACACAACTGGGGAACAGTTGATTTTTACTCTTAATACGCGGTTGATGCATAGTTCCATGTCGGCCGGGATGAAGTCTGCAATTCTAGCGACAGTGACGGATATTCCGCCTTCAAACCCACTTGCTCGTGCACAGCAGGCCGTCTATTTGATCACAAGTTCTTCGCAGTATCAGGTTCAGAGGTGAAAATTATGAACAAGTCCAGACGAGAATTCTTGAAACGTTCCGGTTGTGCACTGTCAATGGCCGCAATTGCCACGCAGGTTGAGCATTTGGGAATGGTAAGTGCACTTGCGCAGAAGGCGGACGACCGCGCGGACAGGACTCTAGGCGGGGAGAATTACAAAGCTCTCGTCCTTCTCTACCTCGCCGGCGGAAACGATGGCAACAACACCGTGATACCGAATCACAGCAGTACTACGGTAAGCAATTACTCGGTCTATTCGGCTGCCCGCGCCCAGCAGGGCCTCGCGATCCCTCAGGCCGACCTTCTTCCAATTTCAGTGCCGAGAATGGGAGGATTGACGTACGGACTGCATCCGTCGTTTGGACCGCAACCGCCGTTGGGAACCACTGTGATCAATGACGGTATCCATGGCCTATGGGCCCAGGGGAAAATGGCCGTCGTTGCGAATTGCGGAACTTTGTTTGGCCCGATGACAAAGGCGCAATACCAAGGCAACCTGGTGCCAAAGCCGTATCAGTTATTTTCGCATTCGGACCAAGTAGCACAGTCGCAAACAGGGATCGCCGGATCGCAATCTTTTACGGGCTGGGGTGGACGACTTTCAGATAAGTTGACCCTAGGCAGCAATCCTAGTGGACTGCTGCCAATGATTACATCGATAAGCGGGGCGCAGCTGTTTACCGCCGGCCAAACGACGCTGCCGCTCGCGATCGCAAACGCGAACTCTCCACTAAATATCGTGTTGAATCCGATTTTCTCCGGGACGGGGACTGCGTCGCGGCGAGTTGCTTACGATCAAATTCGCGGACTCGACCGAGATTCTCGATATATAGATGCCGCCAGCGACGTGACTGACTTGGCGATCAACGCAAACAGCGCGCTTTCAACGTGGCAGGAAGTTACTATGCCGTTTCCGACGACGAACATTGGCCAGCAATTACAACAGGTTGCGCGCTTGATCAAGAAACGAATCGATCTAAACATTAATCGTCAGATATTTTACGTCCAGATCGGCGGCTTCGACACCCACACAAATCAACTTGGTACTCACGCAGCCTTGTGGCTGCAGTTCAGCCAGGCGGTACGCTCGTTTTATGACGAGATGGCGATACAGGGTGCGTCAAACGATGTGACTTTATTCACACTTTCGGACTTCGGTCGGACGTTCAATCCGGCGGGATCGGGTGCCGGCGTTGGCAGCGATCACGCTTGGGGGAATCATATGTTCGTTATCGGCGGCTCAGTTGCCGGCAGCGATTTCTACGGTATGAACACTTCAAACGGAACCCCTTTCCCAACCCTTGTGATGGGCGCGGCGGGACCCGATGATACTGAGAGTTCGGCTGGGGCTCGAGGCCGATGGATCCCGACAACTTCTGTCGATCAATACGCTGCGACCCTTGCAAAGTGGTTCGGATTGTCAATTGGAGAACTTGCGTCGGTCTTCCCGAACCTAGGTAATTTTGCGAACAGTGACCTCGGCTTCCTTATATAGGTTGAAGTTAACGGCAGATCAACGGCGGCTGGCTGGTTTCTTGAAGTTTTACCACTAGGGACATAAACTAGGTTGTCGTGAATTTACCGAATTATCTTACGATCGCCCGAATAATAGTCGTCCCGCTCCTCGTTGTGGTATTGCTGACACCCGTCGCCGACCGCTGGCTTGGAATAAGTGGGTATGCACTCGCTATAGCGATTTTTATTGCGGCCTCGCTTACCGATATTCTCGACGGACACTTAGCCCGAAAGCGAAATCAAGTATCAAACCTTGGGAAACTGCTCGACCCGATCGCTGATAAGCTGCTGGTTTCCGCCGCGCTAATTGTACTTGTCGAGAAACATCTAGCGCCGTCTTGGGCCGTCGTTGTAATTCTGGGCCGGGAATTCATCATAACGGGCCTAAGATCAGTTGCCGCGTCCGAAGGCATAATTATCCAGGCGCAAAGCATTGGAAAGCTCAAGATGTGGGCTCAATGCGTCGCGATCGTCGCGTTGCTCGTTGCTGGTGCGACGGGCGATCCGCCCGTCTCGAACTTCGGCCTGGTCTTTCCAAATTTTCGATTTTGGGAAGTTACTGAAGTACAAACGGCATTTCAACATTTGTTCGGGTTATCGCTTGATACGAATGACTGGCGTGTCTTCGGATACCTGGTCGGCCGCGGTGCACTCTGGGTGGCTGTGATCACCTCGATCTGGTCGATGTACGATTACTTCGCTTACTTTATCCGCGAACGACGTCGTCCCGATGCCGATCCGGTGAAAGATAATTCGAAAACGACCGTGTAACCACGAGTTCAAGCACTACCGCTCAGCCATTTCTGCTTGATCATACTCTCTGTAAGGGACTGATAGAGTACGTCGTCTTATGTGAGCCTATCGACCGTTCAGCTCCTTGCACCTTTCGTCGACTTTCGGTAGTATCTTCGTTTGCGGTTTTCCTGTCCAGTTCTATTATGCCGGTGTAGCTCAGTTGGTAGAGCAGTTGATTTGTAATCATCAGGTCGTAAGTTCGAGTCTTATCACCGGCTCCATATAACTTCAACAAATAGAACAGGTTACGAGAGCCGAATTATTGCGGCTAGGTCGTCCCGTAGCGATTAGGACTAAATTTAGGACTAAACGGAGCTGGTTTCGGGAATTTTTATTGGCTATAGCCAGCCCCTGATTGATCGTCTAGTGTGTGTCGATCACCGATGCCACAGCCTCGTCTAGTATGGTGTCGATGTCATCTCTGCCACAATTGATTGCAGGTTCGCTGAGTGAGTGTGTTCTGTTATATCTCAACATCATTGAACGAGTGTCCGATTCGTAATGA
>JBAUGL010000159.1:0-61670 GCA_049679665.1 Pyrinomonadaceae bacterium | reverse complement strand
GTTCTGCTCTTCTATCCTGGTGACAATACGCCCGTTTGTACGAAACAGCTTTGCTCGGTGCGTGACCATTGGTCGGAGTATCAGGCGACGGGAGCCGAGGTGGTTGGAATCTCAACGGACACAGTGGAATCGCACAAGGGCTTTGCCGAAAAGAACGAACTGCCGCTTCGGTTATTGTCCGACCCCGATCGAAAGGTTTCGGAAATGTACGGCATGAGATCGTGGCTGCCCGGCCGCTCGGCACGCGGCGTTGTCGTTATTGATAAGGAAGGCAAGATCGCGTATCACAAAGTGCAGTTTCTAAGTTTATTCAAGCCGGCAGATGAGGATGTCTTGAAAGCGATAAAGGCTGCTGCGTAAACTATAATGCCGAGGAACCCCGGTCGCTACCGCTCGCGGTTCTGACTCGCTGTGGTAAAATTCTTCTATGGCTTTATTCGGAAATGACAAATTCAAGTGTGCGCGATGCGGCCGATCGACCGAACCACTCGGCTATGCCCCAATTCCAACGGAACTTGGTCAAAAGATAGGTGGTGAAATGTGCAAGGACTGTTGGGAAGAATGGCTGCAGAAGCAGAAGCAGCTAATTAATCATTTTGGGCTCGATATCTCCAACCCCGATTCTCACCAATTTTTGTTCGATAACATGAACATATTCTTTTACGATGAAGGGGTAGAACTCACCAAGATCGATACATCGCAGGAAGGTAAGGTCAACTGGTGACGATTAATTGCGGAGCATGCTCGAGAATCGGCCCCAGATTATTGATGAGTCCAAAACCCTATATTCGTGCTTGCCATCCGCATTAGACGAACTTTGGGCGGAAGGATGGCGTCATTTTAAGGTCGAATTCTTTCGGCACAATTTCGACATTTGGGACGACACCATTTTTCGAGTTATACCTCTAAGGATTCGACTTTCGGATTTTTCGATGTCGAAGAGCCAGCGACGCCTCCTTAGAAAGAACTCGGACCTTCGTATCGAGTTCGGACCGGTAAAATTTACTGACCAGATGGAGAATGTCTTCGACCGGCACCGGCAGCGATTTACTCGCAGGGTGCCGACATCACTCGGCGTCTTTATCACACCAAGCCCGTACAAGATCCCATGTGAAGGCCGCCAAGTCTGTGTGTTTGAAGGCGATCGCTTGATTGCCGCGAGTTTTTTTGATCTCGGTGATCGGGCAACCTCCGGTGTTTATGCGATTTTCGAACCGGATGAAGCCCGACGAAGACTGGGCATCTTCACACTTCTCAAGGAAATAGAATACGCCGTCGAAACCGGCCGCGATTACTACTATCTCGGTTACTGTCACGACGGGAATTCGTTCTACAATTATAAGAAGCAGTTCCGGGCCACTGAATATTTCGACTGGAAAGGCAGCTGGTCGCCGTATGAAAAATAGTGTGCCTACGCACGGATCCGCCGATGGAAATTGATCGTATGAGATCAAAAGCTAACAATAGGTTCCAAGCCGGTTCTGCGATCGGATGGATCTTTGCATTTTTTTTCTCGCTCTTTTCCATTCCGACACAGACCAACGCACAGGAATATCGGAGTACGCACGATGGAATAGACTATGCAGCGATCGAACATAGGATCGGTGACGACCCGGTAAGAATAAAACTGCTGCGGCTGGATACGACAAAGGTTCGTCTCGATGTTATTCACGCGATGGATGCTGCACTCGGTACGGAGAGAACTTCGTCGATAGCGCGGCGTCACGGGGCTGTGGCCGCTATCAATGCCGGATTTTTTCGTTTGGACACAAGTATTTTTGCTGGTGATGCAGCCAGCTTGCTGACCATAGACGGACGCCTATTAAGCGAAAGCAGCAACGGCCGTGCAGCGATCGCGATCAACAATCAAGGCGGTCAGAGCCGCGTGGCTTTCGGCCGAGTGCAGACCAGACTTTCGCTTTATACGGGCAAGGATCCGGCTCTCCCGGTTGCCGGGGTCAATCGCGAACGCAAAGAAAACGAGATCATCATTTTCACTAAGGAATTTGGTCGTACAACGCTGACCGATCCGAATGGTTCCGAGTTCATAGTTAGATCTGGAGCGGAAGACGGGTATTTCGGCAAGGTCATCTCCGAACGAAGTATGTACGGAAGCACTGAGATCCCGCGTGACGGATTCGTAGTATCGGCATCAGGAGGGTTTTCGCCGGAGTTGTCAAGACGATTTCGAAACAGAAATTTGAAGTGGCGTGTCGGTGTCGAGATGTCAGGAAACGGCGGCCCTCTCGACCCCGCATTTCACACTGCTGAAGATATTGTTGCCGGCGTCCCTCAGCTAATAAAGGATGGAAAGATAGATATCGATTGGGAACGCGAAGGATCGAGCAAAGCCTTTGTCGAAACCCGCCACCCACGCACGGCAGTCGCGAAACTCAGCGACGGCCGTCTTTTGTTTGTCACGGTCGACGGGCGACAGCCCGGTGTGAGCGTCGGTATGAATCTCATCGAATTAGCAGAGTATCTTCTCGCACTGGACGCCGTCGACGCAATAAATCTGGACGGCGGCGGTTCCACTACGATGTACCTCGATGGCAAGGTCGTCAATACGCCCTCGGATAAGACTGGTGAACGGAAGGTGAGTGACGCTATTCTTATTAAACTGCGAAACACACGTGTTTTGAAAACAAAATGAATTTTTGATTATTTCACGCTGCAGGCTTGATCTGATTCAAATAAACTTTTACGCCATCCACCGAGACACCGGATGAAATATATCCGATGTAATTGTCCGGCCGAACCAGAACCGTGAACGAACGGGTAGTGCCGAATATCCCGGCAATATTCGCGTGCAGGGGCAATACCCGGACGTCGGTCGTATCGTCGATGTTTAAGGGATCGGGCACACGAGAACTTCCGTCTGAAAATATCAAGAGATGAAAATTAGGGTTTTGCAGGCCGTCGTAGATGCTTTTGCCATCAATCAAAAAGTAAGGCATACGGTCGCCGGCCCGTATGGAAAAACTCGCGTCGTCAACGCTTAACGAGCTGCTGCGATAGTTGATTCCGATTTGCGAAACCAGCGGAAACAGATATCGTTGAACCCGATCAAGACTCAACGCAAAATTCGCGACGTACGGCAGTACACGCGTTCTCAAGAATGCAATAAATACGTTTGGGCTGGCTGCTAAGTTGAATAGGCGATCGGTCGTTTCCAGGAGTCGCTCGGCATTCGCTAGCCGTTCATCGTTATACGTGTCAAGGATCTTGAGGTCGGTACTCCCGTTTAGAACCATTGCAAGTTTCCATGCAAGGTTGTATCCGTCCTGAATTCCAGTATTCATACCTTGAGCTCCGGCGGGTGTGTGAATGTGAGCAGAGTCGCCGGCGAGAATACACCTTCCCTTCGAAAATCTATTTACTCGACGAGAATGGACTTTGTAAACGGAGAACCAGTTCACCCTTGTGATATCGAGGTCGAGCTCGGTGTCTTCAACGATCTGGCGTTCAACTTCGTCGTATACGATCTCGGTTTCGTCTGCTTCGTGTCCTTCGGGAAAAACTCCGACTATTCGGTAGTTCGTATCGCCGCCGCGCATCGGAAAAAAAGCCGTAACCGAGCTTTGTGCCAGGCAAACGTGTAACGCATCGTGGCTGAAACCCCAATCTATCTCTACGTCCGCAACATAGAAAAGCCGTTCAGAGGTACCGCCTTTAAATGAGAGGCCGAGAGTGTGGCGAACGAGGCTAGACGGTCCGTCACACCCGACGAGAAACTTTGCTTCGATCGTTTCCGTTCTTCCATCGGCGGTTTTGAAATTCGCTATCACGCCTGCGTCATCCTGGGAAAAGCTCTCTAGCTCGGTACGCCAACGAATGCTTGTGTTATTCGACTTAATAAATTCGTCAAGGATTTGTTCGTGCGTTCCTTGTTCGACAAATAGTAGGTAGGGATATGGACTCATTCCCTTACCGAATTCTCCGAAGCTGACTTCGCCTCGAACCTTCCCGCCTTCGATCATCCGAGCTTTTGTTGCGATGGTTCCGCGGTCGACAAGTTCATCCGCGATACCGATTTGTTCGTATATTTCCAGGGTTCGTGCCTGTATGCCGATCGCTTTGGAATGCGGTGTCGTAGTCTCGTTCTTGTCAACGATCACGAAGTCGACCTTGTGACGGATCAACTGACATGCAAGCGCAAGACCGGTTGGTCCGGCGCCGATGATCATCACATCAGTTTTCATGTTGAGTAAATTATAATCCGAATAAAAAAAAATTTTGCAAATTAACCGCTTGAGTGTGTTACTTTATTTTTCGGAAAGAAGTTTTACGAACTCCACATCGAGGAAACTTTATGCCGTCTGGAAATCTGCGATATTTTCTACGAGCAGAAATTCAACTAAACGGAAACCTTGATCCGAAGCGTACGGAAGTCTCAAACGATGAACGCTCGCTTTCGATCTGCCCGTGTAAACGGCCTCTATGGCCGGCACAAAATCAATTGCTAACAATATGAAAAAAAAAGCGATCAAAAAATCGTCCGCCACTGTAAGCAGTAAGTCCAAACCAACCGCTGCAACTGCAAAGCCGTCAGCGAAGAAAGCCGCTCCAAAAGCGAAAGCTGCGACGGCCAAGAAAGCCCCGGCCAAGAAAGCCGCTCCGATGGCAAAAGCGTCGACGGCGAAGAAAGCCGCTCCGGCCAAGAAAGCCGCTCCGAAGGCGAAAGTCTCGACGGCGAAAAAAGCTCCGGCTAAAAAGGCTGCTCCAAAGGCAAAAGCATCGACGGCGAAAAAAGCTCCGGCTAAAAAGACTGCTCCAAAGGCGAAAGCAGTGACGGCGAAGAAAGCCCCGGCTAAAAAAGCTGCGCCAAAAGCGAAAGCGGCAATGACTAAAAAGCCTGCAACGGCCAAAAAAGCAGCTCCGAAAGCGAAAAAAGCTGCTCCGGCCAAGAAGGCCAAGGCTAAGGCTAAGAAGTAGCCCGGCCACTCGGTGTTCGGTTCCACGCGATAAGGCCTGGTTTCGGCGGGCCTTATCCAAACGTCTCCCAATTTATATTAATTAACCTGTCCGGTCGCTTATCATTTGGCGATAGGTTTTGTGATCCACTACGATCCCGTCACAACGTCAAGGTCCAAATTCAAGCACGAGCGAACCTTCGATTTCAACGATGGAGACGCTTCCTCCGCCTGAGAGCTTCCCAAAAAGGATCTCATTCGCGAGCGGCTGTTTGATTTTTTCGTGGATAAGCCGAGACATCGGCCTTGCACCATAGCGTGAATCAAAGCCGTTCTTCGCAAGCCAATCGCGAGCAGACTTTTCGAGCCTAACTAACACTCGCTTTTCCGCGAGCTGGCCGTTGAGCTCGTTAATAAATTTGTCTACGATCAGTTTGATCACGTCCGTATCTAACGGTTTGAATGCGACCCAAGCATCCAGCCGATTGCGAAATTCCGGTGTGAATGTTCGTTCAATTGCTCCCTTGGCGCTGCCCCTTGTATCTGATGAGTTTCGAAATCCGACACCGCCTGACGACAGTTCGCGAGCGCCCGCATTCGTAGTCATTATCACGATGACATTTCGAAAGTCTGCTTTCTTTCCATTGTTATCGGTAAGCGTAGCGGAATCCATCACCTGCAATAATAGATTAAACAAATTAGGGTGGGCTTTTTCGATCTCATCGAGGACCAATACGGCGTGAGGCGTTTTCATTATCGCGTCCGTTAGCAATCCGCCTTGATCAAAGCCTACATAGCCCGGCGGTGCGCCGATCAAGCGCGAAACCGTATGCGACTCCGCGTACTCACTCATATCGTAGCGTAGGAATTCCACGCCGAGAATTTCCGCAAGCTGCTTTGAGACCTCTGTTTTACCTACGCCGGTTGGTCCCGAAAACAAAAATGAGCCGACGGGCTTTGTCTCGTGGCCAAGGCCGGCACGCGAGATCTGTATCGCATCAACTATGCGGTTGATGGCCTCGTCCTGCCCAAATATCACCTTCTTCATATCATCGCGAAGGGTTTTGAGGCGTGATCTTTCGTCTCCGACGACGGTCTTCGGCGGGATTTTCGCCATCCTCGCAACTGTGTTTTCCACCATCTGTACCGAGATCTTCTTTGGCCGTTTGTTTTCCGGCAAAAGCTTGACCGCGGCGCCAACCTCATCGATCACATCGATTGCTTTGTCCGGAAGGTGACGATCATTGATGTATTTACCGGCCAACTCCGCGGCGGTCCGCAGGGCCTCGCTCGTGTACCTGACTCCGTGATGCTGTTCATAAAAACGCTTTAGGCCTTTTAGGATCTGAAACGTTTCGTCGATCGTGGGCTCGCCGATCTCGACCTTTTGAAATCGTCGCGCAAGCGCCCTGTCCCGTTCGAACGCGGCCTTATATTCACTGTAAGTCGTTGATCCGATGCAGCGCAGTTCGCCGGCGGCGAGTGCCGGCTTGAGAATGTTCGAGGCGTCCATCGACCCGCCCTGGACGGAGCCGGCCCCGACTATCGTGTGTATTTCGTCAATAAAAAGCAACGCGTTCGGCTGCTTCTTGAGCTCCGAAATGATCGACTTGAAGCGCTGTTCAAAATCACCGCGATAACGTGTCCCCGCGAGCACCGCTCCCATATCGAGCGCGAATACTTTAGCGTCTTTGAGCACATCAGGAACTTCGCCCTCGCTTATCTTCAATGCCAACCCCTCCGCAAGTGCAGTTTTGCCCACACCCGGTTCGCCTACGTATAGAGGATTGTTCTTCTTTCTTCTGCAGAGTACTTGTATCGTTCGTTCGATCTCAGCCCGTCGGCCAACTATCGGGTCGATCTCCCCTCTTCCTGCCCGTTCAACAAGTTCGACCGTAAAGCTTTCCAGCGAATTTCGCTTTTGCTGCGGTGTGGCGCCGGAAAATTCGTCGTCGTCAAACGGATCCGGAAATGGATCACCTGTGTCGATCTTTGAGATACCGTGCGATATGAAATTGAGTATGTCGAGGCGGGTAACACCTTGCTGAAGCAAAAGGTACACGGCGTATGACTGTTCGGCTTGATAGAGTGCGGCGAGTATGTTGCCGCCGTCTACCGATGGCTGGCCGCTGCCTTCTGCTTGAAGTACCGCGTATTGGATAGTTGACTGAAAGGTTGAGGTCAGCTCCGGCAACTGATTAGAACCGCCGGGCATTTTTTCGAGCGAACCTTGAAAATACTCCTCAAGCGCCCGGCCAATTTCTTCAAGTTGCGCGCCGCAATTAAACAGTATTTCACGAGCTGCACGATCTTCCAGCAAAGCGAATAGCAGATGTTCAAGCGTTACGAACTCGTGCTTGTACTTGACGGCCTCATCCATGGCGAAGCTCAATGTTTCTTCTAGCTCTCGTGTGTACATTCAGTCATATTCTAGCAGTTTTCTTTATCGCAAATACAACCGGTTTTGATGCGTCATGCCATCCTAACGCCGTCCGCGTTTATCCCCGAAACATAGGTGTTGAATTCGATGTCCGTCAACTCGAAAACTGCCTGCATGGCCTTTTCGACATTCTCGGCAATAGCCCGCGTTTTGCTCAGCATAAATATCGACGGCCCTGAACCTGAAATACCGCCGCCAAGTGCTCCCGCAGTCAGACATTCGTGTTTGAGAACATCAAACATTGGGATTCTCGTTTTTCGGATCGGTTCTATAATAAAATCTTCAAGCGACCGAGCAATTAAGTCATAGTCTTCTTTATTAAGTGCCGCGACGAGGGCACCGAGATTTCCCCATTGCCGAACCGCATCGCTTAGGGCGATCGAATCGGGCAAAACCGATCGGGCTTCGGATGTCTTTATCTCGATCTGTGGATGGATTATTGTCGCAAACATTTGGGGAAAATCGATTGATATGACATCTAGCGGATCGACAGAACGTACCAGGGTGAAACCACCGAAGATCGAAGGCGCCAGGTTGTCGGCATGCCGTGCCCCGGAAGCGTGACTTTCGCCGGTTAATGCGAACTCGACCAACTCAAGTTTTGTAAAGCGGTTACCCAATAGTTTATCCGCGGCGTACGCCGCTCCGCAGGCGCTCGCGGAACTCGACCCGATACCGCTTCCCGGCTTTATATGTTTTGTAATCTCTGCCTCAAATCCGAAATCAGCGTTGACCGCATCCAACATTGCGCTCAGCGTTAAACCCGCCACATTCTTTCGAGGATCTACCGGCAATCCAAATTTGTCGCGATGAACGATTCTAACCGTTCTTTCGGGTATCTTCCGGACCGTCATTTCATCAAACGGCGCTTCGAGGGCAAATCCAAGACAATCAAAACCGCATACGACGTTCGAAACGGTTGCGGGAGCTAAGACTCTGACTTGTTCCATATTTCTCAAACGGATTGAAACGTACTATGATTTAGATTTTTACGCTGATCAATATCAACCGATGCACTACTTTAGCACAAACCGCAATTCGCCTAGCGTTACCTTCCGTGACGCTGTTTTATGCGGTCAACCCGTCGATAACGGGCTGTATTTCCCATCGGAAATTCCCAAGGCTTCACCTGAATTTATTGAGCGCCTGCGCGAATTCACAAACGAAGAGATCGCCTTTGAAGTGATCCGGCCGTACGTCGATGGAGACATTGCGGATGACCAGCTTTTCGCTATTTGTACAGAGACGGTGAATTTTCCGTTTCCAATCGTACCTGTCTGCTCGAACATCTCGGCCTTGGAACTTTTTCACGGTCCGACTATGGCGTTCAAGGATGTAGGTGCACGCTTCATGAGTCGCTGCTTGAAGAATTTTTCAAGTGATAGAGCGGATAAAACCATTGTCATTGTCGCCACTTCTGGGGACACTGGCGGTGCTGTCGCGAGCGGATTTCACGGTGTCGAGGGTGTCGAAGTTATAATTCTCTATCCGAAAGGCCGGGTTAGCAATATTCAGGAGCTTCAGCTAACGACCTTTGGCGGAAATGTGACCACATTGGCAATACGAGGAAACTTCGATGATTGTCAGGCTCTTGCAAAACAGGCACTTGCTGACGAAGAGCTTAGGCGTCTTGGATTCCTAACTTCAGCCAATTCGATCAACGTGGCCCGGTGGCTGCCACAACAGTTCTACTACTTCTATGCCGTGAAACAATTGGATGGCGACGCCCCTGTTTTTTCGGTGCCAAGCGGAAACTTCGGGAACGCCGCCGCCGGACTGCTCGCCTGGCGATCAGGGCTGCCGGTGGACAAGTTCGTGGCGGCATGTAACGCAAACGACGTAGTTCCAAGGTTTTTGCGCAGCGGCCGCTACGAACCGAAACGATCGACTCCGACGCTCTCGAATGCTATGGACGTTGGTGACCCAAGCAACTTTGTGCGCATCCTGGAGCTTTTCGATGGCAGCCTCGAGTTGCTTAAGGAACAACTTTCCGCCGTCAGCATTAATGATGAAGCCACCGAAGATACTATTACCGAAGTTTTCGAAAAGCATGATTATGTGCTTGACCCCCATGGCGCTGTTGCGTTTAAGGCACTCGCCGATGGACAGGGCGGTGGACGGCAACGCGGGGTATTTCTGGCAACTGCGCATCCCGTCAAGTTTGATTCTGTAGAAAGGATCTTGGGTAATTACGGTGTAATGCCGGAACAGATGTCCGATTTGATGAGCCGCAAAAGTATAGCCTCCGAGATCGATGCGAATTACTCGGACGTCCGGGACATTATTCTTGACAAGATAAAATAGATACCGAGTGCAAGACACGTTGCTTGAACTCGAATTGTAATTTTGATGAAAGTATTAAAATTTGGCGGTTCGTCAGTGGCCGATGCCGCCAACATTAAAAAGGTTATTGAGATCGTAAAGTCGGCGGCCGGATCCGGCAGGTGTGCAGTTGTACTTTCAGCTATGCAAGGTACGACTGATGCCCTGATCGAAGCCGCTCGTATGGCGGCCGGCGGCGATTTGAGCTACAAGACCACGATAAACGCGATCGCCGAAAGACATCACGACACGATCCGATCACTGATTCCGGAACCCGCGCGGGCCGAGATATCGGACTACGTTCATTGCAGCATCGATGACCTCGGAAGAATCTGCGAAGGCGTCTCCCTATTGGGGGAATTAACGCCGCGCACGCTAGATCGGATTCAAAGCTTTGGTGAGTTGATGTCGACGCGCATCGTATCGTCCGCGCTCTTCGCGAATGGGATCAGCAACGAGTGGAAGGATTGCCGGAACCTGATTCGCACCGATTCTGCTTTCGGGTCTGCAGCGGTCGATTTTGCTCCAACCGAAGCGCTCATTCAAGATCATTTTCACACCTGCGAGGCCAGGCTGCATATACTACCAGGATTTATTGCCACAGACGGCGAGGGTTCGACCACAACTCTCGGACGAGGCGGGTCCGATTACACCGCTGCAATTGTTGCTGCCGCGGTTGATGCCGAAATGCTTGAGATATGGACGGATGTAAGCGGGATGATGACGGCCGACCCTCGATTCGTGAAGAATGTCCGGCAGATCGAACATATTACATACCGTGAGGCGATGGAGCTTTCCCATTTTGGTGCCAAAGTGATCTACCCGCCAACCATCCAGCCCGTAATGGCAAAAGGTATCCGAGTGTGCGTCAAGAACACGTTTGCGCCGAACGATCCCGGCACGCTTATCGAGGCTGAATCCGGCGGCCCGTCACAGATGATCCGCGGCATTACGAGTATCAGCGATATCACTGTGCTAAGCCTTGAAGGGAGCGGTATGGTCGGGATACCCGGCTTCTCGAAGCGGCTCTTCGACGCACTATCGCGAGTGAACATAAACGTTATCCTGATAACACAAAGTTCGTCCGAACATTCGATAAGTGTTGCGATAGAGGAAAAATTCGGCCCGCTTGCGAAAAAGACCGTTGATAGGGAATTTGAGAATGAGATCCGCGTCCGCAAGATCGAACCTTTGCGCGTTGAAACTGGCTTTTCGATTCTTGCCCTGGTCGGCGATAAAATGAAGTCTCACACCGGTGTGAGCGGGCGTATGTTTACGTCTCTGGGTCAGAATGGCATAAATATACACGCAATTGCCCAGGGTTCGTCTGAACGGAATATTTCGGCGATCATAAATTCCGTCGATGTCAAAAAGGCGGTTAATACCCTTCACGAAGAGTTTTTCTCTGATGGCAGCCGACAGATCAATATCTATATCGTCGGTACCGGAACGGTCGGCAGCCGACTCGTCGAACAGATCAGGCTCCAGCACGACTACCTACTTGAACACATGCGCCTTAATGTACGAGTCGTGGGATTAGCAAATAGCCGGCGGATGCTTATCGACGAGGACGGAATCGGACTCGATAACACCGCAGAGCTTCTAGCGGGCTCCGTCCAGGCGGATCTAGCGGCCTTTGCCGCTTCTATTCCGGAAAGGAATTTGCGCAACTCTGTTTTCGTTGACGTAACCGCAAATCCCGATATTGTTGATAAGTATGCCGAACTGCTTGAGAAAAGCGTCTCAGTAATAGCTTGCAACAAGATCGCCTGCTCATCGGAGTATAGTACGTATAGAAAACTCAAGGATCTAGCGCGGGAGTTCGGCACCAGCTTCTTGTTTGAGACAAACGTTGGCGCGGGCTTGCCGATAATAAACACACTAAACGATCTAATGCGTAGCGGCGATCGAGTTAACGGGATCGAAGCGGTGCTTTCCGGGACGCTGAATTTTGTTTTCAACAATTACGACGGTTCAAGGAAATTTGCGGACATCGTTCGTCAGGCGCAAGCCGAGGGTTATACAGAACCTGATCCGCGACTCGACCTGAGCGGCACGGATGTCGCCAGGAAAATATTGATATTGGCTCGCGAGGCAGGTTACGAAATGGAAATGGACGAGATCAGCAACATTTCATTCCTGCCGGGATCCTGTTTGAATGGCAGTGTCGAGGATTTTTACAATGAACTCGATGCTAACGAGGACCATTTTCGCGAACTCCTTGCGGCCGCTTCGGCGAACGGGCTGAAGCTTAAATATATTGCCTCGCTTGATATGGGCAAGGCGTCCGTCGGCCTTCAAAGTATAGGTCCCGAGCATAATTTCGCAAACCTGTCGGGAAAGGATAACGCGGTACTTTTTTATACCAATCGGTATTCAGATTTGCCGCTTGTCATAAAGGGTGCCGGCGCTGGAGCGGACGTCACCGCAGCCGGGGTTTTCGCCGATATTATCCGGGCCTCTACCCGTTGATTGGTTGTTCAATCCTGTTTCTTCACGACCATTAAACCATCGCGAATCGGGAGCAATACGTTTGTGACGCGAGTGTCGGCTAAGACCTTTTTATTGAAGTCGTGAAGGGCTTGAGTGCTCTCGTCCTTTGTGCTTTTGAGAACATTGCCGCTCCAAAGTACGTTGTCGGCTATAATAAATCCGCCGCTGCGAACACGGTCAAAAATTAGATCGTAATAATTGGAATAATTGGGCTTATCGGCATCGATGAACACAAGGTCAAACGTTTCCGTTAGTTGCGGAATGATGTCAACGGCGTTACCCAAGTGGAATTCGATTTGGCCGGCATACGCCGTTTTCTCGACCAACGACCGAGCCACCTTATTCGTGTCTTCCTGTATATCCAAAGTAATTACCTTCCCGTCATCGGCCAGACCCTCGGCGAAGCACAAAGCCGAATATCCGAGATAAGTTCCGATCTCTAGCACTACCGTGGGCCGGATCATCTTCGAGATCATGCTCAACACTCGCCCCTGGAAAAACCCGGACAGCATAGCCGAATCGGCATAATGCTCGTAGCACATCTGACGAAGCCCCTGCAGCTCCTCGCTCTCACCCGAGGTGAAATCCTCTGCATATTTGATCCAGTCTTCGTTCATAGATCTATTCTGACCAGTCCCCTTTTTATAGCAAGTGTCGTAGCCGACATCGAGACCCCGATCTTACGTCTGATGCAAAGGGTATCTATTGACCGATCACTTTGCAGGTGTTGACAGATCGGCCGCGAACTCCAATATCGGACGGATAATATCTGTGTCGTAATTTGTCTTCACGTGCTGGATCACGGCGGTGATCCGCTCAAGACCCATTCCAGTATCGACTGACGGAGCCGGCAGCGGCAACAGTTTAAATATCCCGGGTAATTCCTCTGTTCTGTTGTACTGCATGAACACCAGGTTCCATATCTCCATTGTTGTGTCGCCCGGGCCGTTAACCCACCCGGCGTTATTTTTTTCCGGATCTTGCGCGTCGTCTCCCATATAGTAATGGATCTCGGAACACGGCCCGCATGGACCAGTTTCACCCATCTGCCAGAAATTATCTTTCCGCCCAAATCCGAGAATACGATCAGCGTTTGCGCCGACCTGCTCCCAATATTTTCTCGCTTCATCGTCGGGCCCGACCTCACTATCGCCTTCGAAAACTGAGAACCAAAGTCTTGATTCATCAAGCCTTAGCTCGTTAACCAATAGGTCCCAGGCATACTTGATCGCGTCTTCTTTGAAGTAATCACCGAACGAGAAATTGCCGAGCATCTCGAAAAAGGTGTGGTGGCGCGCGGTTTTTCCAACCTCATCCAGGTCGTTGTGCTTGCCGCCGGCACGAATACATTTCTGCGACGTCACCGCCCGATTATAATCGCGTTTTTCAATGCCAAGAAATACATCCTTAAACTGATTCATCCCAGCGTTCGTAAAAAGCAACGTCGGATCATTGGCAGGAAGCAACGGCGAAGAATGGACAACTTTGTGCCCGTTCTTTTCAAAATAGTCGAGAAACTTCTGTCTGATCTGGTTACCGGTCATGATAGTTATCTGAAAAACAAATGTTATCACGAACCGGCAATCGGTTGAATTTGTGAGAGCGACAATCCGGTCAGGCCGTAACAGAAGACGGCGGCTCTTTCATCGCCCCGCGAAATTCAGTGCCGCTGAATTTATGCAATACCGAAGGCCCGTGGGTTCGGGGCCGTCGTCGAATACATGGCCGAGATGCGAGCCGCATCGCGAGCAAAGTACCTCAGTCCGCGTTTCTTCGAGACTCCGGTCAATTTCCTCCGATACATTCTTGCCGGCGATAGGCTGAAAAAAACTCGGCCAACCAGTTTTCGAATCATACTTGGCACTCGAGCTGAACAGTGCGAGCCCGCATGCCCGGCAGTGATAGGTTCCATTCTTTTTATTCCGAGTATACTCGCCCGTATATGGCTCTTCGGTACCTTTTTCCCGAAGTACGTAGAACTGCATCTTTGTCAGCCGCCGTTTCCACTCAGCTTCCATTCGGACGAGCTTCTTTCCATCAAACGCGATCTGCAGTTCTTCGATCGCGATTGTCGGTTTTGCCGATGCCGGAACCGTCGGTTCAGGTTTCGGGTGACCCTGATGGCGAGCGGCAGCGTTATTTACTTCAGGAGAAAAGAAAGATGACGCGATTACCGCAACAGCAAATACTCCGACGGCAGTGGTTTTATAAAATTTCATTTTCATGGAATATTTTACGCGTGCTAGTTCGGCATTAGGACGGCATCAATTACATGAATCACACCGTTGGACTGCCTCACATCGGCTATAGCCACTCTCGACATTCCTCCTTTTTCATCTTTGAGCACAAGCGCGTCCCCATCCATCCAGGCCCATAAGGTTCCACCGGCTACGGTTTTCAGCTCGGCCTTTCCGCCGCCTTTCTTGATTGCTTTCATGATCTTACCAGAGTCCATTTTTCCCGCAACGACGTGATAGGTAAGCACCTTTGTCAACATTTCCTTGTTCTCCGGCTTAAGAAGGCTATCGACCGTTCCGTTGGGCAAAGCGCTGAACGCTGCGTTGGTCGGTGCAAATACCGTGAACGGCCCTTTGGACTTCAGTGTTTCCACGAGACCGGCGGCCTTAACAGCCGCGACTAGCGTCGTGTGGTCTTTAGAGTTTACGGCGTTATCGATAATGTCTTTTGACGCATACATCGCCGCTCCGCCCACCATCGGGTTATCGGGCTTCATCTGTGCGAATATGCTGCCCGCAGATGATGCGGCAACCATTATGACTGCGAAGAATCCTAGTAAAAGGTTTTTCATTATATCTCCTTACGAATTTATTCTGATCGGGTGTCTCCCCATCTAGTCTTGTAATTCGCCGAAGACACGCCGATGGATTCATTCACGCCTTCGAATCTTGAGTCTTTAAAAAAATATGCATTGATGTTTTAATGTGGCTTATGCGTAAAGATCTGACCCGATCCTTCATATTCTTCATTATTATTGCATCCGCCGCAGGGATTGCGAGTGCTCAGGTCGATCGACAGTTCGCGGCGATTCGCGCCCAGGTCGATGCGATAAATGGTCAAATCGCGACCTATAATAAAACCACGAAAAAAGTCGATGGTATCTCGCTCGAGGGAACCGAAGCTGACTATTTCGTTTCGGATGATAGAAGGCTTCGGAAAATCAACGCGAGGATCAGCGGCGAAACGTATCGCGCAGTAACGGAATTGTACTACTCGGGCGACCATCTCATTTTCGCATTTCAGCGATTGGATCGTCTAGATGGTCGGATGACATCCAAGATCAAGCCGAAGGTAGCCGGAACCGAGGAAAGCAGGACGTATTTTTCCAATGGCAGTCTCATTCGCTATCAAACAAGCCGGACCAGCGTCCGGTCACTTGGGATGCGATTTGACGAAAAAGTAAACGAGATCGCCGATCTTTCCGGCCGGCTCAGGGCCGCTTTCGTTCAATGATCTTCAACGCCCGACTCGCCCCCGAGATCATCTCCGATAATGTCTTCGATCCGATTGAGCTTTTCACGGATCAACTCGTAGGAAAAACCCAGTCGCATCAAATACTCGTAAAACTTTCGTTCTTCTTCGTACGAAGCCGGCCGGCCTTTCGAGCGAACTCGTTTCTGTATGGAACTGTCGATCAGCTTGCTTTCAGGGAATTGCTGGTATGCTAGATCAACAGCCCTTTCTATAGTTTCACTGTCTAGATCCTTTTGTGAGATCCAGAGTTTAAGGCGCCGCCGTCCCTGGGGCTTTTGACGAAGCTTCGATAAGGCAAGCTCTTCTGCAAATTGTTGGTCATCTACGTACTTATATCCCTCAAGTTTTTTGATGACGTCGTTAACGATCTCAAGGTTCGTCCACGGTTTTTCCAGAAGGCGCTTTCGAAGCTCGCCGCAAGACCGGGGTTTTGCCGCAAGTAGCCGAACAGCGCGGTCCATCGTTTTCCGCGCCGCTTTTTCGGTGTCGTCTATCATACGATCTTCGTCCTTAATTGGCTCCTTTCGCCTTCTCCACATAACTTTCAATTCTACATTCTTCGTTCCAAAGTCGTGCATCGGATAGATTAGTATAGTGTGATGGACGGCATCCTAATTATCGACAAGCCCGCCGGAATGACTTCGCACGATGTAGTTTCGCGGGTGCGGCGTGTTCTCAAAACTAGACGTGTTGGCCACACGGGTACGCTCGACCCCTTTGCGACAGGCGTAATGGTCATCGTCATCGGCCGGGCAACGCGATTGGCGCAGGTCCTCGATAAGGATGAGAAGGAATATGTGGCCGCATTGCGTTTGGGATTTGAAACGGATACGGGCGACCTGACCGGCACCCCGCGGACACCAGCCGTGAACCTACGGACAGGGAACATTTCGCTCGATGAGATCAATGGGATATTGGCTGCATTTAGGGGAAGTATCGAGCAGACACCTCCGATGTTTTCCGCAAAAAAGATCGATGGCAGGAAGATGTATGAACTCGCCCGAAAGGGACTTTCGGTCGAACGAAAAGCGGTTCGGGTCGATATTCGCGAGCTCGAACTTCTCGATCCCGACGTTGGTTTTTGTCCCGACGCAGTATTGAGTATACGTGTCGCTTGCTCGGCGGGAACCTATATTCGGACACTTGCTGAGGACATCGGGCGGCGACTCGGTACCGGCGCGCATCTTGACGAGCTTAGGCGGATTCGAGCCGGCCGGTTCGAAATTGCGCAAGGCTATACGCTCGAGGCGCTGGATGGATCCAATGATGCGGCCTCGCTAATGCTGCGCTCGGAAGCAGCGGTCGAACATTTGGCAAAGTTCGTTCTTGCCGAAGACCGCGTTCTTAAGACAAAGAATGGATTGTCAACACGTCTTGCGTCTGCGGAGTATTGCGACGGACAGACGATCGCTATGTTCGCAAGCAGTGGAGATCTGGTTGCTGTCGGGAAATACAAAAAAAGCGACGAATGTATTCAGCCGGCCGTGGTTCTGATATAGAATAGTTGAAGAAAAAACACCCTATGAAAAAGCGAAATATTTTGTTTGGAGCGGTTGGTGCGGTCAGCACCGGGATCGCTGTAAAAATGCTTACCAGGAAAAAGACCGTGAACTATGACGACGTCGCGGCCACCTTACCACATGCGGAAAATTCTCACCTGACCGAAGTTGACGGCGTCACTATCCATTATCAGGAATTCGGCGATCCCGCAGATCCTACGCTCTTATTGATTCATGGATATACGGCTTCGTCATACGTTTGGGACGAATCGGCCCCACTACTTTCGGAGAACGGCTTTCGGGTTATCGCGGTCGATATGCCTGGTTTCGGATATTCCGATAAACCTGCATGGTTCGATTACTCGATAACGTCGCAAGCGAGAGTGCTCTCACGCTTTATGAATCGGATCGGCATCGGCCGCGCTACAGTCGTAGGCAGTTCGTATGGCGGAGCTGTTGCGGCAACGCTCGCACTTGATTACCCCGAACGAGTGGAAAAACTTGTCCTCGTCAGCGCGGTATGCAATGACGCGCCGAAGGAGCATCCAATACTTCGGCTCGCCTCAATTCCAGGTATCGGAGAGTTAATTACCCCGTTTCTGATCAGTTCCAGGACATTTCTGCGACACCGGATGTACAAAACTCTCGCTCCCGCGAATCACCATATGATCGATCAGGACCGTATCGGAAACATCCATCGTCCGCTAAACGCCGCTGACGCGCATCACTCGATCCTGGCTACGTCGCGCAACTGGCACGCAAACCGTATAGAACGCGATGCCAACCTCATCGAACAGCCGACACTGATAATTTGGGGTGAGGATGACCGCGTGATCCCTATCGAGGATGGCCACTCTCTTCATAGCTCGATCCTGCACTCACGCCTTGTTGTCTTGAAAGATTGTGGACATGTACCGCAGGAGGAAAAAAGTAATTTGTTTAGTGAGATCGTCACGGAGTTTTGCCGCGACCGCCGCGGTCACATTGGGCCGCACGGCGACGAAATGCGGATCGAACCGGAATCGTAATATCCTTCGCCGTCATAATATAGACTTATAGTATCGATCAATCCACTTGACGTTTTCCATAAGTCAAAGTATTTTACTATTTTGTCGGTAGTTTGTTATTCATTTTGTTCTTTTTCTAAATACTGTTAACTAAGGGAGAACTCCGACCAATGAACAAATTCAGACTTTTTGCGGTTGTCGCCGGTATACTTGCGATCGCCGTAGTATTCCTCACCGTGAAGTACACAAGCAGCGCTCAATTTCGCAATGATAGCAGCAGCGATAAAAAGAAACCGGTGGTCGTCATCGGCGACCGCGTGTGCGCCACGGATCACGACCCGCAGCGGATCGCCGCCGCGGAATCCGATTTCGCCATTCGAAAAGAAGCGCTCAGAAAGACACCTGGTGCTGAAAATGTAACCGGAGGGGTGGTCAACGTCTACTTCCATGTCGTAACGAACTCGAGCGGCGGTGGAGGTGTATCGAGCAGTCAGATCAATGACCAGATAAGTGTCTTGAATGATGCGTTTGGCGGCTGGGGCTGGACTTTCAACCATGCGGCTACCACAACTACGGCAAATACGACCTGGTACAACAACTGCTATGGCTCCGCCGAGACCGCGATGAAGAATGCCTTGCATCAGGGCACCGCCGATGATCTCAACATATATACCTGCAACCCGTCAGGCGGAATTCTTGGCTATGCCACATTTCCCTCGAGCTACAATAGCGATCCGCTTCGAGACGGCGTTGTCTTGTTGAACGAGAGTCTTCCCGGTGGAAATGCCGAGCCGTACAACGATGGGGATACGGGAACTCACGAAGTTGGTCACTGGATGGGGCTCTACCACACGTTTCAAGGCGGCTGCTCCAAGAATACGACGAAGGGCGGCGACCGAGTGGCCGACACGCCCGCGGAAAGATCGCCCGCGTACGGCTGCCCGCTGAATAGAGACAGCTGTGCGGGGAGTAGATTTCCGGGCCTGGATCCAATAAATAATTTTATGGATTACACTGACGATTCGTGTATGTTCACGTTTACCAATGGTCAGGACACTCGTATGGACCAACAGTTTACGACATATCGCGCCGGCAACTGATCGTCTTTTCTTTCTGAACCTATGGAGAGTTCTTTATCGAGAACTCTCCATTTTCGTTGCCATCAGTATGCACGATTTCGTCTTTTTCAAGGGGGAATGTCTTTCGGCGGGCGGGGCCTCGATCACCGCGCCGACGGCCGCGGCCCTTTATGGGAAGGGGATATTCACTACTATCGCGGTTTATGACCGGACGCCCTTTTTATGGGAGAAACATTGGCGTCGACTGGTAGCGAACGCTGGGGCAATTGCGATAGATCTTAATGGGATAACCGAGTCAGCGGTCTACGATGCGCTCGATAGGACGATAAAACTAAACGGCCTCAAGCGCGGCAAGGCTCGGGTAACACTCTTTGATGAAAGCCCATCGGCTCATTGGCCGAACGCGATCAATGAAAAAACAAGTCTTCTTATTCAAACTGGTGACACTCGCCACCTTGACGAAAGGGCTATTACCGTCTCATCTCATCCGATCGATTCTCGCTCACCACTCGTAAATGTAAAGAGTTGTAATTACCTGGAAAAGATCTTGATACTAGATGAAGCAAATGAGCGTGGAGCGCAAGAGGCGATCCGTATCAACGAACGGGGCGAGGTCACATCGGCAGTGATGGCGAATATCTTCTGGCTCGAAGGCGGAAAGCTTTTCACACCGCCGCTCTCAACCGGATGCCTGGATGGCACTACGCGCGAATACGTTTTGGAAAACCTTGACCATGAAGAGGTCGTGTGCGGTACAGACCAGCTGCGGGAGGTTGACGCGATCATCCTGACGTCCGGTGGACTGGGAATCGTGCAAGCGTCGAAATTTGACGACCGGCGGTTCGCGCCAAATCACCATCCGATCTTCAGCCTAATACCAGGGTCTAATGTGTGACTTCTATGCCGCGGTTTCAAAAAGAGCCAGGATCTGCTTACCTTCGGCCGAACGCGGATCGATAGTCCGGAGATGTTTTTGGCCCTGCATTTCCCAGATCGCGGTGACCGTGCCTTCTTTCTCGACGGCGTGATAGGAAACATCGTCCGCATTTACCGGTTCTTCTTCTGTTTCCACGGGTTGGGGCTCAACGGCAGTTGCTGCGGCAGCACCACCATTTTCAACCGTTGTCTCAGCAGTTTCAGCGTTTGCTTCCTCTGATGACGTGGGATCTATTAATTGTTCGTCTGACATCGAATAAAACTCCTAACAAAAAACTTGGCACTCTATAATGCAAACAGAAAGTTTGACACACAACCGGCTTTGTGTCGAGTTGACGCATGGGCCCACAGCAAGGGCTGCATTAGCCTTTTCACCCGTTGATGACGGCATTCGCGCAGTGACTCGATCTCTCTCGAGTTCAGAATCGAGAGACTGGGACTGTGCGAAAAGCGGTAAGATCGCGTTGATGAGCAGCAAACCGAGTTGGAGTGCGCTACCTATCTACGGAAAATAGTCGCCATTCGCCCTGAATTCCCTCGAACGACTTGACGCCCTTTTCGACAAATCCGATACCTGAACCCGCAACCAGGTCTTTGACCGTACGCGACACTAATATCTCTCCCGGAAGGCTCTCGTTGGCGATCGTCTTTGTTAATTCTAATGCAAAGCCACTTGGTTTTTCATCGATAATATCGATTTCTCCCGTATGCAGCCCCGTTTGTACCAAGGAACCCTTCTGCCCGGCGACATCTCTGATGGCTATTGAACAGCGAATGGCTCTGGCTGGCCCGTCGAACACGGCCGTCAAGCCATTTTTATCGTATAAGACCTCACGTCCCTTGAAGATCGCCAGCTGCCGCCGAACTTCATCCGCACAGCTGAGCGATCCTGATTTCGCGTTACCGTTTATATTGACGCACAAAACAGTTCCAAGCACGCGATCGATCGATCCGGCATGACGAACATCAACGAGGAACGCTTCGATCTCGTCCAGCACGGCACGTTGATCGCCTACGAAGGGGAGATGATCTGTTCCTTCGAGCTCAACAAACTTCGAACCCGGGATCTGCGATGCGACATATCGGCCCTCTTCCACTTTCAGGCACATATCCCCGACGCGATGGATCACGAGCGTCGGAACTCGGATCGATGGCAGCACACTCCTTACATCGATCTCACTATTCATTTTTGTGAGGGCTACCGCAGCGCCTGGACTGGCCCCCAATCGGAGATAGGTCGCCCACCATTCGCGGAAACTTTCGTCATCCGCGAGCGATGGCGCCCGCTCTTCGATTCCGACCGGTTTACCCCAATCGCGCCGCATTAGTTCGAAAAACGAGTCGCGGTCCTGAGCGGATACGCCCCAGGGATAATCATCGTCGCGGACTCGCTTGGCATAGGTGCCGATCATTACCAGCGCCGATGTTCGTTCGGGATATGTCGCCGCGAAAAGCGTACACATCGGGCCCCCTTCCGAAACACCGATCAGAACGGCTCGGTCGGATCCAACGGCGTCCAGTACCGCGTGTACGTCTTCCATTCGCTGTTCCAGCGTGGGGAGTTCGGATACCGGAACGCGGTCAGACAATCCGGTCCCTCGCTTATCGAACAAGATCAGCCGAGAAAATGATGCGAGGTGATTCAGGAACGCCGCGAAATTAGGTTCTTCCCACGAATACTCGAGGTGTGAAACCCAGCCCATTACGAAGACAATATCTATACCATTCTCTCCAATGACCTGATATGCAATGTTCGCGTCGCCGCTCAGCACGTAGTTGGTTACCGGCTTCGAAGGAGGACGGCCAGCTCCGGAGGTGTGTAAAGCGGAATCGTTGGTCTCAAGGGTCGAGACGTCCGCCGTGAAACGGTATCCATACTTCGGAATCGTTTCAATGAATCTCGACCCCGGGCCGTCGCCCAGCGTTTTCCGCAAGATCGAGATGTTTTGGGCCAGGTTATTCTCTTCAACAAAACTCTCGGGCCAGACCCTTTTCATAAGGTCTTCTTTTAAAACGATCCGCCCGCAGTTTTCGACGAGCATTAGAAGCGTGTCAAAAACCTTCGGGGGTAAGGTTGTGGGGTCCTCATCCGAAAACAGCAACCGTTCGTGCACATCGACGCGAAACGAGGCGAACTCATATACATGCTTGTCGGTTCTCTCATCCATAGGTCTTCAGAATTTCTTCAGAAAAACTTCAGAATTATCTAAAGATTAATATCCAGGGAGGTCGTAATGTTATTCGTTATGTGAAATTTTATCATACCCGCGATATATCGCGGTGAATTAATTAAATTCGTAACAAGGAGTAAAGATGGGAATAAATGAACAGAAAGTAAATGAAATGTTGGGTCAATTTGTAGGCGACCTTGGGGCAACGCTCCATGCGGGCTCAGTGGTTATTGGTGAGAAGCTTGGCCTTTACAAGGCGATGGCAAACGCAGGCGGGCCCATTTCATCCGAGACCCTCGCGAGAATAACCGAAACAAATGAACGGTATCTGAGGGAATGGCTCAATTCGCAGGCAGCGAGTGGTTATGTCGAGTACGACGCTAATACGAACGAATACTTTCTCAACGAAGAGCAGGCATTCCTGCTTGCAGACGAAAAGGGCATGGCGTACCTCCCGGGAGCCTTTATTCTCGCGACGTCTGCACTCAAAGCGGTACCGGAGATCACCGAAAGGTTCAAGTCCGGCGAGGGTTTTGGATGGCACGAGCATGATCACGACCTATTTCGGGGAACCGAGTTGTTCTTTCGTCCGGGGTATGCAGCAAATCTCGTCAATGCATGGATCCCTTCACTTGAAGGGGTAACCGAAAAATTGGCTGACGGCGCAAATGTCGCCGATGTCGGGTGCGGTCTTGGGGCATCCACTATTCTGATGGCCGAAGCCTTCCCGAAATCGACGTTTACAGGTTTTGATTATCACGACAAATCGGTTGAGAGTGCGCGAGTGAAAGCGAACGAAGCGGGAGTTTCCGACCGCGTTAAATTCGAAGTGGCCGGAGCAAAGGAGTATCCCGGCTCCGATTACGACTTCGTCACGTTCTTCGACTGCCTCCACGATATGGGCGATCCGATCGGCGCTTCGAAACATGTCCGCAACTCCCTTAAAGACGACGGCACATGGATGATCGTCGAACCATTCGCTAACGATGACACAAAAGACAATCTTACGCCGGTCGGGCGCGTATATTACTCAGCTTCAACGCTGTTGTGTACGCCGGCCTCACTCTCGCAGGAAGTCGGGTTGGCATTAGGTGCTCAGGCCGGTGAAAAGCGGATCCGGTCGGTTGTAAATGAGGGCGGTTTCACTAATTTCAGACGGGTAAATGAGACACCGTTTAATTTGATCTTCGAAGCCCGCCCGTAAAGCGGCATTCCCGAACGGATAGACAAGAGGTAATGATGATCAATTTAAGGCCGCTCACGACCGGGGCAGCCAGGGAGATGTTTTGCCCAATTTGCGGGTCTAACGTCAGATTTCTGACGCCGCTAGAGAAGGATGGTTTTATGGCCAACTGGGTTGAAGTTGCAAAACTGACGAAAAATGGAAGCGTGCACGCAATCTACGGCGCGGTTGGCAGTGTCAGGATTTGTCTCAACTCAATTCTTCGAAGGGTATATCGAACGGGCACAAAGGGAAAGATATTCAAACTAAGGCCTTGCACGGTTTGATCCGAACGGCAACCTCAACTTCACAGGCTAAATATGCCGTTTCTCCGTCGTTGGCGCACTATGTCTAATAAATGGAATGGAGATCAATATTATGAAACGCCGTGATTTTCTCATTAACGCCTGGGCAGCCGCCGCCGCCGGCACAGTCGTCACCATTTCCCGCCAGGAAGACCTTTACGCCGCCGGACGGCCGACGTTACCTGATCTGGGTACGTGGCCGGGCGTACGTGAGCAGTTCGATCAGTTGTCGAACGATCATATTCATTTAAGCTCGTTCTTTCTTGCTTCACACCCGAGGGTGGTTCGCAATGCAATCGAAGTACACCGCAATGCGATCGACCGGAATCCGCTCGTCTATCTCGAACATAATTTGTTCGAAATGCCGGGTAAGGTCCAGGCGGCCGCGGCCGAGTATCTTGGCGGAAAGGCAGAAGAGGTTGCGGTAACCAACAGTACAACGATGGGATTGGCTCTTATTTATCAGGGCCTGCCGATCAACGCTGGACATGAAATTCTCATAACGAAGCACGACCATTTCGTTCACCACGAAGCGGCCCGACTCGCCGCGGAGCGTGCCGGGGCAACGGTCAGGAAGATCGGCCTCTTCGACGAGATCAACCTCGCTTCCGAACAGGATATCGTCGATCGGATCCAGAAGGCGATTACACCAAAAACACGCGTGGTTGGCATCACGTGGGTGCATTCAAGTACCGGGCTAAAGCTTCCCGTGCGTGCCATTGCCGACATGATCGCTGAAGCGAACAAAGGCAGGGCAGAAGCGGATCGAGTGCTTCTCGTCGTTGACGGCGTTCACGGCTTTGGTGTCGAGGACGAAACGGTCGCCGAAATGGGTGCGGATTTCTTTATAGCCGGGACACACAAATGGATCTTCGGGCCCCGCGGAACCGGAATTGTTTGGGCAAAAGCAGTAAATTGGAAAATGGTCCGGACTATCTTTCCAGCATTTGCGATCGAGCCATTTACTGCTTGGATTTCGGATGAAAAACTGACCGCGCCAACCCGGGCTTCCTGGATTACACAAGGCGGTTTTCACGCATTCGAATACGAATGGGCGCTTCCGGCGGCTTTCGAATTTCATAAAAAGATCGGGCGACCGAGGATCGCCAAACGCATTCATGGTCTGAACGATCAATGCAAAGAGGGTCTGGCCGCGATCAAGAATGTAAAGCTTTATACACCGCAGGGAAATAAGCTTTCGGCAGGACTCGTATGTTTTGAGGTAGTAGGCACAAAGTCCGAAGACGTGGTGAAAAAGCTGCTTGCGAAGCGGATCGTGGCTTCGACGGCGCCTTATCGCGAACGCTATGTAAGGCTGGCGCCGAGTTTGCTAAATACGGCCGAGGAGATCGAAACAACGCTGCGGCAAATTCGCACATTCATTTAGTGCATTTTGGAAGAGGCCTCATAAATTCTTAAGTGGATCTCCAAGGTATTCTAAAGATCCAGGCGGCAAACATTCGTAACTGAGGGGAAGAGATGAAGATAAACAATTACAAACCTATGAAGCTGAAAAGTCGAACCATCAAAATTATTTCAACCTGCTGCTTCATTGCTGCAGCGGGGATTATCGCAGTGAATTCGTACTCAACAATTGCACTGGTGAACGCCCGGAATCAGGCCGCATCCGGAGCAGATCTGTTTGCAAACAACTGTGCCCGCTGTCATGGTGCGGACGGCACCGGCGGCAAAGGCCCCAACCTTACGAGCGAGAAAAGGCAGTCGAAATGGAAGGATTCCGACGCTAAGCTCGTAAAGAAGATCACGAAAGGCGGATTCATAATGCCTTCGTTCCGAAAGAAGTTGAGGCCGGAAGAGATCAAGGCTATCGCTGGCTACGTCCGAACTTTGAAGCCATAAAGGCATTCATCTCGTTCAAAATGACTAGCCGAACGGGCCGCCAACTTTCCATAGTCCGGTTTCACAAGACAGTCGGAGTTCCGGTCGTTTTTTTCATAGGTCTTTTCAAACGAAGGTTATTCTAGTATGCTTGCAAAAAATGTCCCCGATCGCGATCACCCTAATTCTTCTGCTGGTTGCAGTTGCACTATTTGCGACCGAAAAGCTGCCGGTCGATATTGTCGGCATCCTGCTGGTGATCGCTCTTGTGATGACGGGCGTGCTGTCAATACAGGACGGGGTCGCCGGGTTTGGCAATGACATAATAATTACGATCGGCGGGCTGTTCATCCTGGTCGGCGGCCTCATCAAGACGGGCCTCGTCGACCTGATCGGACGTCGGTTGTATCGAATTGCCGGGAACAACGAACTCATCCTTACGGCCCTTATCATGGCCGTGGCCGCCCTATCCGCATCGGTCCTAAAAAACACGACTACGACCGCAATGTTTTTGCCGGTTGTTATCGGATTGGCCGCAAAATCTAAGATACCGCCTTCAAAACTTCTTATGCCGCTTTCGTTCGGGGCAATTCTCGGCGGCAGCTGTACCCTCATCGGCACATCCACGAACCTCGCCGTCAGCGGCGCTATTCAGCGGTACGGCCACGAAGCCCTCGGCATGTTTGAGCTCACACCAGTCGGGGTAATAATGGTCGTCGCGGGCATGGCATATATGCTCCTCATCGGTAGGAGAATGCTGCCCAGCCGCGGTGGTGAAGACTCATTGACCGAGCAATATCATATTCGAGAATATATATCCGAGCTTCTCGTCCTGCCGGAATCCCGTCTGGTTGGCAAAACTCTCGGCGAAGCGAATATTTACAAAGAGTTGGAGCTCAACGTATTGGGTATCATTCGCAGCGGGGAGAAGATCAATGCTCCGAGCTCAAGCGAAAGGATACGCAGGCGCGATTCATTGATCGTCGAGGGAACAATTACAGACATCCTTCGCGTGAAGGAAGAGGCAGGCCTGGAAATAAAGCCTGACTTTATGCTCAACGACGTTCTTCTCGAGAGCGAGAACGTCCAGTTGTTCGAGGTCATGGTTATGCGGGACTCGAGGTTTGTCGGCCAAACGCTGAAAAACCTTCGCTTTCGACAAAGCTTCGAATTGACTGTCTTGGCAATTAATCGGCACGGTGAAACCTTTTTCAATAAACTGAGCGACGTTCGACTCAAATTTGGCGATGTGCTGCTCGTCCAGGGTTCACGGCAGCGGATCGAGCCGCTTGCGGTCGAGGGCGAGCTGATATTGCTAGAGGATGTTTCATCCAACGGAATGCGTATTGACAAGCGGCGCTGGGCGATCGCCGCCTTCCTCTTATTTCTCAGCCTTTCACTTTCAAAGGTTGTGATCGGTTTCGATATTCCATTGACTGTCTGCGTACTTGCAGGCGTTTTGATGCTGCTCGCAACCAAGACTATTAGGTATTCGGAGATGTACTCTCTGATCGACTTTCGTCTGCTCGTTCTCATCGCATGTATGATGAGTTTCGGCACGGCTATGGAGAATACCGGAGCGGACAAATACCTTGCGGGCCTTATCGAATCTAATTTCGGTCAATACGGTGAGACCGCAGTGCTCGCTGGCTTTTTCGTTCTCACCGTCGCGATGACACAGCCTATGTCGAATCAGGCGGCCGCACTGGTCGTGCTCCCCGTGGCTGTTAAGGCCGCCGTCGCGCTTGGACTCAATCCGCGAACTTTTATCATCGCCGTGACCTATGCCGCGTCGTTTTCGTTCATTACACCGCTCGAACCCGCTTGCGTACTTGTTTATACGCCGGGACGATATCGATTTATGGATTTTGTGAAAATTGGGACGATACTAACGATCATCGTTTTTATCGTAACAATGATCCTCGTACCTATCCATTGGCCGTTCTAGAACTTCCCGCTTCCTTGATCTCGCGTAAAGAAAGGCCGCGTTTGATGATCAGGATCAGCCCCACTGCCGTCCAAAACAGTATTCTTCCCTTACGAATTATTGCAAGCGTTACACCGATCCCGGCCCCGATCGAGAGGGTTTCGGCGACGAATCGTGCGCCCGCTTCATCGACACCAATAACGAACGGCACCAGCTTGAACACGATCGTGATGAGCCGGCTGACCGATTCAAGCAGAAACGCAGTTGTCACATCAGGCAGAGCGCCAGTGATCCGGCTGAGGATGATCCAAACCTCAAGTATGCCCAGCAAATGAAACGCTGCCTGGAAAATCGCGATCGGCATAAATCGGCGCGGATATCTGCGATAGTAACCATAGATCAGGTTTTCAAAGAGCCTCACTTGCAGACGTCCGGTTTCAAGGATTCCCTTTAGAAGCCCTTTTGCATAAAGGCGTTCACAGATCTCGCTCGCGAAGTGCCATTGGCGAATTATCATCAGCGTGAGAAATATCAGAACCCCGAAGATCGCAGCTATTAAAATATCGATCGTCCATACCCAGCCCGTATCGAGATGGAAATTGCGTAAAAATGTGAACGAACCAAGTATAAGAAAAATACTGGTAACAAAACTATAGAACAGATTCTCGGTCGCAACGGACGAAAGCCCTACGACGAGCGGAAGCCGATTTCTGACAGCGACCGCCTTTGATGTCCCGCTCACCAAGATCCCGAGCGGGATCATACTGCTCATCGCTTCGCCGATTATCACCGCCGGTATCGTGTCCTTCAAGCCGAGTGAATAAGGTTCGTAAACTGAAAGTTTCCACGCGGCAGCCCGCGAGCAGATACGAAGAAAGGAAATGAACAGAATTACCGCAAAACCTGCGAAACCGAACTTCTCGACATTGTCGAGTATCTCTCGCGGCCCGACGGCGTAAACGAAATAACAGAACAGGCTAATTCCGATCAGCGTGAGAATGAGGCCGAGTATTTTGAGTCGATTGACGTGTCTTGAGGAAATTCTATGAGGTTTAATATGCGGATCCTTGAGGTTCGATTCGGTGCTCACTTACTTTGCCTTTGCCTTTTGCCTTGATTATGATGGTAATTTATCAAATCTCAATTAACAAAAACATACAGGAATTAATCTATGACAGCCGCAACAGCAGGACACGCTATTACGAACCAAGGATTATCTGTCCTATCTGAAGACGAAGAATTGTTTCGCGCTTCGGTACGTGAATTTGCAGAAGGCGAGGTTCGACCCCGTGTCGAAGAAATGGAACACGCTTCAAAGCTCGATCCGGACCTCATCAAGCAGTGTTTTGAACTCGGCCTGATGGCGATTGAATCTCCCGAAGAATACGGCGGCGCCGGTTCAACCATATTTAATGCAATTCTTGCGATCGAAGAGCTTGCCAGAGTCGATGCGTCGGTTTCGGTTTTTGTCGATGTGCACAACACACTTGTTACCAACGCATTTATGCGATGGGCCGACGATGACCAAAAGAAGAAATATTTGCCGTTGCTGGCTGAAGGTAAGGTAGGCGCTTATGCGCTTTCGGAAGCTGCCTCCGGATCGGATGCTTTTGCGCTGAAAACTCGTGCCGTCGACAAAGGTGACCATTACGAATTGTCCGGCCAGAAGCTGTGGATAACCAACGGCAACGAAGCCGAGATCTTTGTTATGTTTGCCACGATCGATCCGGCGGCGGGTTATAAAGGCATCACAGCATTTATTGTCGAGAAAAGCCTTGAGGGATTCACCGTTGGCAAAAAAGAGGACAAGCTCGGCATTCGCGCTTCTTCTACGACGGAATTGATCCTGGACGGCTGCAAAGTACCGAAAGAGAATGTTTTAGGGGAAGTTGGCAAAGGCTACAAGGTATCCATCGAGACCTTAAATGAGGGCCGAATCGGCATCGGAGCCCAAATGCTCGGCATCGCTCAAGGCGCATACGAATGTGCATTAAAATACACTCAGGAACGCGAACAGTTCGGCCAACCGATCAGTAACTTCCAGGCCGTCCAATTCCAGCTTGCCGAAATGGCCGTCGAGATCGAAGCAACGCGATTGCTTGTTTACAACGCCGCCCGCCTAAAAGATGCCGGCAAATCGTTCCTCAAAGAAGCCGCCATAGCGAAACTTTATTCATCCCGCTGCGCTGAGGCCGTCTCGTCAAAAGCCATCGAACTCTACGGCGGCTACGGCTACGTAAAAGATTATCCGGTCGAAAAGTTCTGGCGCGACTCAAAGATAGGCTCCATCTACGAAGGCACATCAAACATGCAGCTTCAGACGATCGCGAAGCTAATTATGAAATAGTCACCTAGTTCCTCTGGCTTTTTCTTCAAAATGCACGCGTGCGAATGACGAGCCAACTGAAGTTGGTACTCTGAGCTTGAGACTATGACCGCCGACGAGATCACACAATACCTGACCGAACTGAATGACGAACTTCGCCAAATGGACGTAAAGGGCGAAGTTTCGCTTTACGGCGGCGCGGTTATGTGTTTGGTGTATGACGCGAGGCCTGCTACGAAAGACGTGGACGCGATTTTCAAGCCAACCGTCGAGATTCGCAAAGCAATTCTAAGGATAGCTGATCGTCACGGCTTGAATGAAAATTGGTTCAACGATGCCGTTAAGGGATATTGGGTCGAGCACAAACAACTAGTATTGTTCGATCTACCGAATTTGACGGTTTTTGTTCCGGAACCGGACTATCTTCTTGCAATGAAGTCAATTTCAGCCAGAGACGCCACTTATGATCGTGACGATGTTCGAACACTTATCAACGTCCTGGGTCTCACAAAACCCGAGGAAGTTTTCTCAATTATTGAAAAGTACTATCCTAGAAATCAGATCAAACCGGCTACACAGTATTTCATCGAGGAAATCTTTCAGAAATGATAACGGCGGTTCAAACGAAACGAGAGATGGAGCAAGATCCTAAATGGTGGAAAATTCCTCTTATGGATTTCGTGGACGACTTTCGTTACCACAAAGATCCGGCCGCAATATTCGCACCATTCGATTTGAGCGATGAACGCAAAGACGCAGTGCTGGCCAGCGTTATCGAAACGCTTTGCGACGAACTTGGTGTCTCGATACCGAGTTGGCTGGCGCAAGTTCCGGCCTGCCGCGAGCCGTATTTTATGTCGGGGACGGAAAGCCTAAAAGCCATTAGTCTGGTTCAGACACCGGTACGTTTTCGGCTCCGAAAGATTTTTGTGCTGGAGAACGTTTTAAATCGTGTCTGAGCAAATAACAATTCGCCATGCGATACCAGACGACGTGAAGCAGCTCACCGATCTCGCGTACACAACATTCTGGGACGCGTTTGCCGCCCACCCGAAGAACGCGCCGGATGATCTGAATCACTATATGCGGCAGGCGTTCAACGTTGAACAGATCGCCATCGAACTAGCCGACGAAAAGAACATTTTCCTGTTGGCTGAGTTCGTAGGCGAGCTTGCCGGCTATGCAAAACTGATCTTAGATAACATCGAACCGGGCATTACGTCCGATAAACCGGTCGAACTTTCACGACTCTATTCGCACCAAAAATTCTTGGGCCGGGGCGTTGGCCAAACGCTGATGGATGCGTGCTTTGAACAAGCAGTAAGCGATGACCGGGACGTGATGTGGCTGGGCGTGTGGGAATTCAACCCGCGCGCACAAAGATTTTATGAAAAACAAGGGTTTTGTCGAGTCGGTCGGCACACTTTTCTGCTTGGCTCTGACCCGCAGACCGACTGGTTGATGCAGAAAAAGATGTAATCACCCACCGAACTGCATCACGGTTGTTCCGGTAAGCTCTTGCCTTAAAATTTGCCTTTCCTTCATAGATGAATTATCGTTGCATCTATGCGATACGTCAAGAACCCGCCCAATCCCTACGACCGCTACTCCGCAGAATACGTAGGTGAACCGCCGCCGACAAAACTTGAGATCTTCGAAGAAATCGCGACAAAAAAAGTTATCACAAAGGCATTCGCATCCGATTGGGAAGGCGGTTGGCGTTTTACGGTAAATTGCTATCGTGGCTGTGTTCACGGCTGCACGTACTGTTTTGCCCGTCAGTATCACGAATATCTAGGGTACGGAGCGGGCACGGATTTTGAGACAAAGATCGTGGTTAAGCTGAACGCACCAATGATATTGAGGGAAGAACTCAAGAAAACCCGTTCGAAGATGCCGCACATAGATTTTTCGTTCGCGACCGATCCTTATCTGCCGCTTGAGGCGTCATACGAGCTAACCCGAAAATGCCTCGAAGTTTGCCATGAATTCCGGGTTCCTGTGGGTGTAATTACAAAGAGCCCACTTGTCACCCGGGATATTGACATCTTAAAAAAGCTAAAAGTGACGGTTTTCTTTTCGCTGCCGTTTTTGACCAAAGAAAGATCAAATCCATTCGAGCCATACACGCCCGTCCCGGAGGCACGCTTTCGTGCAATGAAAACTCTTTCCGAAGAAGGGATTCCAACCGGTATCGGCATTGCCCCGATCATTCCAGGTTACAACGAATCGGATATCCCCGGATTGCTCGAGCGCGCAAGTGAATCCGGCGCGACCCGTGCGTTTATGTCCATGCTGCACCTCGACAGCGATTCGATCGAAGAATATTTCGTTGCAAAAATGCACGAACGACTCTCACCAACCGCGGCCGCAAAGATCATTAACACGATCAAGCGCGAACGCGGCGGCACTTTGCGTCATAAGTCTTATAAAGAACGCAGCGTCGGGGTTACCGAACAATGGGAAGTAACAAAAAAGCTGTTCGATTTCCATTCAAAACGACTAGGTTTTCGCCAGCATGAAAAACCCATCGAGGTGGATACTCCGTCCGGCCCGGTTCAACAGCGACTTTTCTAAACTCCAACGCGGCGACACCGTCCCGCCCGCGGTTCCGAGCCGCCGGGAGATGAACACGTTGAATACTTGAACAATTGAAAACGTGCACCGTTGAACACTTCAAAATTCGCACAAATCACTTGCCGCTCGTGTTTCTTCTCTCCATTCGATAATCTCTTATATATGCAAAACCGAATCGAAGTTTTCAAACAAATGCTCACCGCGGATCCAAACGACACGATCGTAATGTTCGGTCTCGCCAAGGAATATGAAAAGCTCGATCAGCACGACGAGATTATTGCGATTCTCGAAACGTATCTTGCCAAAGCCGACGATGAAGGCAATGCATACGGAATTCTCGCTAAGGCTTACGAACGATCGGGCGACCGCGAAAAGGCGATCGAAACCTACGAAAAAGGTATCGAAGTTTCGATGGCGCACGGCCATCCGTCGATGGCGAATGAATACAAAATGACGCTTGATCTAGATTTTGGCGAGTAAAAGCAATTAGGTTTTAGCACATGCTGCGACCGTCGCTTTTTTGATCCGAACAGGCTTCGCTGGCTTTTCGTCCACGACCTCAGCCTTATTAATAATATCGACGACATCCATACCGCTTGTTACTCGGCCGAAACCAGCAAACGTTCCGTCGAGATGGGATCCGTTGCCGGCCAAAATAAAAAAGTTGGTCGTCGCACTATTGGGTTCTGCGCCGCGAGCCATCGAGATGATGCCGCGTTCGTGCAGGATCTTGTTTGGCTCATCGGGTACGCTTTTCCTGGCGCGCATTCCTATATCGTAAGTTACCTTCCCCTCTCTAGAATAGAGATCGCCGCCTTGAATAATAAAGCCCGGCACGACCCGTGTGAACTGCGTGGTATCGAGCGCACCGGTCGCCGCCAGATTCAAAAAGTTTCTAACCGACTCAGGCGCGCTTTCGGGAAACATCTCAATTTCGATCAGGCCTGCCTCGGTATCCAGCGATACACATTTTGATGCCATCGTTTTGACGTCAGCTTTGTCATACGGTTCGGACACAATAGTGGTTTCCGCCGGCCGTGAATTGGTCTTTTTCGGCTCCGGTTTGGCTGCCGATGGCAAGGGATTTACGATTTGTGCATTTGATACGATCGCAAAAATGGAAACAACCAAAGCTGGAAAAACAGAATTCCGAATCATCCTTCTATTTTTAGATAATCCAAATCGCGTGTAAAGTGTTGTCGGGAAAACCATGAAAAACACACTTCAATTCGTCATCATACTTTTGGCCGTATCGACCTCTTTTGCACAGCGCGAACTCGGCGTCCGCCCTACTGATACAGGCGGGCCGCTGATGCCGGAGCAGGCGGTTTATGACGTTAAGCACTACGGAATAAGGCTGAATGTCGAGCCTGCGAAAAGATCGATATCTGGTGAAACGTCGATTGCCGGTACGATCGTCCATCCGACAAATGTGATGGTCCTCGACCTCGACACACCGTATGAGGTTTCGCGTGTATTTGCATGGAAGGACGAGAACCTGAAATGGGAGCGCCGCACCGGTAAGATCTGGATGTGGTTCCCAACAACGTTGCAGGCAGGCGAAGACTTTTTGGTGACCGTCAAATATAGCGGCGTCCCGCGCGTTGCTCCGCGTCCGCCGTGGATCGGTGGGTTTATGTGGGAAAAAACGCCGAGTGGTGCTGACTGGATATCTATCGCAATGCAGAACGACGGCGCCGACATCTTATTCCCGTGCAAAGACCATCCGTCGGACAAAGCCGACACGGCTGAGATGGATGTAACGGTGCCTGACCCGCTCGTGGCCGCCGGCCCTGGGCGTTTCGAGGGTGTCACAAAGAACGCGAACGGTACATCGACCTATAAGTGGCTCGTAACGAACCCGATCCCGAATTACTCGATCTTGTTCGACGCCGCCCCATATCGAGTGATCAAAGATTCCGTGAAAAGCGTTACCGGTGAGACGATCCCGATCGAGTTTTACATCTTGCCGGAGAGCTATGATAATGGCGCAAAGCTTATTGCTGAAACCAAGAAATATAATGCATTTTTCGAGAAATATCTTGGACCGTTTCCCTGGCGGTCACAGAAGCTTGGCATTGTCGAGACACCGCATCTTGGGATGGAGCATTCGACTCATATCGCCTATGGCAACAAGTTCCGATTCGGCAAGGACGGTTTTGACTGGCTGATGTTTCATGAATTCGGCCACGAATGGTGGTCGAATTTAGTAACCGCATCCGATTGGCGCGATTTCTGGATTCACGAAGGGTTTCAATCGTTTATGGACACGCTCTATATCGAGGAGACAAAGGGTAAAGACGCATATTTTGACGCTATGCGCGCTCGTTCGAAAGCAACCCGAAACATGCAGCCCGTCGCTCCGCGCGAACCCAAGATCGCCTACCAGGTCTACATGGCCGAACCCGATTACCTTAGCAGCGATGGCGACATTTACGGCAAAGGCGCCGTTGTACTTCATACTTTGCGCTATCTCATAGGCGACGACGCATTTTTCCGTTCGCTTCGCCGAATGGCGTATCCGATAAAAGCGATGGAGACTTGGACCGACGGGCGGCAATCGCGGCTGGTGAATACTGACGATTTCCTTAGCATCGCCGAACAGGAATCCAAAACGGAACTCGATTGGTTTTTTGAGTTGTATTTAAGACAGCCTAAGCTGCCGAAATTGATCAGCAGCCTTGCAACATTTCAAAGCGGTCCGAAAAACGCGAAGCTGCAATTTCTAACACTTAGTTGGGAAACGCCGAATAACCTACCTTTCCCAATGCCGGTCGATGTCGAATTAAACGGCAGATCCCAGCGTGTCGAAATGAAGGACGGAAAGGCGAGGGTCAATTTTACGGAATCTGCTCCGGTCGTCGACCCCAAAGGCTGGGTTTTGAGATCGCAGTGAATGGAAATCGAAGTATTGGAAAGCATTCTCGAACGTGGCGGAGCAGGAAAAGTGGTTCGAACGCAAACTACCTTTCTTGAGATAATCATTGAAGCATCAATCAATTCTTTCTCAGCAGCCGTCAAGTTTCGAATACATTACGATCGCAAACATGAGTTCGCACTTCGTTACAGAGAGTTTTCATCAATTAGGTTAGAAGGGACGCATCCGTTATTGCTTCAATACAAGGAGCCTCTATGCGGCTTACAACTGATTTCTGAAGTCAAAGATAAGCGATGCTTCCTGGATGAGTTGAAGATCGCGACGGTAGACGTCTTCGGTGGCTGGCGAACTGCTGATGAATATTGCTTTATGCCGCCGGAGAAATTCATCGAAAAGAGTTATGGAATTTTGATGATTGCTCCTAAATCCTACGCGGAATCTGTAATCTCCGCCGGGGCACGATGTGGTGTGACTCTCACCGCGGATGACGACGGTTGTCCACGACAACCTAACGCCAAGGTCTTGCTTCTAAACGACATGTACGTGGTGGCTGACGACTTTCGTATTGAAGACCTCGACACCAGGTAACTTCACGTCACCAATGGCGAACGAGACTAAGGTTTGTGGTTTACGCTGAGACGAACGCCCAACCAGCATTTGGCCTTCGAAAAAGTCCCTGAAAATCGATGAACGTTTTGCTATAATTATTGCATGCGCGAAATAATTTTTCTTGTCGAAGAAGCAGATGAAGGCGGCTACACAGCTAGGGCGCTAGGCGAATCTATTTTCACCGAAGGCGATGGCCTTGAAGATTTGCGTGCGAACATTCGCGATGCTGTCGCATGTCATTTCGAGCCCGAAGATAAGCCGAAGATCATTCGCCTCCACTTCGTTAGCGAAGAAGTCATTGCTGCATGAGACTACCAAGAAATGTTTCAGGCGCTAAACTAGTTAGGTCCTTGAAATTGCTCGGCTACGAAGTTACAAGACAAACGGGTAGCCATATTAGGCTTACGACTTCAGAAAACGGCACCCACCATATTACCGTTCCCAATCATGATCCAATTCGAATCGGTACGTTGGCAAGTATCCTGGATGACGTGGCCCGGCATTTAGAGATCGACCGGAACGACGTGATGTCGCGGATTCGTATCTAGCTCAATTCTATCCACTTTCCCGCATCAACCTGAACGTCAGACTTATCCTCGGCTCGGTCACCTTCGCGGTTTTTGGCAGTGAATGCAGCCAATGCGTTTGTGTCGCGCCCAGCATTGCGAGCAGGCTGCCGTTTCCGAGCATTATCGAGACCTTTTCTTTTGTCTTGCGATGCATCAGGTCGAACCGCCGCTCACCCCCGTGGCTGATCGCGGCGATCGTCGCGCCTTTTACAAGCGAATCTTCATTGTCACTGTGCCAGCCAAGGCCTTCGTCGCCGCTGTGGTAGAGATTCAATAAACAGGAATTAAAGCGCGCTTCGGCGGTGTCCTCGGCGATCTGTTTGAGCACCTTAAGCGCGGGCGTCCACGGCAGTGCGATCTTCGACGAGCCGGAGTAGGCATACTCGAATGCCCGATCGCCGTACCACGCGACTTCGCGTTTAGCAACGATCCGCTTGCCCATTAACACGGTCTCGTCGTGCCTCCATGCGATCGAAGCAAGCAGAATGTCGAAATAGCCTGAAGCCTCATCCTGACTTAGAATGTTCGGATAATAAATCGCTTCTCCGCCGTACGGAAGCAGATTTTCGATCGAATCGTGAGACGTGGCTGTTTTCATGATCTCTAGAAGACCTTCGCGAGCCTCGAAGGACGTCCCGAAATACATGATCTAGGTTCAATTTCGCGGTGCATTTCGGTCCTCCCCGGCGACTTTTTCGGCGTTCAGCAGCACACTCTTTCGTTCGATCCCCCAGCGGTATCCGCTCAGATTTCCGTTCGATGCGATAACGCGGTGGCACGGCGTGACCACCGCAACAGGATTTGTCGCGCATGCTCGCGCGACAGCCCGAACTGCGTTCGGATTTCCAAGCCGCTGCGCGATCTCGCGATATGAACGCGTCTCGCCAAACGGGATCTTTCGCAGCTCCGACCAAACGCGCATCTGAAAAGCGCTTCCGCGAAAATCCAATGGCCGGGACAGGATTGCTCGTTCGCCGCTTAGGCCTTTCAGGATCGCCGTGACAGCACGTTCGAGCATCGCATCATCGTCACAGATCGTCGCGGCAAAAAACTCGGACTCGAGTTCCCGCTTCAATTCGTCCGCATCGTCGCCGAAGCTCACCGAGCAAATGCCTTTCGCCGTCGCAGCTACGAGCATCTTACCCAGCGGTGATTCGACGATGGTATAGTTTATCTCGATGCCTTTCCCGCCTTTTCGGTAAGTTGCCGGAGTCATGCCGAGCGTTTCGCCGGCTTTTTCGTATAACGAACGGCTCGATCCAAAACCACTGTCGTACAAGGATGTGGTCACGTCTGTTTTCCTGACCTGTCCCTTGAAATTTTCGATACGCATTTTGTTCATTACCTCTTTCGGTGATAGCCCCAGGTACACCTTGAATGTCTTTTGAAGATGGCCCGGGCTTACGACCAATTTCGCACTGAGTTCTTCAACTGTCGCAATTTCGAGTTCGCGGTCGCCAAGCAGCCCGATCGCTCGGCCAACAAGCATAGCGCCCAGTTCCGGTGTTAACGGCTGCGTCGGCTTGCACCGCAGGCACGCTCTGAATCCGGCAAGCTCAGCGGCGAGCGGCGTGTTAAAAAATGTCACATTCTCGGGCTTCGGGCTTCTTGACGAGCACGACGGCCGGCAAAAAATGCCGGTTGTCCTGACCCCGAAGTAAAACACGCCGTCGAATTCACGCTTTCTCGCCGCAACGGCCTGCCAACGCCAATCAGCGGCAGGGTCATGTTTTAATAGATCCTCGATCATCACGCTTCAAAGTTTAGATGTTTCTGTAAGGATGTTCTATCCGAAATCGGTTATGTAATTTTTCCAGCTTCATGGCCGCACTGGACACGAGCCGAACACATCGATTCGAACCGCACAGAGTTGGACACCCATGGCCAGCGGTTCCCCAAAATTGCCCGTTTTCGTCTTCTTTGTTATCTTATAGATACCGTTTTATTAATAATAGTTATCAGTAGGTTTTATCGAAATGGCAACTGCACGCGAGAAGTCGAACAAGGATATAGAGAAAAACAATAATAGTGCGACGATGGTTGCCGAGCGGGCAAAGTCGACCGAGGCAGACGGCTACATAGAAGATTCCAAGACACAGCAAACCGGCAAGGGAGCCGCGGCCGAGAAACCCTCCGGGCCTACCACATCCGCAGCGGCAGCGATCGATAGAACTCAAGGACTCGACAACAAGACACTTGTCGGCTTGTACAGAACTATGTACATGTCGCGCCGGATCGATGATAAGGAGATTCAGCTTAAGGGTCAGAACAAAATATACTTCCAAATATCCGGCGCCGGTCACGAAGCCGTATTAGCAGCAGCTGCGCTTGTACTAAAGCCGGCATACGATTGGTTCTTTCCATATTATCGCGACCGCGCTCTAATGCTTGGGTTAGGGATGACAGCGCAGGAGATGTTGTGGTCGGCCGTTGGTGCCGAAAAGGATCCCAACTCGCACGGCCGACAAATGCCGTCACATTGGGGCCATAAAGACCTCAATGTTCCGTCACAATCATCTTGCACCGGTTCGCAGGCCCTGCACGCCGTCGGCGCCGCCGAGGCCGGCTGTCGCGCTTCGCTCGTCAAAGAGCTGCGGGAAAAGGTCGCCGGATTCAAAGGTGACGAGGTCGTCTATCTGTCGGTCGGCGATGGGACGACCAGCGAAGGCGAATGGTGGGAAGCTCTAAATTCTGCCTGCAACATGAAGCTGCCCGTAATATTTCTTGTCGAAGATAATGGATATGCGATCTCGACGCCCGTCGAAGTAGGGACTGCCGGCGGCGATATTTCGAAGCTTGTCTCGGGGTTTCCCGATCTTCAAATTCAGAAGATCGACGGTACCGATCCCCTCGAATCGTATGGCGCGTTTAAGAAAGCAGTCGATTATTGCCGGGCCCGAAAAGGGCCGGCGTTCATTCACGCCCGCGTCGTTCGGCCGTATTCACACTCGCTTTCCGATGACGAAAAGCTCTATCGGCCCGAGGAAGAGCGCCAGGCCGATGCCGCGATCGACCCTATAAAAACTTACGCTGAATTTTTAATGACGGAAGGCATCGCTTCGTCTGAAGACTTGGATGGGCTTCGAAAAGAGGTAGATGCCGAGGTAACCAAAGCAGCTGACATAGCGATCGAAACGCCGCAGCCGGCCGCCGAGACGGCTTATCGCAATGTTTTTTCGCCGGATGTCGACCCAACCTCGAATGCCTTTGATACCGAAGACGGTGCTGAGCTTTCGGGCAACCCGGGCACGATGGTCGATCTCATCAATCGCTGCATGCACGAAGAAATGGAGCGTGACGCAAGCATAGTCGTCTTTGGTCAAGATGTCGCGGACGTCTCGCGCGAAGAGTATCTCGAGACGGTTAAGGGCAAAGGCGGCGTGTTTAAGGTGACGGCCAATCTTCAGCGAAAGTTCGGTTCCGCGCGTGTTTTTAATTCACCTTTGGCCGAAGCCAACATCGTTGGCCGGGCAGTCGGGCTTTCACTTCGCGGGATTAAACCCGTTATTGAGATACAGTTTTTCGATTACATTTTCCCGGCAATGCACCAGATCCGCAATGAGGTCGCGGTGATGCGCTGGCGGTCGGATGGCGATACCAAATGCCCGATGGTGATCCGTGTTCCCGTCGGCGGATATCTAAAGGGCGGCGGCGTTTATCACTCGCAGTCCGGCACCACTATATTTTCGCATACGCCCGGTCTGCGGATCGCTTATCCGTCGACTGCTTTGGACGCAAACGGCCTGCTGCGTACCTCGATCCGTTGCGACGATCCTGTGCTGTTCCTTGAGCATAAGCATCTTTACCGGCAGGTCTACAATAAATCACAGTATCCTTCCGCCGATTTCCTTATACCATTCGGCAAAGCGAAAAAGGTTCGCTTAGGGAACGACGTTTCGATCATAACCTACGGAGCGCTTGTGGAGCGTTCGAATCAAGCCGCAAAGCGTCTCGAACAGCAAGGCGTCTCCGTCGAACTGATCGATCTGCGCACACTTGTGCCTTATGATTGGGAGGCGATCGCCGAATCGGTCAAGAAAACATCCCGCGTGATCGTCGCTCACGAGGACCCGCTCTCATGGGGTTACGGTGCCGAGATCGCCGCCCGCATCTCAAGTGAGTTATTCGAATATCTCGATGCTCCCGTCCGCCGCGTCGGCGCTGTCGACACATTCGTTGGCTACGCCCCACAGCTTGAAGATTTCATCTTGCCCCAGTCGGATGACGTAGAAAAAGCGGTCCAGGAATTGATGAAGTATTAGGACGAATCTCAATAGCCGGACGGAGAAAATCGTCGCATAATTATGAGAAAAGTTGTCCTTACCGCAGTCGTATTATGGCTCCTCGCGACATTTGCATGATTTCCGGAAGGCGGTCAATGAAGAACGGGGAGGGTTTGCCGGAAACAAAGGCAATCTTTCAAAAGTATTCAACGATGAGAGGGTAAGACTAGGCGGAACATTTGAAACTGAGCTTTGGCGATACCTAGGGAAAGATCCAGACAAGCACTACTGGATAGCTTCCTTTATTGACTCAATATCATATTTGCACGGTAACGCGCCGCTGCCGCAACTAGCATTCGAGATGCGCAAACGGACACTCGGACTACTAGGAAACGACAAACGAAGCCGGGGACGAAGGGTATCCATTCTCCGAGAGCTAGCGGTTGCGTCCAAATTGTCTGGTAGCCAGGAACAAGCGATACGATTTCGAGATGAGGCCGAGGAAATCTCTAAAGATCCCGACCTAAGCCCCTATATTGCCGGCAGAATGCGATACGACGCCTGTGTTTATGAGAATCTTGCCGGCAGTATTTCATCCTGTAACGAGAACGAGGGGCTGGCTGAATAGCCGTGCACTGGAATTTCCGCTCCCAATTTATCCGGCCGACCTTCAAGGACGGCAGAGAATTAAGGCCCAGGTGGATGTTCGCATCCTTATCGGAATAGATGGCAATGTCGTTTCTGCTGAGGTTATTCGCGGGCCTGCTGAATTTCACAACGCGGCATTGGAGGCGGCGAAAAAAGCAAAATTCGCGCCGACGTTTTTGTCCGGTCAGGCTACCAAAGTATCGGCCTGGCTGTCGTTCATTTTCAAACCTCAGTAATTATGAGCATTATAAAGATCCACAGGCAGACCGTGCATCAGGTAATCGTGGCACGGGTCTTGTCGGGTAGTGCTTCAGAGCGCAACTGGGGTAAAATATGGGTAAATGTCTTCTTGGTTCCAAATCAGGTCTATTCCTCACATTGCGTTGCTCAATCCAGGTAAGCGAATTCGAATAGTGCTGATTCTGGCCGCTTTTTTGGCCTGTTTTCTCACGACACCGGTCAACGCACAACGCGCCGATCCGAACCTGCCGATTGTCGTTCAGCCGGGTGCGCCGGGCCAGCCAACGCGAGTATTGCCGGCGGCTACGAGGGCAGCACTGCCGCCGCGTTCCCTCAAGGACGTAGAGTTCATGCAGGAGATGATCCATCATCATGCCCAGGCCGTTGAGATGACCGATATGATCGAGGCGCGGACGGACAGCAAGGGCATTCGACTGCTCGGCGCCCGCATCAGCAAGTCACAGGCGGACGAAATGAATTTTATGAAGCGGTGGCTCGAGACTCGGGGCGAGCCCAGCGAGTTGAAGATAGCGGCGATGCCCGCGGGCCATTCGCACGGTCATCATTCGGGCGCGGAAATGCTGATGCCCGGCATGCTCAGCCTCACGCAGATGGCCGAGCTAAGAAAGGCTAAGGGCCCAGAATTTGAACAGCTGTTTTTGATCGGAATGATACAGCATCATGAGGGGGCTCTGGTCATGGTGAAGGACCTTCATGCAACAGCAGGTGCGGGCCAGGACGCCGAGCTGTTTAATTTCGCAACCGATGTCGACACCGGCCAGCGAGCCGAGATCAGCATTATGCGAAACATGTTGGGCGAAAAACCCGTAAAAGAAAGATTATGAACCGAATTAACACAGCATTTTTATCGTTCACGGTCACCGTTTCATTGTGCTTGTTCCTCGTGGCGGTCACATTCGCACAGACATCAACACCGACTCCCGCTGAAACGAAACCGGCTGCCGCTGTCGCCGGAAATCCATTTGGCCTTCAAATGGCTCCGCCGCTGCCTGCGGGAATGACCGGTTCAAACCCGGACGATCCACGGACCAAATTATCGCCAGGGATGTATGATGCGGGTGAAGCGTCAATGGGCATAAAACATTTGTTATTGCTCAAAAAGCCGGCTGCGTTTGATCTCGGTACCGACCCGAACGATCCCCGAGTGGACAAAGCGCTTGGTGCGATGAGCGTTCCAAAGGGCGCCCCGATTCCCCCTGCCATGAAAATGCCGATCGCTGGGCTTGCCCTTGCCAATTCCGACTTCGCCTTTCAAGGGAATCATCTCTTTCTCGGGAACTTTTATGGCATCAACATTTATGACATCGCCGACCCGGCAAAGGCGAAATTGGTGACATCGATGCTGTGTCCTGGCGGACAAGGCGACGTTTCCGTGCACAAGAACTTGCTCTTTATGTCTGTTGAGATGCCCAACGGCCGGCTCGATTGCGGCGAGCAGGGATTTCCGGCCGCGCCAATGCCAACTGCTGGACAAGCGAATCAGCCGGGCCCACCCGCGGCTCAATCGGATCGATTTCGCGGTGTCAGGATCTTCGATATTTCGGACATACGCAATCCCAGGCAGGTAGGAGCAGTTCAAACCTGCCGCGGCTCGCACACTCATACACTCCTCGTTGATCCCAAAGATAGTTCCAACGTATACATCTACGTGTCCGGGACCTCATTTGTACGTCAGGACGCTGAACTTGCCGGCTGCTCAAGCGGAGCCCCGGGCGAGGACCCAAATACGGCTCTGTTTCGCATCGACGTTATCAAGGTTCCTTTAGCGTCACCGCAGGACGCAAAGGTTGTTTCGAGCCCGCGGATTTTCGGTGACCCGAAGACCGGTGCCCTTAACAGCCTGACCAGCGGCGCCACGCACGGAACGGGCAGGCCCGTTGAGACTGACCAGTGCCACGATATAACTGTATACCCGGAGATCGGACTCGCTGCCGGAGCATGTTCGGGGAACGGGATCTTGCTCGATATAAAAGATCCTGCCAACCCAAAGCGTATCGATGCCGTAAACGATCCAAACTACGCATACTGGCACTCGGCATCTTTCTCGAACGATGGCAAAAAGGTGGTGTTTACCGATGAATGGGGTGGCGGAATGGGTGCTCGGTGTCGAGCTGATGATCCTAACAAATGGGGAGCAAATGCGATCTTCAATCTGACGGATAACAAGCTAGGTTTCGCAAGTTACTACAAGCTTCCCGCGGCGCAGAGTGAGAGCGAAAATTGTGTCGCTCACAATGGCTCGCTTATTCCGGTTCCCGGCCGCGACATCAAGGTACAGGCTTGGTATCAGGGCGGCATTTCAATTATGGATTTCACCGATCCGGCAAAACCGGTTGAGATCGGCTACTTCGATCGTGGCCCGATCGACGCAAAGATGCTGATGATGGGCGGATCGTGGTCGGCTTACTGGTTCAATGGGCACGTTTATTCGTCCGAGATCGCCCGAGGCCTCGACATCTTTGAGCTGACGCCTACCAAGTTCCTCACTCAAAATGAGATCGATGCCGCGAAAGCAGTTCAGGTGGACGAATTGAATGTGCAAAGCCAGGAAATGACAACGTGGCCTCGAAACTTGGTCGTGGCCAAAGCGTATGTCGATCAGCTTGAGCGCTCGCAAACGCTGCCTTCTAACCGGATAGCAGACCTTCGGAGGGCGATCCAAAAAGCAGAAAGTTCAAAGCTGAAGAAACTCGGAAAACTCAAAAAGCTTGCATCGTCATTGGATAAGAGTGCTGCCCAGTCAAAGAACGCCGCCGACTCAACTCGACTCAAAGCCTTGGCCGATGTCCTTAGGCAGCCCACACTTTGATATTTCGGTGATAGGGAGGATCTATGATGGAACGAGTGCAAATCCGATACTGCAAAGTTTGAGGCTCTTATCGATCTCGGGCCGCCCGTGTGGCGGAGTTGATCAAGAGCGAACTGGGATTAGAAACTGAATTAGTCGAAGGTAGTCGCGGGGAGTTCACAGTTTTGGTCGGCGGCCAAAAAGTGGCGGCAAAAGGCTGGATACGATTTCCGTCTGATAAGACGATCCTTTCGGCGGTGCGGCAGGCTATTTGACTATGACCTTCCCGTATTTTGCGAACGCCCAACCAAAAGAGTTTTTTGTCGCGAATGTTTGTCAGGATTTACCCTTCATAAGGGACAATGCTGACAGCATATAAACACCTGTAGCCAACCGCTCCGCAAAGCCTTCATCCACCAATTGATGGTTTGCCCTGCCCGATTCCCAGCGGTAAAACCCGAATTTCCCGGACAACTCGCCGACAAGGGTCATTCCGCACATTTGCAGATAGCATCGGGCAAGTTCACGGACTGCATCATCACGCGTCATTTTTACGGCCATTTTGTCAGGATATCTGGCTTCCGCCAGTGTCCATATATATGTGAATTTGGGAACGTAAACGACCTCTTGCGGCACCACCTTCATCCTCCGTTGAAGTTCGTCGATCGCCCTTGTCAGGTCCTTCTTGTCCTTAAAGCCGCAAGCCTCACGAAGTTCACCCGTGGCCATTTCCCATTCCTTGCGTAGGACTTTCAGTACCTTCTGAGCGTCGCCCGAAAGTACTCCCTTTTCGCCCTTTCGTGAACAGCCCCAGATCGAATTGAAAACGGGGATCATCCGCGGTGCCAGGAACATCGCATTTCCTTTGACCAACTTCCCGTAATAGACCTTTCCGCGGGCGATGACCTCATCTTTTAATACCCATGCCAGACTTGCTTCCGGGTCTTTCTGCACATTCCGCGGCATATGCGCATCGCGACGGCCGCACACTGCTGTATAAACGGACGGGAGCCTCTTTCGTTCGTCCGTGAGACCGAGACAGAACCCCAAGTCCTCGACCATTGACTCTACACCCGCAGCCGTCTCGACCTTTTGCACTTCTTCCCGCCGCCACTTTCGGTCGCGGTACTGCTCAATCTCTTCGGGAAGTTCTCGCATATTTAAATTACCGGCAGATGAACGTCGATAAGAAAATGATAGACAAAAAGAAAAAGGCGAGCAATCGCTCCGATCACTCGCCCCAATTTATTACCCTTAATTGTGGTTAATTCACATTCTTCGACTGCCGGGCACCACTGGGTGCCGAGGCCCTGATCGTTATCGTCGAGCCCTGCATGAGCTGAATATCGTCGCGGCCCATCACGGCGACCGAACCCGCGCCGGCGCCGCCGCCGATTATAGCGCCGATGGCGGCTCCTTTTGCGCCACCCGCGATCGCTCCAATAACGGCTCCTATCCCGGCCCCGATTCCGCCGCGTTTCACCGTTTCTTTTGTTTGGCTGTCACCTTTCGCCGTGCCCTCGGTATCTACTTTGATCGTCTTTCCCTCATGGTCTTTAATGCCTTCGAGCGAACCGGCAAACTCGTACGATCGGCCGTCCCTCAATGTGATCCTTTCAAAATTGAACGATATGTTGGACCGTCCCGAAACCTGTCCGGACCGCCCGACGCCGGTAAGATATCCCTCGATCGTTGCGCCGCGAAACTCGTCCGGCGATTGGACGATCATCCTGAACCGATCATTGTTCTGCGACACCTTTGTGTCGATCATATTGTCGAGCGAAGCGATTATCACTGTCCCGTCGGGAACAATAAAATCACCGGTCCGTGCCGTTGTCGCTGCAGGAACTCCGCCGTAAGTCGTACCCCGGTCGTTCGGATCGTTGCTCGAATACGTTCCCGGCGCCGGTGCGTTAACCACCGCTTCGATACCGAGCCTCGCTGATGCATCTGATCTGTCGTAGATACTGTCTGCGAAGAGTGTTTCTTGCAGGTATCCTGCGGTAAATCTTCGTGTGACCTTTAATTTTTGACCGTCGCCTTCCGGCGCGAATATTATAGTGTAGTCAGTTTGCCCGCCGATGCTGGAAATGACCAATTCATCGCCTTTGATCGTCGCACGCGTGCGGATACTTCTTCCCGTCGCGTCGGTCTCGCTCTTTTCGCTGCCGTCTGCGACGAACGTGATCGGGTCGTTCTTTGTTGACGCGAACGTCACTTGATTGCCTGTGATATTGATCGCTACTTGCTCCGGCGCTTCCAACTTGGCAAGAAGATCGAATCGCTGCCCGTTGGTTATTGAAAGTCCATCGATCACCTGCTCCGCTTTGTCGCTTCGCGTAAGATCAATATGGTATGTACCGGTCAATCTATGCGAGGCTGCGTTTGTCGGGGTCCGCGTTAGAACCGGCGGTGAGGTCCGTTCATACACCATCGGATCAGGTCGGGCCGTAGAATTACCGGTCATATCCGAATTCCAGTCCGGCGAGACGCCATAGCTTTGGGCTAAGCGCTCGACCAAGCTCTTGACGGCGTTCCAGTCATCTTCGACCCTTCGATTCTGCGGGTTATCAGTTAGAAAACCATGGACCTTTCCGGCCGCCGTAATGATCGACCGAACGTCAGACCGGTTCTCGCGTTTTAGTCTAAAATTATCGTCAAAATCACGAATGCCGTCGCGCAGCGTTTCTATATCTTCCGAAACGCGATCCATCTGGTCGCTCTCAGCCGAACTGCTCCGCAGCCGGTACGTCAGGCTATACTCGAGGTCATCGACCTTCGAACTGAGACTGCGGACCAGATCGCGAGTCTCCCTTTCATTCCGTGTCTGTGCGTTCGCCGAACCAGCGAAGACCGATATGATCATTCCCGCTACCAAAAAAATCGCAAATGTATAACTCGTGCGGTTCATCCCGATTCTCCTTCTTACTTAAAAAACATCCGGGGCACACTACCGCCCTGTAAAATTGGAAGCATTTTCTGTGCCAGGCGTTGCTCTTTCACCTTCCAAGTTTATCAATCACCGGGGCCCTGTGCTAGAATTCGGCAAAATTATTACAAACTGAGGAATATTTTTAAATGACAGCAGCTGCATACAAAGCCGAAATTCAATACGCCGGCGACGAGTTCTTCATCGGCACTCCGCCGAGCGGCCACGCACAAATCATTGACACAAATGGAGATAGAAAGGCAGCCGCGACTCCTATGGAGATGCTGCTCGTCGCGGTCGCGGCTTGTACGGCCGCCGACGTGATCTCAATTCTGGAAAAGAAGCGGCAGGATGTTACGTCGTACAAGGTCGTTGTCACGGGCACTCGGAAAGAGGATCACCCGCGGGCTTTTATCAAATTCGACATTCACCATATCGTGCATGGACGCGGCGTTTCGGAAAAAGCCGTGGCCGATGCCGTGGAATTATCCGACACGAAGTATTGCAGTGTTGCCGCAACTGTAAGGCCGACGGCTGTGATCACCACGACTACTGAGATCATTGAAGTGCAATAGGTCTTGATCGAATTGTTAACAACCCGTGCACATAGTTTTCATCTTAACGCCGTAAGCTATGGAGATCGGTGACATCATTGATTCTAATATCCGCGGCGCAGCGAGCGTGATCATTGATCGCGGCGCTGAAAAGCGATACTTCGCCAATTTGGTCCGAAACGGGCGAGCGCGCACTCGTGATGCCGGAGAAAGTATCGTTCAGGGAATCAACGAGGCCTTCAGCGGATTTGTCCGTGGCTTTACCGAAGGAGCAATTCGCGGGGCTTCCGGAATTCGTCGGGTATTTAGGACGAATCCGCGATCAAAGTACAGGAATGATATTGCTGCCGGGATCACGGACATCGGTCGGGGACTTTTCAAAGCTTTGATCCGTTCCGTTTTTGATTTTTTCACGGTTGCCGTAAGCAGTGCGGTGAGTGTGATCGAGACGCTTATCTTTATCGAAGCCCCGGCGCGCGGCATTACAATTTCCGAAACCGACGTTCTACGAGGCGTCTTTTGCGATTCGCTTGATTGCACGCGGATCCGTATAAAAGAAGGGAGATTGGGGCTGCGCCGATTTCTGGCGCCTCACACGGTCGGTAACACGATCTATATTCCCGGGGACCAACTCGTCGGTGACAATGAACTGCTTGTACACGAGGCCGCCCACGTTTGGCAATATCAAAACGGCGGCACGGCATACTTGAGCGGATCGCTCTGGTGTCAGTTTTCGGCTTGGACAGCAGGCCGCGGCCGCGGTGGCGCGTACGATTTCGAATGCGGCATCGAAAACGGGACACCCTGGCGGCGCCTCAATCCTGAACAGCAGGCGCACCTCATCGAGATAATTTTCGCGCGTGGAAGCTTCGCGTTGCCCACCGCGGGCTTTTTTTACAATGGAACCGATCATACCGTATATGCCGGTCAGGCCGTCCGACGATTGCACGCTGGTAAGGGAGCACCATAGCACCGGGGCCGCAACAAGTAACACGCTTGGATTTATAAGGTGATCCCAGTTAAGATCAGGTTCCGTACACTAGCCTAATAATGAAATATTCCATTCTTTTATTGATTGCATTGCTGATTTTATCGATTTCGCCGCTTTCTGCGCAGATATCGTCGGCGGTTGCGATCGACATCCTGAAAGCTGAAGACGCTCGCCGCTATGACAGTGTTCTGGAAAACCTATTATCCGCGAAAGGCGACGAACGGGTTACGGTCCGCGCCTTGCTTGCTGCAGGTCGCATTGGAGATCGGTCCTCTTCGACGAAAGTTGCGGAATGGCTAACCAAAGGTTCGCCAAAGGTCCGAGAGATGGCCGCATTCGCCCTCGGTGAGCTCGAATCAATTACTGCGTCCGACGTGATCCTTACGGTCCTAAAGGATTTGCAAACTGCCGATAGCGTTCGAGCAAGGGCTGTCGAAGCTGCAGGTAAGATCGCCGCCGCGAATACTAAAGAAGAAAAAGCAAAAGACTTAGGTGCAGCGATCATAGATGTTCTTGAGACAGAGAATCGCAAGGCCGCAAAACAAAGCCGGCCGGTAATACTGCTCGCATTGACCGCGGCGCTGCGAGCCCGACCGACCGAGACGGCCTTTGTCGCTGCAAAATTTCTAACAAATCTCGACCCGCGCGTTCGTGCTGATGCAGCAAATACATTGGCACGAGTTCGTGCAAAAAACGCCAATGATTCACTTCGTTCGATACTTTTGACTGACAACGACGCGATTTCTCGCGCCAGCGCCGCTCGCGCTCTTGGCGCTGCTGAAGATAAAGATGCGGTCGACATTTTGCTGGAGGCCGCGACGAGCGACGACGATTCGAGGGTGCGAGTGTCATCGATTCGATCGCTTGCGGCGATCAAGGACCCCAAAGCGGCCGACAGGCTTTTGGATCGCGGCGAGATCCTTTTGGCAGCATACAAAAGATCAAAGTTCTCGAATCCAATTGAAAGGAATGAACTCTTGGAAATTGCCATTTCGTCCGGTGTTTTGCTGAAGAATACTGGTAATGAAAGAGCATTCGCTTTTCTGGGCAGCATCGCCGCCCTCGACAATGGACGATCTCCCGAGATTTATTTGGCGCGGTTTCGTATTAAGCCCGGCCAGGTCGGAATTGGTGCTGGATCACTCAACGGTTCGCGACAATTCATCGTCCTTGCCCAGTTAATGGGGGAATTTGCATCGATCGAACCGACAACTGACGAGTTGAAAAGAATGAAGGCCGAAGCGTTGGATCTTTCTAGAGAGCTCGCAAACACCTATTGTTCGGGCAAAACGATCGACGAGAAGGATTCAATATTGGCTGCATCGGACGCTATCCGAGCCTTCGCAAAATTTAAGACAACAGATCTGCCTGAGACGTTGCGTATGTGCCTGAATAATAAGGATATATTCATCAGGGCGACGGCCGCAGAACTTTTGGCGGACCTCCCGACGTCCAAAGAAAACGTCGAAGTGCTCAAAACGGCCTTCTCGTTGGCCGTTGATAATGACAAGGACTACAACGATGCACAGCTTGCTGTCTTGGCTGCGCTGTTTAAGCTCGACAAAAAGGAATCAGTCGGATCGTTGTTGGCTGCGCTGAATGCACCCGATTACCTGGTGCGAAGGACGGCATTTGCGTTGCTCGAGGACAAAGACTTGCAACGGGACTTTCCTGACATTCCATCGTCGCTCAAAAATTCACGCAAGAGCTTTAAGGATCGCGTTCTGCCTTATTCACCCGCATTGGGGACAAAGCTTGGTCAGTTGCTAAACACGGACGCTGATTACCACAGAGCGCTGTCCCGCAAAAACGGCTCGGTCAAAGCCGTGCTATCGACCGAAAAAGGACTATTCACCATAGATCTTTTGCCGGAAGATGCGCCGCTGACAGTGGACAATTTTATAAAGCTCGCCAAGTCCAACTATTTCGATGGACTCGAGGTCCATCGGGTCGTGCCCAACTTCGTAATGCAGGATGGGGACCCGCGAGGTGACGGCAATGGCGGCCCGGGGTGGTCGATCCGCTGTGAGATGAACATGGTTCCATATGAACGCGGCGCTGTCGGGATGGCGCTCTCTGGCAAAGACACTGGCGGCTCGCAGTGGTTTGTGACGCACTCGCCGCAACCTCACCTTGACGGGGGCTACTCCATTTTTGGGAGAGTGAATGAAACGGGTATGAAAATCGTGGACGATATTGTTCGAGGCGACAAGATAATTTCGGTGAAGGTCATAGAAAGAAGTTCACCATCGAAGAAACAAAATACGCGGGGTAATAAAAAACGGTAGCCTTTCGAAGACCTCCCCTTTCCACCGTGGCGATATTTTATGGAAGACATACAAGAGAGAAAACTATTTGCGGTTTCGAAGAAAAAACATTCGGCGGTCGAGATCGAAGAGGGACTCGATAATTTGTCTCACTATCTTGACGGCCTTTTTCGCATTCCCGGAACTGGATGGCGATTCGGGCTCGATTCTTTGATCGGTTTGATACCGAACTTCGGTGACACAATAACCTCTTTTGCGTCATTTTATATCCTATTCGCCGGCGTCCGTTACGGGGTGCCGAAGATCACTTTGCTTCGAATGGCGTTTAATATAGGACTAGACTATATTGTCGGTATGGTGCCATTTATAGGCGACGCATTTGATTTTTTCTGGAAATCGAACAAACAGAATATGGATCTGATCCGCAAGCGCGCGACCGGAAAGGATCAGGGAACGACCGGCGATTACGTATTTATTTTTGGGCTTATTGCGCTGCTGATCCTGTTGCTTATAGGCTCGATCGCGGTCAGCGCAGTATTACTCTATTACATTTTTAGGAGTATGCCTCTCGTTTGATCGCGCACTAAAAAGGCCTGCTGTGACAACTTACAAAGAGATCTTTGAGAAAAACCGCCGTTGGGCTGAAGAGCGTTTAAAAGTCTCACCAGACTATTTCTCCGAGCTCGCAAAGGATCAGAATCCGAACTTCCTATACATAGGTTGTTCGGATAGCCGCGTTTCGGCTAGCGATATTATGGGCGTTGATCCCGGCGAAGTATTTGTTCACCGGAACATCGCCAATATGGTTATCTCGATCGATGTCAATGCGATGTCGGTGATCAGCTTTGCCGTCGAACAACTCGACGTAAAAGAGATCATAGTCTGCGGGCACTACAATTGCGGCGGCGTCAAGGCCGCGATGGATTCGAATGATCTTGGCATTTTGAATCCGTGGCTGCGAAACATTCGCGATGTTTATCGGATCTACAAGGATGAACTAGCCACGATACCGGAGAAGGCCGACCGTTACAAGAAACTGGTCGAATTGAACGTCAACGAGCAGTGCAGAAGCGTTATAAAACTCGCTTGCGTTCAGCGATCGTTTGTAGATAAAGGGTACCCGATAGTGCACGGTTGGGTCTTCGATCTCCATAAAGGGCTGATAAAAGATTTGAAGATCGATTTCGAGGGCGTTCTGCACGAGATCCAAGAGATCTATAATCTTACGGACTCGCCGCTTATCCAGGGCCGCTGAATAAAAAAAGCACTCCCGGAATTCCGGAAGCGCTTTTCAAGATCGAATTGATCTACTCGCTTAAACCGCAGCTACGTTGGCCGCAAACATCTTGTCCAGGGCGGTTTGCAGTACCCCGATCCCAAATTCTCCCGCGGCCCTTGTCTTTAGTTTTCCTTCTTCATTAAAAAGGAAGTACATCGGGACCCAGCCTTGTTCATTCTGAAAAGCGTCCCTTAGTTTGTGAAGGCTGTCGACGGCCGTTGGCTCAACGATCGAATTCGAATGCATCGCTTCATTGACAGTGTCGAGATCAGTATCCGCCTCATACCTTGGCATATGAACGGCGATGGTTTTCAGGCCGAGCTCGCCGTATTTCGTCTTGATCTCGTTCAACTGCGGCATCTTATCCTTACAGATTCCACACGATACCGCCCAAAAGTGCACGAGCACCGGGTGGCCCTTAATGTGTTCCAGCGTGTCTTCCAGCGATCCGTTAAACCAAGTCGTAGACCCTTCGAGCGACGGCAACGAATCTCCAATTCTCATTGGCATAATCTATATTCCCCGCGATCAATTCTAGATTTTGGGTCTCGGTTAAAAACCCGAAATTAGAATCGAATCGCAAATCTAAAATCAAACCTTAAGGTTCTCTTGCCCCGGCGTCCAATCAGCCGCACACAATCCACCTGTTTGTAATCCCTGCAGCACGCGGAGAGTTTCATCAACCGAGCGTCCAATGTTTAGATCGTGAATAACCGAATACTGCAGAACGCCTTCCGGGTTAATGATGAACAGCCCGCGGAGAGCGATGTTCGCATCCTCGACGAGAATGTTGTACGCACGGGCCAACTTCCCGCTAACATCGGACGCGACCGGATACTTGACCCCTTCAATTCCGTTTTTATCCTGCGGCGTCTTAAGCCACGCTCGGTGGGAATGAACCGAATCGGTCGAAACACCGACAACTTCGGCGCCGACCCCCTGAAACTCCCCGAGACGATCCGAAAAATGGATCAGCTCCGTCGGGCAAACAAACGTAAAATCAAGCGGATAGAACAGGAGTACCAACCATTTACCTTTGTAATCTGAAAGTTTGACGTTCTCGGCCAATGTCTCCAAATTTTTGGTCGATGGCATGTTAAAATCCGGTGCTGGCTGGCCGACCTTCGCGATCGGTGCCGGGGTTGATTCTGATGCAGTTCCTGTAGCTGTTGACATATATTTATTTATCTCCTTTTGTAAAATAGTTTTGTATGTGTTCCTTTTCGGGATCGTCTTTTCTTAACTTCCTGAGCACTTAGGGCAAACTCCACGTAGTGTGAACTCCAATGATTCCGGTTTGAATTTCGAACAGTCTGCAGCCAATTTGACCAGTTCAGGCGGGTGCTCCATCACTATATCGACAAGCGTTCCGCATTTTGTACATATTGCATGGTCATGCCGGGTCGTTATCCGGTCGAAACGGCTAGCACCGCTGCCAAACGAGATCTCGGCAATATGGCTCGCGTCTTTCAAAAATCGTAGCGAGTTGTAAACCGTTGCAAAACTTATGCTTGGCAGCATTTGCTTGGCTCGCTCGAATACTTCGTTTGCGGTCAGATGCTGCTTTGCTTCACGGATAACCTGCAACACAACTTTGCGCTGCTTAGTTAAACCCAGATCTTGTATGTCATTTACGTTCATACCGTGCTCAAGTTAGAGTTATAATAATTCTAATTCTAATTTTTGTCAAGTCATCCAAATGAAAAGCGATCGTCTGGATCAATTTGGTGTGCTAAAGACTAGTTTGCGACGAGCCTGGACAACAAGCCCGGGCCGCTTAGAGGTTACAAGAATATTTCGATCATTGTCGGCTTCGCTGATCGGGATCTTCGGCGTGTAGGTCACAACATAACTTGAATCGATCATCTTGGCGACCAATACCGATTTTGTGATCATCTCATCGAACGTAAGCGGGATAATCGCGGTCCCGTTCGTGTTTTCGGCGAGCGCTTCGAGCTGTTCCTGGCTGTGTTGAAGGTCTGCTTTTCGGGTCTTCAGCCTTCGGAGGAGGGTACGGTCAAGATTAATAGATCTGGCTTTTGGTGTCGTTGCCACATCGCGAACGCCGTTCGGCAACTGGGCGGCAACCTCGTCGGGCATTGCTTTTGGCGGTGGAGACGTCGTGACTATTTTAGTGCGCGGATCGATATCTGCTGCTTCCATCGCTGTATAGCTAATAACATGAACAGTAATGTCTGTGGCGAGAATTTCCTGGATCGCCTCGAATTTCACCGATGAATTCTCACTGCTGTCAGTGCCGTCGGTAATGAGCACTATGTGCTTATTTTCGAGCGCGCTGTTTTGAAGGAATTGCCTGCCCATATTCAATGCATCAGCGAACTTGGACCGCCGGCCGAAGTGTGTTCGGCCGATCGCACGTCGGATCACTGCTTTATTGGTCGACCATTCATTAACTATGCGGGCCTTATCTGAATAGTCGAGTATCGCTATCGAATCACCCATTTGTAAGGCTTCTACGATCGTGCGGGCGGTTCTGCGGGTTTGATCGAGGGTTTTGACCTGCCGCATCTCGCCGCCCGTATCCATAATGATCAGAATGTTTGCCGGAATCCTGCGAACGCTGCTCGGTTGATGAAGCACATCATTTTCGGTGATGACCATATCGTTTTCGCCAACACCGGAGAAGAATTTGCCGTCTTCATCAAACGCCAAAACGTTCAGCTTTATTTCTTCGGTAATGACCTTTTCGGCATCGTCATTTGGTGGAGGGGGCGTTGGCGTTGGGGCAACTCGCCTGCTTTGAGCCGCACCGGCCGCAGCTAACGCAGCGACGATCGCCATAGATAGCAGGAATAATCGCATATGTGTCAGATTGGATGCCGCAATTTGAGCTAGATATGCTTGCCTCGGATCACGAATAATTACAATTTTGGGTGCCCGTCAACGAATTTCAGCAAGTGATCCAGATAGTTACGAAAATTCGGACAAGTGATTCCGTGTGGATCAAGAAGTTCTTTCGCGATCGTCGTGTCATAACTTTGCGAAATAAAGAAATAAGGCACTGTCGAATGAGGTAGGCCCGATATTCCCGGCGAAGCGTTCAGCATCAATGCCCGCTGCACCCACTCGGCGGGCGGCGTGAAAAGCGAACCCCTTTTTGTGATCGAATGGGCGATCGCATCGAAGATGTCTTTCGTTGTCAGCGGTTGCGGGTCTGCAAGTGCTATCGTCTTGCCGATCGATCCAATATCCCGGGCAAGCGAGGCGATGCCCTCAATTACGAAATCGACCGGCACAAGATTGAGCCGAACCCTATCATTACCAACGTTTACGAGCCGAAGAAGGTGCGGCGCTTTCTTTATGTAATGAATTAAATAATAAATACCGTCGTACTTGACGGTTTCCCCGGTTATGGAATCGCCGACTACGACCGAGGGGCGAAAGATGGTCACGGGCAGATCACGTTTTAGATTCTCGACTTCGATCTCCGCCAGATACTTCGATTCTTCGTAGTAGTTTCGGAATCCAGCGTCGTGTTCGAGTTCGTGTTCAAAAATTCGACCCTTGCGTTTCCCCGCGACGTAACAGGTGGAGACGTAATTGTATCTGCGAAGGCCCTTCACTGATCGGACCATAGCGTTTACGTTCTTCGTGCCGTCAACATTTACCCGAGTCGCGACATCCTTCGCGACGTCAAGATCATACATAGCAGCGAGGTGGAATACATCGGTGGTCTCAGCACGGATATCGGCGGCATCAGTCGGATCGATCCCGAGATCGGGGAGGGTTATGTCTCCCTCGATCAATGCAAAGTTTTCGAGAGGCGCGCCCGTACGCCGGGAGATCTCCTCAGCGTCCGAGATCGCCTTGGTGACCAGCTGCGACTGAACGAGAAGAAAAAATTGGACGTCGGGCGCCGCGAGCCGTTCGACAAGCCGGCCGGCGATGAATCCCGGAAATCCGGTAATGAAGATCGTTTGGGAAAATTGCACTTGTCTTATTCTTCGACAATTTCGGAATTATGATCTGCGGATAACCATGATCGTTTTAGAAGTGTATGACCGATCGGCCAAGAAACGCAACGGGGAAAGAGATTAAAAAACGACGCACGCTAATAGTTTTCCACCTGTGGAAAACTATGATAGTGTCATTCAAAAGAAGCAATTGTATGACCGAGCAGGCAAGAAGCGCAGCGGGAAAACAGATCTACGAATCACACAGCGAATTGGATAAGCGGTTGTGGTCTGTCGTTTCGTTTGCACGACTGGAAGCAAAAAGCATGACGTATACGGAAGCTATGAATAGATTGGCCGCTTTGGATTCGGAACGCGTTGCGGGACTCTGCGTTGTGACGGACGAGGCCGCTGAGCGTGTACGGCCCGCCGGTTAAAACTCCACCACGACCTTCCCAAAACTTTTATTCGATTCAAGATACTCATGCGCAGAGCGCACGTCCGCTAACGGGAAGACCCTATCGACGTTGGCGTGAACCGTGCCTGATTCGATGAGGGGCACCACATGGTCGGTGAACCTTCGGGCAACCTTCGCCTTTTCTTCAAAAGACCGAGACCTGAGAACGGTCCCGATAATTGTGAACCGTTTTCGAAGAGCGTCACCGAGGTCGAATTCCGCATGCGACCCGCTGGAAAGGCCTACGAGCATTAGCCGGCCCTGTACGGCCAAAGCGCGGATATTGGATGAGAAATACTCCGCACCGACGAGATCCAAAATAACGTCGACACCTCGCCCAGAGGTTTCGGCCAATGCGAACTCGGCAAAATCTACCGTTGCAGTTGGCACGAATCCAGCGTCGAGACCGAACTCACGACACCGATCGAGTTTATCTTTGCTCCTAGATGTGCCGAGAACACGGGCGCCGAAGGCTTTCGCCAGCTGGAGCGATGCTAGACCGACGCCGGAACCGACGGCATGAATAAGAAGTGTTTCGCCTGTTTTTAATCCAGCTTGCGAGAACAGTGCATCGTAAGCGGTGATGAACGCTTCGGGTATGGCGGCCGCTTCAACGGAGCTAAGGCGGTCTGGGATGCGTGTGATCAGGAGTTCGTCGGTAAGCAGATATTCACTTTGCGCTTCACCCGCGGTTATGCCAAAAACCCGGTCGCCCACGGCAAACAGACTCGCATCCGGTCCGACGGCAGCGACTTCGCCGGCGAATTCCAACCCGGGAATGTTCGGAGATATGCCGGGAGGCGGCGGATAAAGCCCGCGACGCTGAAGCAGATCAGCACGGTTCAGGCCTGCAGCCTTCACACGCACCAAAACCTGAGATCCCTGCGGCAGCGCCGGATCAGTCACTTCGCGGACTTCGAGGCCTTCAGTTCCGCCGAATTGGGCGATAAACACGGCCTTCATTTCTTGCGAAGCCTCGTCTCGACATTATTGGCCTTTAACGAATTTCCCGTCGTTCGATGCAGATCGGCGACTGCCTTGTTCAATTCCGTTTGGGAGCGAAGCTCGGCGCTGCGCGCAGCGATGAGCGCAGTTTGGCGTTCGAGCACTTTGTAAATGTCGGACTGGCCTGCGTCGAGTTTGCGGCGTTCCGAATCGTATTGCTTTACAGAATTCCCGCGTGAGATCGCCGCGGCCCGCAGGCGTGCTTCCGCAGTATGCACGGCCTGAAGAGCGTTCCTAACCTCAACCTGTATATTCTGTTCGAGCTGTTCGCGCTGCGTCTGTAGGCGTTCACCTTCGACGAGCGATCGGCCAAACTGAGCTTTTGCTGTCTTATCGCCGAATAACGGCAAATTGAATTGCACGCCGACTCGAAACGTCGGGTATTTGTTCGCAAAAATATCGGAGAAGGCCGTTCCGCCGCCGCCCACCGAACGGAGAAGCATCTGCTGCGCCTGAGCCGCAGCCACACATTCAGGCAAAGTCGGATTCTCGGTACAGCCGCGAAGCAGAGGATTTGTAAAATTCTGATTGAGACTGCCGCCGACACCGGCCGATGAGTAACTCGCCACAAGGTCGATCTGCGGTTTGTCCTGCTCCTTATAGAATTTCTGGTCGATCGAATTGATGTCTTTTTGAACCTGATTCACCTCAAGCTCAGGGCGATTTTCGAGTGCGGCGGTCAACGCGTCGGTCAGAGTCGTTTTCGGTGCGTCGAGATCAACCGGATCGACGGGTGTCAGGGATTCGCTCCAGAGACCGTCATTTCGGTTCGACGCGATCAGATTTTTTAGGGCGTTCTCCGCCGCCGTCACGGTATTCAATGCCTCATAAACTGCCTGCTCGAAATTTGCTACCTGTGTATCGGCCGCAACTATGTCGATAGGAGCGAGCTGGCCTTCTTCGACAAGGCGTTTGTTATGTTCAAGTTGGTCCTTCGCATCCCTGACGCCATCGCGCTGGACCTGTAGATTCCGGAGCGCAAATGTAAGATCCCAATATGACCGCTGCACATTAGCGATTATTTCGATCGACCGCTGACGGAATTGAGAATCTGTCAGCGAAAGGTTCCGTTTCGCGATCTCGATCGTACGGCGCTGTTGATCGAATCCTCGGCCCTTAAACAAAGGCTGAGTGAGCGTGACGCCGACGCTTGAGTTGTATTGCGGACTGATAATCGAAACTGGGTTGTCAGTTCCGAGGCGCTGATTATTGGCAGTCACATCAAGCACCGTGCCGAACTTAGGAACGAATGTACGGAAACCAACATTGCCCACGATCGAATCGCCGGACACCTTTGATACGGTTGGATTGAAAAAGCTAATATTCGGCGTCGACGAGCGTTCGTAAAACGTCTGGCCGTTGAATCTGGGTTCATATACGCCTCTCGCCGCTTCAAGGTCGAACTCAGCGATACGTACATTCTTGCGTGTCACCTCGATGTCCTTATTGTTTTCAAGCGCCATTGTCATGGCCTCGCGGAGCGTCAACGATCTGTGGTCGGTCATATCGACGCCGACTCGCCCAAGGTCGGGCAGAACGCGGTCATCCGAACTGTAATTCGGCGCGATCACCGGAACGCCTTCCAGCTTTTCGGGTGCCACCTCCTGAATATCATCGACGACGGCCGACGGCGGCGTAGGAACGGGCGCCGCGTCCTGTGCCCGCGATCCGGCTGCGAATGTAAATAAGATCAACAATGTAAGAAAATATAAATGCCTTTTCATAACAAATCCCCGGCCTCACACACCGACAATAAATTGGGTGACGATGAAACCGATCAAGAGCAGCGCGACCCCACCCACTTCGCCCGCGATCAAAGCGTACATAAACCAGGTCGTAACAAACGTTCGCGCGGCGAACATATTGTCGGTTTGGTTCAAATACCCCTGGCGAACATAGCCGATCACGGTCAGAGCGAAGAACAGGATCGGGATCGATACGGCCGCGATCGTAACGCTATCAACGTACGGCGAATATTCCGCCAGTTTTGCGATGACCAGACACGCAAAGCCGTAAAGCAACGATGCGCGGTGAGCAATATCTACGTAGACGGGCGCACGATGCTCAGCGCTAGCCATCGTCTTAGCGTATTTCCAAATACCGAGCAGCATTCCCACAAGTAGAAAAGCGCCCGAAAATAGCAATGAGATCTTTACGGCTAAGGTCATAACGGAACTTAGTTCTTGCCAAAAAGCGAGCCAGACGCACTCGCGAGTTTTCGCCGGATCCCGCCGAAAATACTATCGGAGAGATCGGTCACCTTGCGGAAGAAAGCGAACGAACTCATATCATCGAAAATTGAATAAAACACGGGAACCGCAAGCAGTGTTAGTAAAAGGCACAGCGACTGGCCGCCGACCACAAGTACGCCGATCGAGCGATTGGTACCGGCGCCGGCTCCGGTCGAAACAACGAGCGGGATCATGCCAGCGACCAATGCGATCGTCGTCATGAGAATCGGACGCAGCCGGTCGCGATTCGCTTGAATGATCGCGTCGTACCGGTTCATTCCCTGTGAGCGCAAGTTCATCGTATGGTCGATCTGGAGGATCGCATTCTTTTTAACGACGCCGAATAACAAAAGCAATCCGAGGCCGGAGAATATGTTCACCGTCTGTCCCATCACCAGAAGGCTCAATATGCCGAACGGAATAGAAAGCGGTAGAGTAAGCAGAATCGTGACCGGATGGATGAACGATTCGAACTGGGCGGCGAGTACGATGTACATAAACACGAACGACAGCATTATCGCCAAAAGGAAGTACATTCCCGCCTTGCCCATTTCCTTCGATTGGCCGACGTAACCGGTCGTATATCCGGCGGGTAAATTGAGTTCCTTGACTGCCTTGTCGATGGCGGTCTGAATGTTTGCTGCTGAACCGCCGGGCTTAGTATTCGCAAGCAATGTCACCTGACGCTGTCGATTTGTCCGCTCGACCGAACTCGGGCCGGTTCCCTCGCTGGTCTTGACAACACGATCGAGTGTCACCCAGCCAACTTTTGACGATGGGACGATCAGACGGTTAAGGCCGTCGACCGTACCGCGAAAATCATTAATGGCACGCACGCGGACCTCATATTGATCGGTGCCCTCATTAAAGGTCGTCGCTTCCTGGCCGGCGACGAGCGTGTTCAAAGCCTGCGATACATCACCGACCCTGACGCCAAGATCAGCCGCCGTGACGCGATCTACCTCGAGCTGAACTTCTGGTTTTCCGCTGATTAGGGTCGAATCGATATCAACGGCGTCCGGGATCGTCCTCATTTTCTCGAGAAGTTTCTCGGAATATTCTTCAAGCTTTTTAAGATCGGGGCCGGCAATCAGGAACTGGACGTTCGCGTTGCGAAAGCCACCCCCGGAGAACGCCTGGACCTGCTGCACGCCGGTACGGAGGCCGGGCGGGTATTGGGTCAGGAGCTCACGAGCATCCGACATCATTTCTTCCTGCGACTTGGGCCGCTCATCGATCGGGGATAGTTTGACGTAGATCGTCCCGTTGTTTACCACCTGTGCCTGGCCGCCGCCAACTGTTACGAGCGTATGAGTCACGCCTTTTTGCTTGCGCAGATCGGAGGCTATCCGATCTAACAATAGCGAGGTAGCGCCGAGTGATGACCCTTCGGGTGCGCGAACGGTTATCTCGTATTGCGATTGGTCGTCGACCGGCAAGAAATTCTTGCCGACGAACATAAACAGCGGCACGATGCTAAGAAATACTAACACGCAAAGCACAACGACCAACCATCGGT
>JBAUGL010000158.1:0-19712 GCA_049679665.1 Pyrinomonadaceae bacterium | reverse complement strand
GTTCTGAAATAGCACTTTCGGGTAGACTGTGTCAAGACTCGCGCCCTTAGCCCGATACGTAACTTATGGATGTCCGAACGGATAAACTTGAGGTTCTATACGCTGAGGTCTTTGAAACGCTGGATGGAAAACGTCCAGTGCCGGTGATCCATGTACGATTTTATCCGTACGTCGGTATACACCACACTATCCGCGTCCGTGATACCGAAGTTTACGTCCGAATTTCCGAGATCTGTCGCGGTATGCCATACGCAGCTCATAGGGGCCTCGCATTTATTCTAGTAGCAAAACTCCTAAGAAAGAAGGTGCCTCAAAATGCACGTTTCGTTTACACGGAATTTATCAAAACAAAAGAGATCCGGGATCGAGCCGCCGAAAACAAAAAGGCTCGCGGCCGGAAGGTCGTGACGACGTCGAAGGGCCAAACCTACGACCTCGAAGCCGTCTTCGACGCTTTGAACCATGACTACTTTCGCAACTCGCTTCCCAAGCCCGTCTTAACCTGGTCAGCAAGAAAGACTTACCGTATTCTCGGGCATCACGACGCAACGCACGAAACCGTGGCGATAAGCCGTTCGCTCGATGACCCGTCGGTGCCTAAATACGTCGTCGATTACGTCGTTTTCCACGAGATGCTACATATCGCGCACCCTACGGTCCACCATAACGGCAGGCGCTACAATCACACGCCCGCCTTCAGGAAAGATGAGCAAGAATTCGTATATTTTGACGATGCCGAACGGTGGATAGAGCGAAACGTCCGCAAACTGAAACGTAACGCTACGAAGCGTCATTGATCGCCGAACTGTTCGATGACCCAACCGATCAAACCAAAATCTGAGCTTGTCCTGCGTTCGATGCCTTGCGCTGTAAATTTGGTCTCAGTGAAATACTCCCCCGGATCGGAATGACCGGGGCTGTTTCCTGCGGTTGCACCAAGTATTTTCGCAAGGCGCGTGGCGGTGTTCGGACCGCTCCCAATGGTTGCCGCTGCCGAAGTCCCTTCTACAAAACTCCCATAAAACTTGCTGGCCGCCATTCCTTCTGCCCGAATGCATTTCAGTACCCCTTCTCGACCGCCGAGAATGATCACATCCCGGTCGAGCGCCGCAGCGACCTCTCCGTCATCGGACGTCCACACCGGCGTTCCGTAACTATCGTCAGGCGTTCCGGATAGATCTATATCGTTGGAAACTGAGGTTTTCATTCGTTCGAGATCGGCTACCCTTGCCGCCACAACGGGGCCGTCGTCATCGGATTCGAACGCAACCGTTACTATCGGCCCGGAAACCGAACTCAGGAACATCTCACCGTCCGCGATCCCGTACTGCTCGAATACGCTGCCCGAAAATGCAGCAAGAGCAAAGCCGCGAACATGCCCCATGCCCTGTTGTGCAGCAAGCAATAAGCTTCGCCAGGCGATCTGAGGGTCTTTCAGATTGTAACGGGTTACTGAAGAGCGCCCGCTCGGCACAAGCCGTGTAATGCGATCCAGGCCGCCGGCTTCGATCGTCGTCATGGATTTATTGAGAGCCGAGGCGAGCGGTGGCTTGAGAGTCACGTAGATCTTGTCCTCTATCGAATCCCCATCCCGCGCGGCGGTCCAGGAAATATCGTCCACTGAGTTTCGCAGCAGATCCGGAACGATTCGAGCGATAAAACTCATGGCGTCCTCGTCGTCGGTCGCGTTCAATGCCAGCGATATCCCGGCGAAGTCCGATATTCGCTCGATACCGGCCGGAGAGACATACCCGAAAGCGATCTGGCCATTGTCGCCGGAGCTCCGTTCAACCAATATCGGTTCGGCCTCGCCGCGTCTAACGCTAAGGCATTTGTCGATCGCAGCCTCGTCGTTACCGAAAACTATGACGCTCCCGAGCACGAGCGCGTACGCTTTGCGTCCGGCTCCCGTTGTCCACGTATGATACGTTGCCCGTTCTTTTTCGGAAGTTTCCAGCGTTGAAATTGATCCGAAAAGGTGATCGACAAATCGCCCAAGTTCGTATTTCGCAAACGCCTCAGCCTGAAAATTCCAGAGCCCTGTTTCAGCAACGATAATGAACCTCGGCCGAATGTTTACCTCCGCGCCGTCTGCGACCGAATCCTCCGATGCGTCCAGGCCTGTTACCGACATTGCGAGCTTTATTCCATTTAATGCCTGAAGATCCGGCCGGATATCTGCGGCCTTTTGAAAGCTAGGGTTTTCCGTTACTACTCGAATTGATTCGCCAAGATCATCAGTCTCGAGGAAAACGAGCGAGTCGGCCGGAATGATCGATCGCGGCTCGGTCGACGGCGAACTCCGGCAAGATAGTAGAAATGCCGGCAGGAGAAGCACTAATGCACCGCAGTTCTTTAATCGTCGTTGTGTTTTGGTGTTCATCCGTTGATCTGTACTTATGTTAATATCCCAAAACAGTATGAACAAAATATTCGCTGATAATATTTTAGAGGGCAAGGTCGCATTTGTAACCGGCGGCGGTACGGGCATAACTGGCGGCGTCGCGCGGGCGTTGTCTGAACACGGTGCGGCGGTTTCGATCGTTAGCCGAAAGATCGAGAATCTCGAGCCGATGAAAAGTCTGATCGAATCGAATGGCGGCAAATGCCTTGCTTTCACAGCGGATGTCCGCGATTACCGCGACGTCGAGAGTGCGATCGCGCATACCGCAAAACACTACGGAAAGATCGACATCATCGTAAACGGAGCTGCCGGAAATTTTCTTTGTACGGCGGAAGAGCTTTCCGCAAACGGATTCGGCACAATTGTCGACATCGATACGAAGGGGACCTTTAACGTTTGCCGAGCGGGGTTCGAGGAATTGAAGAAGTCCCAGGGACGGATCTTGAATATTTCAGCGACACTGCATTATCTCGCGACACCGATGCAGATACACGTATCGGCCGCAAAGGCAGGTGTTGACGCGATAACGCGAAATCTATCTGCTGAGTGGGGCCGTTATGGGATCCGCGTCAACGGTATAGCGCCGGGGCCCATCGAGGACACTGAAGGAATGAAACGGCTTCTCCCCGAAGCGTTGAAGGAAAAGGTCACGCGCAAAATTCCGCTCGGGCGTTTTGGCCGGATCAAGGATATCGAAAACGCTGCGCTTTTTCTTACGTCCGATGCAGCAAGCTATGTAAACGGTGTGACCCTGGTAGTCGACGGCGGGCAATGGCTGCTGGGGACGAGCCTCGGTTAGCACTTCCATTGCCAGTTTCCGCATATGATCCTCGTTGTCGATAATTACGATTCGTTTACGTATAACCTGGTTCAGTACCTGGGGGAATTGGGTGCGGAAATGCAGGTGTTTCGCAATGACGAGATCACCGTTGAGCAGATCGAGACCGACTTGAAACCCGAACGTATCGTCATCTCACCGGGCCCCGGCATTCCTGACAGCGCTGGAATATCATTGCCCGTCATCGAACGCTTTTCGGGGAAACTTCCTATCCTCGGCGTATGTCTCGGCCATCAGGCGATCGGGCAGCATTTCGGCGGCAAGGTTGTGCGCGCGCCAGTGCCGGTACACGGAAAGCCAGTAACGATCAGTCACGATGGCAAGACGCTTTTTTCGGGCCTCTCAACAAATTTTCAGGCGGGGCGATATCATTCCCTGATCGTCGACCGAGAATCGCTGCCGGATACACTCGAGATCTCTGCCGAATCACCCGACGGCTTGATAATGGGCCTTCGCCATCGCTCTCATAAGACCGAAGGTGTACAGTTCCATCCCGAATCGATCCTTACCGACGAAGGGAAAATACTTCTAAAGAATTTTCTCAGCCTGTAATGAATACGTCATCTCCGTTTGAATGGATCTACTCAAAGATCGGCGATGCCCGAAATACGCTCTACGATAAAGGCGCACTCGCCGCGCACGATCTTGGAGCGCGAACCATATCCATTGGCAATATCACGGTTGGCGGAACCGGAAAGACGCCGCTCGTTGCCTACGTTGCCGGCGTGCTCGCTGCCCGCGGTGAGAAAGTGTGTATTCTGACACGCGGTTACGGGCGAGCAAACCCAAGAAGGCGCCTACTGGTAACCGATGGTCAAGACATCGAGTCCGATGTAAGACTGACGGGCGACGAACCGCAGGAGCTGGCCCGCAGGCTTCAGGGTAAAGCGATTATCGTGGCCGATGCTGACCGCGTTTCCACCGGCAAATGGGCAAAGGAACGATTCGGGGTAACCAGGTTCGTATTGGATGATGGTTTTCAGCATCGCAGGGTCAAACGGGACGTCGACATAGTGTGTGTTGACGCGACCGATCCGTTCGGAAATGGAAGAGTGCTCCCTGCCGGCATTCTGCGCGAGCAAATTGACGGCCTCAGGCGAGCCGACGTAATTGTCGTGACCCGAAGCGATCTTGTCGAAGACACCCGATTTATCGTCGACCGCATTCGATCAACCGGTACAGACGCGAAAGTATCCTTTGCTTCCGGCGGTACTTATCAAATTGTCCCGTTGAAAGATTTTTTATCGGGCGGACTTGGACACTTATCTCAAAAGATCGATTTATCCGAACCAAACTCGGCCTATGCATTTTGCGCCTTGGGTAATCCGGATAATTTTTCTAGACAGTTGCGCTTTAATTCGATCGGTTTGGACGGGTTCCGTGCCTTTCCCGACCATCATTTTTATACGCAGGACGACATTCGTAGATTGCATGCCGCTGCGGCAAACGCCGGAGCGCTGATCACCACAGCAAAGGACGCGGTAAAGCTAAAAAACCTGAAGTTTGATATGCCGTGCTTTGTTGCCCTCTCCACGCCCAAGATACACGATCGCGAAGCGTTTGATGCCCTTCTCTAACGCTTTTTATTGGATGGCGGCCCCTTCCTGCTGCCCCAGTAATACGCCCGCACGACAATGACGTAGACTGCGATGCATACCAGCAGCAGCACGAAAAACATGACGATCAACCAAGCTGGTGATGACATAGTTTACAAGGCCTCATCCGGCAGGTCTTCTTTCGGCTTTAACCATGCGGCAAAAAGCCCGGCACTTCCGCTGTGTTCAACGGCATGCCTGTATAGTACCGTTACGATTGCTACGATCGGGATCGAGAGAAAAACCCCCGGAATCCCCGCCACCTGCTCTCCGGCGAGTACCGATAAAATGATAGCCAGCGGATGAAGGTGCATACCGCCCCGAACGATCCGGGGGTAGGTGATGTAATCGTGTATCAGCCGAAGAACTATCAGGAAGATCGCAACATACAGCGCCCGCCACGGATTATCCGAAAAAGCCGCGACAGTCGTTACTAAGATCCCGATCGTGATCGGGCCGAGCAGGGGAACGAATTCAAAGACGCCCGCAACGATCCCGAAAAGCAGCGCATACCGGACGCCGATAAAGTAAAAGCCGATCGTGCAGATCAAACCGATCAGCAGGCAAGAAAACAGCTGTGCGCGGGTATAGGCCGCCAATGTGGAATTGACGTCCTTCATCACAGCTTCCGCTCTTTGCCGTAGTGGGCCGGCCGGAAATATTTGCAATAAAGACGATCGGAACAAATGAACATCCTTTAGAAATAAGAATGCAATTATCGGGATTAGGATCAACCAGGGTATATAAGCGACCGAGTTCAACAGAAAATTGCCGACCGAAGCCGTTATCTGTTCGCCAAAGTATGTGGCGCGTTCGTTTATCTTCGCCTGTAATTCCTCCGGGATGCGCAAGCGGTCAAATCGCTTATTGAGTTCCGTCGACCGCTGCCGCAGCACTGCCCCATACGACGGCAGATTATCGCCGAATTCTTTGGCTTGTTCGACGACGATCGGTGCGACGTTCGCGATCCCGAGCCCCAATGCCGTGAAAACGATGATGTAAGCAACAAAGATTGCTAGGGGTCGCGGCATCCACCGGTCAAACCGGCCGGACCTGACGGGCCGCCTTATTATTTGAACGAGTGGTTCAATAAGGTATGCAAAGAAGATCGAGAGCACTATCAGAAAAAACAAATAGGTGAGCGATAGAAGGACCGTTTGAACAAAACCAGCGACGAACAACAGTAATAGCGTGATCACGACAAACCTTACTATTGACCTTGCCGACGGACTTGCCGGGTCGATCTGAACCCGGCGGGGGCTATCGTCGACCGAAACGGCCGTTATCGGTCGGTTTTCGGGTTCTGGAATTCGTGGCGGATCGGACATAATTTATTTATCTAGAATGGTTTTCCATCGCATACTGGCCGCCCAAAACCGCGAGACTTTCCGCGGGTATCGGATAATTAGTCCCGACAATAACAGCCTTGCCGTCATCGGAAACCATGCGGCGGTTTGCCGTAGACGTGTGCTCGCGAAAGATGCCGCGGTCCGCCGAATCCATCGCAAGCCCATCCCTGCGGCGAAAAACGTACAGAGCGTCAAAGTTCGCGGTACGCATCGCTTCGAGGTCCTTCTCGAAAGTCGTTAACGTAGTGGTCGTGTTCGCGACGGCGTCCGACCCATCCGCCGCGATATTGGACTTCAATATTCCCTGATTCGGCCCACAAGCGGTTGCCACCCCGATCGAACATACAATAGCGACCGCAACAGCACCGGATCTAGTTGATGTCGGCGTTTTCATAACTATCTGCAGCGTCAGCGTTTACGCCATCCGATTCCTTGGCTTCTATTGTCCCGTCGACATTTTCATCGTCGACCGGAGGGTTGCCCTTTGTATCGCGCAGCTTGAAAAATCGGGCGTCTCTATCCTCATAAACCTTATCGGCCCAACCACTCTCCAAGAGTTTCTTTACCATATCGTCATTCTCTTTGATATCAGTAAAGATAAATCGCGAGTTGAAGCGCTCACGGATAAGCGGCGCCGGATCGTCCGTTTTTCCTGTAGTGATCTCGACGAGCAATTTGTATAGCTCTGGGTTCTCCGAATAAAGATAATTCGGGTCGAGCCCGTAGGCGTACGAATGCTTCTGATCGTAGAAGAATAACTTTGGAAAATCGTCCCAAGTACAATTGAAAATCATCTCGCCAGCCGGAATGTTTTCGGTTCCGTTTTTATCCACACCGGTCGCCCATTCCATCGCCCGTCGGTACTTATCGGCATCTTCGTTGCCGCGGATCGTGCTGATAAGGCCTTGCTCCTGAATACCCTTAAAGTCGATACCGCGCAGATTAAAAATACCCCAGCCAACTAATACAAGGCCAATTATCCATACGGCGCTCTGCCGTGCGACTCTGCCAATTGAACTCTTGATTGACGGGCTAATAAGATTCCTCATGTCAAACGCGTTCCAACTGAAGGCGGCAAAGAGAATGGCAAACGGCGGAAAATATTCTGCGAACCGTTTTGAACGAAATTGCGCCGCCAATAAGATCGTAGTAAAAATAAGGAAAAACGTCGCTTTTTCTGGCAATTTACCGGATTTCGGAGCAAATAGAATATAGCCGATCAGCATTGCAAGAAGTGCGATCGGGAAATTTAAAAGCAGTTCCATTCCCGAATACGGATACCACTCTCCGCCAACGGCCACTGCAAAATCACTCCCAACCTTAAATTTGGTATAAAAGTGTTCCCAGAAGAGCAGCAGATTGTTCGGGAAATACGGGTTTATGACGTTCCCGAGGATCATTCCGCTAAGTGTGTAAGCGAGCGGGCGCCATTCAAACCGTCGCTCGTTCCACGCGATTATTGCAACCCAGATCAATGCCCCAAACAGGAGCAGCGGAAAAAGGCTGTATGTCCAAACAAACGCAAACATTAGCGGCAAAAGCCAAACGTATTTCCGCTCGAACAGCAGATAAATACCAACAACCGAAATGATTATGGTCAGCGGCGGGGCCTTTGCCATATTCATCCGAAAATAAAAGGCATTGGCACAGGTCAGCAAGGCCGCAAGCCAAATAAGCTGGTGCTTTACGCCGTAACGATAAATGAGCCAATAACAGGAAAATATCGCAAGCGTTGAGTAAAACACCGTTGAGATCTTTGCAGCCATGACAGGTTCCAGAAACCAAAGAAATGGGATCTGCAGAAGATGAAAGAGAAAATGATGGTCGTTGTAATCGTTTGCATTCAAAACCGTTAGCGGCAGCCAATCGAATGACGGCAGCCATTTCCCACTGGATAGGCTCTCCCATAACAATGCGCTCCAGCGGATGTGGTAGTAACCGTCCCAATCCCCGCAGCAGATCGCATTCGTCTGAAACTGCAGGAGTATCATAACGAGCATGATCGCGAAAAAACCGAATGCCAAATAGATCACTCGGACCGCGGCATCCGTCTCCAGGAATTCGCGCCAACCTCGAGAATTCGCCGGTAACACTTCCAGCGATGCGTTCCCTTTTATCGCCTCAGCGTTCTGTTCAAATATTTCTTCCATTATTTACTACTGGATATATACAAAAAAGATGAAATTCTTTCAAAAAGTATCACGAATAAAGGCGAAATATCTAATCTCGCAGGACTATTCGGGGGCCGCCGTTTGCCAATCAAATTCGAAGCCCCTAGAATCTGAGATTTGGCTATGTATCCAAAAGGCAACCTATTTGTCCCGGCGTCACACGGCCGGCTTGAGGCGATTCTAAAGGAGCCTCGCGGCGAACCGAAAGGGGTCGCGCTAGTTTCGCACCCGCACCCGCTCGGCGGTGGTACGATGCACAATAAGGTGGTCTTTCGGGCCGCTGCCGGCCTCGTCGATGCAGGACTCATTACGATTCGCTATAACTTTCGCGGGGTCGGCGCTTCGACTGGTGAACATGACGAGGGAAACGGAGAGGCACAGGATGTGATCGACGTTCTGGACTACCTGTCCCAAAATTACCCGGATCAGAACATAACGCACGCCGGATTCTCGTTCGGTTCGCACGTGGGAGGCGCTGTCGCTACCGGTGACGCCCGCGTTACCCGTTTGATCAGCATTGGCACACCTGTCGACAAATATCGCGACTTCGACTTTTTGATCGGAACTGAAAAGCCGATACTCTTTGTCCACGGCGACCGCGACGAATTCGGTTCGGTCGCAAGTCTCGAGTTGCTGGCAACGAAAGTCTCGAAATCAGCGTCGACAAAACTGGTTATCTTCGAGAATTGCGGGCATTTTTTTGATGAACATCTGGCACAACTTCGAGATACGATCCGCGACTGGGCGACTGAACAGATCGACGGCTAACACAATGGAAAATACTTCAGCAGAAATTCACACTACACTCAGCGACACAGATCCGGCGATTCGGATTACAATGATGCCCCGCGATACTAATGCCCACGGGACTGTTTTCGGCGGGATCATCCTAAGCTATATCGACGTCGCGGGCGGTGTCGAAGCAGTCAGACATACGAAGCACGACCGCTTTGTAACCGTTGCGATGAAAGAGGTTATCTTTCACGAACCGGTCTTCATCGGCGATCTCGTCAGCTTCTATGCGCAAACCGTGAAGGTCGGGAGTACTTCTATTTCGATCCACGTCGTCGTCGAAGCCGAACGTTTTGGCAATCTTGGACAAAAAGTAAAAGTGACCGAAGCCGAAGTTGTCTACGTCGCGATCAGTCAAAATCGAGAAAAAGTAAAGATCGGAGCCTGAATTCCTAAATGCCTACCTGGAAGCTCGAAATCGAATACGAAGGGACACGATATCGCGGTTGGCAGATCCAACACAACGCGAAGTCGATCCAAGGGGAGATTCAGGATGCTGCTCGGCAATTGTTCTCGCGCCAATTCGAGATCTACGGATCTGGCCGAACAGATGCAGGCGTTCACGCGCTCCGGCAGGTGGCCCATCTGAAGGTCCCGGAAATATCAACGAATCTCACCCCGACTCAGATCCAGTTCGGTTTCAATGACATTCTTCCGCACGATATTAATATTTTAAGTGTCTCTAACGCTCCTGATAGCTTTCATGCTCGTCACGATGCGGTTGCAAGATACTACCTCTATCGAATATCGACTCGCCGAACCGCGTTCGGTAAAAATTTCGTTTGGTGGATAAAGGATAGGCTTGATGCCTCAGCCATGTCCGAATCGGCCCAGGCGCTTGTTGGAAGGCACAATTTCCGTTCTTTTTGCGAAACCGAAGAAGGAAAGAATCAATCGGCCTTTGTCGACGTCGTCCACGCCGAAGTATTCACCGACGGCGATGTTATTTGTTTTCGTATCGGTGCGAGTCATTACCTTTGGAAAATGGTTCGCCGGATCGTCGGAATGCTAGCCGAGGTGGGCCGCGGAAACTTGACCCATTCTGGGTTCGAAAGGTTGTTGCGATTTGAATCTGACGTTGCTGCAAAGTTCACGGCGCCGCCGTCCGGATTATTCCTTGAGAAAGTACTCTACAAAGGCGGTCCTCCGCCTTCGGTCGGAGTATCGGGCTTCCGGATTTGAATGACCTGAAGGCTTGCGTTGCATCGGGTGCTTGTGACAAATTCTATTAACACCACTGTTTAGTCATTTCAGACTATTTCACATTTAAGGAGACACTTTATAGATGCCGAAGATTACTGCTGAAACCGCCGCCGGACCTATCGCCTTTGAGGCTGTCGAGGGGAAGAAACTCGTGTTGAACCTCGAAGACAATGGGATAGATATACTTCACCGGTGCGGCGGCAATGCCCGCTGCACCACCTGTCGCGTCGAAGTCCTTTCGGGTGACCCGGGCGAGATCCGAGACCCCGAAAGAAATGTGCTTGCCACCAAGACCGATCTCAGTGAACATACACGGCTTTCTTGCCAGATCCGGGTTCACGACGCCCTTCACGTCCGTGTTATCAATCAGGCAAGCATCGCCGGTATCGATGCCGGCCCGCGTCCGCTTGAAGAAACGACCCCATAGATCGCCGACAAATTTGCTACAATAGCTATTAAGCAATTTTATTAAGGAGAAATACAACAATGGGGCTAAATACAGTCTACAAAGCTAAATCGTTTGACCTCAGCAGTTTGACCGGCATTTCAGATGAAACTTTGGCGATGCACTTCAAGCTTTATGAGGGTTATGTCACGAACACGAACGCGTTGAATGAAAAGCTGGCCGAACTCATTAAGGGCGGCGAACTTGATGCCACAAAGACCGCGGCGTACTCCGAAATGAAGCGCCGGTTCGGTTTCGAATACAACGGAATGGTTCTGCACGAATATTATTTCGGCAATATGATGAAGCATGGCACGGGCGACCCCGTAAAAGACTCGGCGTTCGTCAAAGCTGCCGAAGAAGGCTTCGGAAGCTACGAAGTCTGGAAGGCAGATTTTAATGCTACCGGGAAAATGCGAGGCGTGGGATGGGCGGCAACCTACCAGGACCCTAATTCGGGTTCGATCTCAAATCATTGGATCGATCTGCATGAAACAGGTAACGTGGCGGGATATAGGCCTATCTTGATCATGGATGTATGGGAGCACGCTTTTATCAAGGATTACGCTCCCGCCGAACGTCCGAAGTATATCGAAGCATTCTTCGCTAATATCGATTGGGAAACCGTCAGTAAGCGGCTTTCGACCGCGGGAAGCGCAAACGCTTAGAAAGTTTATAAATTGGAAAAGTGAAAAAGTTTAAGTTTGAAGCAGCAATTTTGTTTCAAGCCGCTTTTTCACTTTTTCGTTTTTTTTTAGTACTTTGGAACGCTTGGATCCACTTCATCAGACCAGGCGCCGATCCCACCTTTCAGATTTATTAGCCGTCCCGCGTAACCAGCGTCTTGTAAATACTGGATCGCCTTCGCACTTCGAACTCCACCCTTGCATTGAACGACCGTGATCTTGTCCCGTTCGATCTCACATATACGATTGACGACCTCACCGAGCGGTATTAGGCGCGCCGTCGGGATACGGGCTATCTCATATTCAAACGGCTCGCGCACGTCTATCAGCTGGATGTCTTCGCCAAGGTCGAACCGACGCTTTAACTCCGAAGCGGTGATCTCATCACGATCTTGGGCCGTCTCGGCCGGTTGAACAAGCCCGCAGAAGGCTTCGTAGTCGACCAGGGATCGGATCGTTGGATTCACCCCGCACAATTGGCAGTTCGGGTCTTTGCGAAGTTTGAGTTCACGAAACACCATTTTCCACGCGTCAAACAATAGCAATCGATTGAGGAGAATTCCTTTGGCGCCAAGAATTACCTTTATGACCTCATTCGCCTGGATCGTGCCAACGATTCCGGGCAGCACGCCTAACACACCGCCCTCGGCGCATGACGGCACTAGTCCCGGCGGCGGCGGTTCGGGATATAGGCAGCGATAACACGGGCCCTTTTCCGCCCAAAACACGCTCGCCTGTCCTTCAAATCGAAAGATCGATCCATAAACATTCGGCTTTCCCGTCAATACACAGGCATCGTTGACCAAATATCGAGTCGGGAAATTATCGGTTCCGTCGACGACCACGTCGAAGTCCTTGAAAAGTTCAAGGGCGTTTTCGCTGGTCAGACGCGTCTCGAATGCTTCCACTTTCGTATTCGGATTAACGTCTTCGAGCCGATCCTTCGCCGATGCGATCTTTGATCGCCCGACATCCTTTGTCCCATGAATGATCTGACGCTGCAGGTTTGAGGTATCTACCACGTCAAAATCGACTATACCGAGCGTCCCTATTCCGGCCGACGCCAAATAAAGCCCCAACGGTGAACCGAGTCCGCCCGTCCCGATCATCAATACCCGTGCGGCCTTTAATTTCCTCTGACCTTCAAGACCCACTTCAGGTAAGATCAGGTGCCTCGAATATCTGGCGTATTCATCGCTGTTCAATTCGGGCAACTCGCGCTGAGCAGTTTCCGCGGCATGATTTCCGCCTGCGATCGACGGAACGATCATTATCGTCTCCCCTTCTTTCACAGGCGAGGCTGGTCCGTCCAGGTGCCGAATGTCCTCATCACCGATATAAACATTGATAAAATTGCGTAGATTGCCCTGCTCATTGTAAAGATGCTTGCGAAGTTCCGTGTGTGTCGCGGTAAGCTCTAACAATGCGTCACCAGCCGTAGCCGCCTGAACCTCGATCTCTGAATTCCCGCCGGTAAACTGCCGCAGCGGTGTCGGTATAACTATCGTAATTGCCATAATGCTCCCTTTCTATCAGCCCTGCCTGTTTATCGGCTCTTCATTAAATTTTGAACGGTCGTTCTCCATCACCCACGACCGGACGTCCGCCGCCTTTCCATCCATCACAGACAAGATCACGTACGACCAGACTGGAAGGGCGTGGTCAAGATCGTATTGCGAAGGAATGGCTTTGTCGTCCGGATGGGAATGATAGTACCCAACAACATCCATTTTATTGTCACGGGCGTACCTTTCCGCACGCATAATGTCCGTCGGCAAGATCAGAATGCGGTCGTTCCGATCTTCTTCCAACCGCGCATTCTCCAGCGGGAATATCTCGATCACAACCTTAGTGCCGTCGGCGTGAAACTGACCGATCAACATTCCACCGCATTCGTGAGGATGGTCACGTTCGCCGTGAAGTTCGATCTCTTCAATTTGTTCCTCATCGATTTGTATCATTCTGTTTCCAAAGCCTGTTCGATGTCGGCGACAATGTCACCCACATCCTCGATTCCAACGGAGATCCGCACCAGCCCTTCCGAGATCCCAACTTCTGCACGCTTTTTCGGCGACAATTCCCTGTGCGATGACGATGCGGAATGCGAAACGAGCGTATAAATATCACCAAGGCTCGTTGCCCGTACACAAAGCTTCAGCGCGTCCATAAATCGAAAAGCGGCCTCGCGGGTGTCATCTTTCAGCCGTATGGTGACCAGAGCGCCGGCAAACGGCTCGCGAAGTATCTTCCACGCAAGTTCCGTGTCCCCACCGAAACCCGGTTTAAACACATGCCCTACTTTCGGGTGATCGGACAATCTTTTCGCCAGTATTTGTGCGTTTCCGCATTGCCTCTCAAGCCGCAGTGCAAGCGTCTTGATCCCGCGCAGGATCTGATGAGCTTCCCAAACGCTCAAAACACCGCCGACAAGCTTCATCGCGCCGACAAGCGCAGCTTTGTCGAATTCTTCGTTCGACACCACTATCCCGCCCATTGCATCGGCGTGGCCGCTCAAATACTTCGTCGCACTGTGTACGACGAGGTCGGCACCAAAGCCGAGCGGTCTGCACAGGAAGGGCGAGGCGAAAGTATTGTCGATTACCAGCCGTGCATGTGCCTCGTGAGCGATCGCAGCGCATGCCGGAATGTCGCAAACCTTTAACAGCGGATTTGATATCGTTTCCGCTAAAAGCACTCGCGGCTTAAAGTCTGCCACCTTCGTCGCAAGTTCTTCTAGATCCGAGAAGTCAGCAGTTTGCGTCTTTACGCCAAAGGAACCGAAAACTTTGTAAAGCAGGTCAAAACTCGCTCCGTATAGGTCCTTCGATGCAAGCACTACTGAGCCGGGCGACAATTCGCATGCGATCAATGTAGCATGTAATGCAGCCATCCCGGATGCGTACGCGACCGCGAACTTTCCGCCCTCCGCAATGGCCATTGCCGATTCAAGTGCAGCAACAGTTGGATTTCCATAGCGAGAATATACGTAATCGCCCCCGGCGCCTTCAAAAACTTTATCGACTTCGGCCATCGAATCGTACGTGTACGTCGCCGAGGCATAGATCGGCGTCGCAACTGGCTTCCCCTCAGGGGCGCCCCTTCGCTCACCTGCGTGTACAAGCTGTGTATTTATCGAAAGTTCACTCATCTCAGGTTCCAAATAGAAAAACTCCCGTGCTAAAAAGCACGCGAGTCATAATGAAAATCCTCTTTGCAGCGTTTTAGCAGTTTTTTTAGTGGAGCAAGTTAACCTTAAATCGCCACTCTTGATTACTACACTTAACCTAGCTGAACATCGCCCGCCGTGTCAAGGCGAGCAATCCCTACAACGACTTCTTGTTGAGCGAAAGGCGCTTTACTGTGCATAGTTTGGGCCTTCGGGATATAATACTTGCAGAAAAAGATATGCTCGAAGAAACGATCCTAATTCAAAAATTTGTAAAGAAAAAGAAGGAACGCCTTCCAAAACCTGATTGGCTCCGAATAAAGCTCGGCGATCCGGCGAATCAGAATGCGGTTCTCAGTCTGATCGAAGGCCTAAATCTTCATACGGTCTGTCAAGAAGCTCGCTGTCCGAACATCTTCGAGTGTTGGACCGATAAGACCGCGACGTTTATGCTGGGCGGCGACACCTGCACCCGCCATTGCGGCTTTTGCGCTGTCAATAAAGGCAAGCCGATGGATCTCGATCCGCTCGAACCGACGCACGTCGCCGAAGCCATCAAACATCTCGATCTCGCGCACGCCGTCATTACATCGGTAAACCGCGACGACCTCTCCGACGGCGGATCGATGCATTGGGCCGAAACCATCCGTCGGGTTCGCGAAATGAATCCCTCTTGTAAGGTCGAGGTTCTTATCCCCGATTTCAACGGCGACGAAGACGCACTGAACAACGTCCTGAATGCCCGGCCCGACGTTTTGAACCACAACACCGAAACGATTGCACGCCTCTATCGCCGGGTTCGTCCGGACGCGAAATATACGCAGACGCTCGAACTGCTCGAACGCTCCGCCCATTGGCGCGACACGCAGCAGCCTTCGATGAAAACGAAAAGCGGAATTATGGCCGGATTGGGCGAGACTTTCGAAGAGGTCGTCGATCTAATGCGAGACCTTCGCTCCGTTTCCTGCGATATTATGACCATCGGCCAATACCTGCAGCCGTACGAACGTCGCCTCCCGGTCGAACGCTACGTTACTCCAGGTGAATTCACCGAATGGAAAAATATCGGCGAATCAATGGGCTTCAAACACGTCGAATCATCGCCCCTCACGCGCAGCTCATATCACGCGCGAGAACAGGCTGAATAAGCTGAGTATCCGAGCCTATTGAGCTATAATTCTCAATAACTGTTCAAACAATACCAGCCATCGAAGATATGAATCCAGCACAGAGAATCGAGTTGATGGAAGAATTGTGGGAGGCCATGGGTCAACGGCCCGAAGGTTATTCGGCAGCAGGAGAGGTGATGGTTGCTAAATTCGCACTAAATTTGACAAACTGTGTTACGATACTTGCATGAAACTCACCCGCGACATTCAAAGCCTTAGTGTTTTTAAGAGAGACTCTTCGAAATTTATCAAACAGATAAAAAAAACGGGACAGCCGATCGTGCTGACTGTGAATGGTAAAGCGGCCGCGGTTGTTCTCGATCCTGACAGCTACGAGGATTATCTGCGCGACAAAGATCGCAGGGATATGATCGCAAGTGTAAAACGCGGCATCGAGGACATGAAAGCCGGGAGAACAAAACCCGCTGACGAGGTGTTTCGTGAGTTAGAGAGGAAACACAATATCCCCTCTAAACAATGAAGACTTACCAACTTGAATTTTCAAAGGAAGCTATCGCGGATCTCGACACTTCTTTCGAGTGGGGTTGTGAAAAATGGGGAACCGAAGAAGCCGCTGATTGGTACTTTGATTTTCGCGAATCGATCACGAAGCGGTTGGGCTCTTTTCCGCTCGGGCAGCCAATTGCACCAGAAAATGATGAGTACGACGTTGAGGCGAGACAATTGATAATCGGACGATACTCCGTGATATTCAATGTAAATGGCAATGTCGTCACGATCTTGCATATTCGCGGGCCGTATTGAGGAACTAGGCATCATTCAAAAATATGAACGAAACTGAAAAGCTACAAGCTATCGAAATACTGAACAAGATCATGGAATTGGAGTTGGCCGGTGTTGTGCGGTACACCCACTATTCGTTGATGGTGTTCGGCTACAATCGTATCCCGATCGTCTCGTGGCTGGGTGGCAATGCCGACGAAAGCCTCGTTCATGCAAAAAAGGCCGGCGAGTATGTAACGATGCTGGGCGGACATCCGAGTTTAACGATCGGGCCTTTGCTTGAAACCCACAAGCACGACATCGGCGACATTTTGCGAGAGAGTCTTGAACAGGAAAGCTCAACGCTCGCAGCCTACTACGAACTCCTCAAAGTAGCCGAAGGGCGATCGGTATCGCTTGAGGAATATGCTCGGGAAATGATCCTCCTTGAAGAACTGCACCTCGACGAGGTCAACAAGATGCTTCGAAAACCCGGTGAGATTCAACCCTTCAGCGACTAAAAACTACCTCGAGCACTATGAAATTCGGTTTGATCGCCGGCAACGGCCAATTCCCTTTCCTCGTTGCCGCAGGCGCGCGCAAAAATGGTGTCTCGCTCGCGGTTGTGGCGATCAAAGAGGAAACCGATCGACGAATCGAAGAGTTTGCTGACAATGTCGTTTGGATCGGGATCGGCCAGCTTGGCAAGATGATCTCGTTCTTCAAGAAAGAAGGCGTCACCAAAGCGATGATGGCTGGACAGGTCAGGCACGTTCAAATATTCTCCGGTTCGATCCCCGACGTCCGAATGCTGAAAATGCTTTGGAACCTGCCGCGCCGAAATACAGATGCTTTGATAGGCGGAGTTGCGGCGGAAATGGCAAAAGAAGGCATCGAACTAATTGATTCCACATTTCTTATTCCGGATCAGCTTGCCCCCGAAGGCGTCATCAGCAAGCGCAAACCAAATGCGATCGAATCCAACAACATCGCTTACGGGCTCCGGATTGCACGTGAGATAGCACGGCTCGACCTTGGTCAAACGATCGTAGTTCGCGCCAGTGCTTGTGTCGCTATCGAGGCGATGGAAGGTACCGACGAAACCATTAAACGAGCCGGGACGCTCGCAAACGGCAAACTAACCGTCGTTAAGGTGGCAAAGCCGGATCAGGATATGCGTTTCGACGTACCAGTCGTCGGTGTCCCGACGATCGAAAATATGATCCGTGCCGGCGCCACGTGTCTTTCCGTGACCGCCGGAAAAACCCTAATCTTCGACCGTGAACAAATGCTCGATCTCGCCAACGCGAATAAGATCTCGATTATCGGGAGTCCGTACGAAACAAATCCGCTCGACCGAGCGTAAATAATCACGGCATATCTGCCCGGTGAGATCAATCGAACAATCGGCCTGCGACGAGAGTATCGCATTGAATTCAGGTCTCTTTGCGCGGATTTTAGAACCTGATGACCAGATTGAACAAATTGAACACTTGAACAAATTGAACACTTGAACACTTGAACACTTCGGAAAACCCAATGAAAAAACAACTATTCGCATTCCTTTTTATATTTACCCTGCTTTTGCCGGTTGCGGCGTTCGGACAAGCGTCGGTAAAGATTAGCTCTTCGGAGAAGAAGATGGCGGCCGCCATCACGGCTGAGCAGCTCAAGCAATATCTCTATTTCGTCGCCTCCGACGCGATGGGCGGACGTGACACCCCTTCCCAGGGACTTGACGTCACAGCCGAGTTCCTTAAAATGCAGCTCTGGAAATGGGGATTCAAGCCCGCCGGTAACAACGGTACTTTTTTCCAGAAGATCGCTATCAAGAACGAAAGTCTTGATCCCGCAAAGACGAAATTAAGTTTCGGGGGGCGATCTTATGCCCTCAATGAAGATTTTTATCGGATCTCCGGCAATGGAACCGTTTCCGATAAACAGGTCGTATTCGCGGGACATGGCTGGATGATCAAGTCGAAGAACATCGACGCCATGCAGGGCGTGGACATTAAAGACAAGGTTGTCGTACTCTACAGCGACGGGTTCCCCAATCAGAACCGACTTACGAGTTTACCCGCAGGCCTTACGCCGGCCGATCTAACCGGAACGCGCGGCACCGATTGGGCCGACGCTGTAACCAACGCAAAGTCCAAGGGTGCTGCCGGTATCATCTTGGTTGCGTCGCCGCAGATCACCACTGCATGGCCCCAACTGGCGAACTTCCTTTCACGCGGTAATTCTTACCCCGAGAAACTTCGGGAAAACCGTTCCAACAGCGACAATTTTCCTGTATTCCTAGCCTCGGAAAAGGTGGGTGATGCAATATTCGCCGGCGAATCCGGAGACAAAAAAGCGGCCGCACCGTTCGATATCCGAAAGGCCGTCACGATGAACGCGGTCTCCGAATCGGAGATAAAATGGACACAAAACGTGGCTGCCATCTGGGAGGGCTCGCATCCCGTGTTGAAGAATGAATTTGTTGCTATCGGGGCCCATTACGACCACGACGGTGTTCGCGCAAATGCGCCCGGAGAGGACAAGATTTGGAATGGCGCCGATGACGACGGATCCGGCACGGTTGCCGTGCTTGCTATCGCAGAAGCGCTCGCGAAGGCAAAAAAGCGTCCAGATCGATCCGTTCTTTTTGTTTGGCACGCGGGCGAGGAAAAAGGTCTTTGGGGTAGCGCTTATTTCAACAAATTTCCGACCGTGGACATAAAGAATATAGTCGCCCAGCTCAATATCGATATGATCGGCCGGAGCAAGAGCCCCGATGACTCGAATCCGAAAAACAAAGAGCTCACTGGCGATCATGAGGTATATGTGATCGGCGCTGATATGATGAGTTCGGCGCTTGGGGCAGTTACAAAAGCCACCAATAACGCATATTTAAAGTTGGATTACAACTACAAGTACGACGACCCAAAGGACCCGAACCGATTCTTTTATCGCTCGGACCATTTCAATTATGCTGTAAACGGTATTCCGATCGCGTTTTGGTTCACCGGCGTACATGAAGATTATCATCAGGCCAGCGACCACCCGGACAAGATCGATTACGCCAAGATGGAAAAAATTACGAGAACGATATTTATGACGCTTTGGGAAGTTGCCAACTTGAAGGATCGGCCAAAGGTCGACAAGCAGCTGCCACCCGAACTAACGCAG
>JBAUGL010000157.1:0-22604 GCA_049679665.1 Pyrinomonadaceae bacterium | reverse complement strand
AATCAAAAACAAGTGCTACAAAGATTATAAAAACGACAAGGGTAACGGCTAAAGTTTGTCCTTCCATTGGGTCGACTGACTCTAGGTCCGGGCACTTAACTATGCTTTAAGACAATGCTCTCGATTATATTCGCGACACTTTCACAACGATCGGTCGCAGCTTCAAGTATCTCGTAGATCTCTTTGAACTTGATCACTTCGATCGGGTCGGACGAATTTTTAAAAAGCTCGCGGATCGCCGCAAAATAGACATCATCCGCCTCGTTTTCCAGCCGGTGGATCTCAACAAAGTGCTTGCTTATTCCGTTCGGCTTATTGAGAATCGAAACGGCCGCGTGGATCTGCCACGAAAGGTCGTGCATTATTCTGGCAAAATGCTTTATGTGTTCGTTGGTTTGACGAATATCGTACATCACCATCGCGCGTGCACCGGCGTCGATGAAATCACAGATATCATCCAGAGCAACGGAAAGGGTGTAAATATCTTCGCGGTCGAACGGTGTGATGAATGACTTATTCAGTTTCGTCGTAATACCATGCATCAATTCATCGCATGAGTGTTCTACATCCTTTATCCGAGTCGTATATTCGGCGAGATCGCGGCTTTTGCTGTTGACCATTTCAACCATGATCTTGGCCGCCTCTTCGATCTTTGATGTCATCTGTGAAAAAAAGACGAAGTACTCGTCTTCGCGGGGAAGCAAGCTAAATGCCATTTGGATCTCTCCGGAATCGTGTTACGAAAGTGTTAACTAAATATAAACGAAGCCTTTCAGAGTGTCTATCGAGGAAACGGGAGTTTGGTATTTTGCCACCGCGCCAAGGTCGAGACGGCATCAAAATTTCGGGCTGTGCTTAATAAACGCGGCCTCACGCAAGTAAACGTTCAATTCGCAGATGTCCTTAACATAATCACCGATCCGTTCGAGGTTTTTCGCTACGAAAAGAAGCCGTGCGGCACTCGGCGTTGATGACGGGTTTTCGATCATCAATTCCAGCAGACTATTGAAAACGATCTTATAGCATTCATCGATCTCTTTATCCCGCAATATGACCTCGCGCGAAACAACCGCGTCTTCTGAGGTAAATGCATCCAAAGCGATACGAAGCATTTCGGCGGCTGTATCGGCCATAATCGGAAACTGAACATAGTCTTTCACCTGGGGTTCATTGTTCAGAATGATCGCCGCCTCGGCAATGCTGCTGGCATGATCCGCTATGCGCTCAAGAATCGGGGTGATCTTGGCCACTGATATAACGAAACGAAGGTCGTGAGCCGCGGGTTGTTGAAGCGCCAGGATCTCGATGCTCATACGGTCGATCTCGAGTTCCATCTGATCGATGACCTTGTCGTCATCAAGTACGCGCTGCGCAAGTTCACTGTCACGAGTGGTAAGGGACTGCATAGCACGATGAACCGCAGTCTCGGTCGCGCCGCCAAGGAGCAATATCTTGTCTCGAAGGACGTTTAGCTGTTGATCAATGATTCTGTGGTCGTACGTCATAGTGCGCTTTCAGGCCGTTTCTAAAAACGACTATTATAGCATCCCGACTGGTTTCACCCGAATCGGCCGGTAATGTAGTCCTCGGTTAGTCGTTCATCGGGGTTTGTGAACATTTTTTGCGTTGAATTGAACTCAACGAGTTTTCCGAGCATAAAAAACGCGGTGCTATCGGATACTCGGGCCGCCTGCTGCATATTGTGAGTTACGATCACGATCGTGTAATCCTTTTTCAATTCCACGACCAGTTCTTCGATCTTTTGCGTGGCTATCGGGTCAAGAGCTGATGCCGGCTCATCCATAAGAATGACTTCCGGCCGAACTGCAAGAGCCCGGGCAATGCATAACCGCTGCTGTTGACCGCCCGACAGGCCGAATGCCGAAGTATTCAGGCGATCCTTGACCTCGTCCCAAAGTGCGGAATCGCGAAGCGCTTTTTCGACACGGTCACGCAGATCCGCCTTACCGGTATGAATTCGGTTTATTCTTATGCCGTAAGCAACATTCTCGAAGATCGATTTCGGAAACGGATTGGATTTTTGAAAAACCATGCCCACCTTTCGGCGTAGTGCAACCACATCGGTGCCCGGCGCATAGATGTTCTGCCCGTCAATAATTACCTTGCCGTCAACCCTAGCGATCGAGATCGTATCGTTCATCCGGTTCAGAGTCCGGAGAAATGTTGATTTTCCGCAGCCGGAAGGGCCAATGCACGCCACAACCTGGCGCTCCGGTATTTCGAGCGATATATCGTAAAGGGCCTGGGCCTTTCCGTAAAAAAAATTCAAGTCTGCAACGCTTAGCTTATTATGCATTTTGACAAGGTTCTTCGATCCATCCATCTCAATACCTCTTGCGCGTCAGGAGCCGTACCACAATGTTGATCAATAGAATCAGTGCGACCAGGATCAGGGTCGCGGCCCAGGCCATTGCGTGCTCAACTTCAAACGGGCCCGTTGCGTAATTGTATATCTGCACCGTCAGCGATGACATTGGCTGATCCAAGAAGAAATTATAGAAACGGCTATTTAATGCCGTGAAGATCAAAGGCGCTGTTTCACCTGTGACCCTCGCGATCGCCAGCATCGCTCCGGTCGCGACACCGGCCGATGCGGCCGGTAATACGATATTCCACGTAACTCGCCACTGTGAAGCGCCGAGCGCCAAACCACCTTCGCGCGTAGAGTTCGGCACGAGTTTTATCATCTCCTCGGTCGTCCGCGCGACGATAGGGATCATAATTATTGCGAGCGCGATGCCGCCCGCCAAGCCAGACTGACGACCCATCGGGAGCACGACTAGCGTATAGACAAAGATCCCGACAATTATCGACGGGACGCCGGTCAGAGTATCGGCCACGAACCGGACAACCGAACCATACCACCCCTTGCCAAACTCCGAAAGATAAACGCCCGCCGCAACGCCGATCGGCAGTCCTATCAGCGAGGCAAGCCCCGTCATCATTGCCGAACCGACGATAGCGTTACCGATACCGCCGCCCTCGCCAACCGGTTTCGGCGTGTCGATCAAAAATTGCAAGCTCAGGGATGAGACTCCCCGAACCGCTATATATGAAAGTATGATCACAAGAATTGCTATCGCAAATACGGCACACGCGGCGGTTAGCGTCGTCATTACTCCGCTTAAGATCGTGCGTCGCCTGTGGCTCGAGACATGTCGGTCGGCCGGTTTCCCAAGCTCGTTAAAAGTGTTTTGTGCTTCCATTTCCTCTGGCAACGCTCATAATGAGCAGCTTTGCGAACGCATTTACTGTGAATGTTACAAGAAACAAGACGAGGCCGATCTCAATCAGTGCACTCAAATACAGCTTATCCGTAGCTTCTGCAAAATTAGCTGCTAACAGTGATGCTATCGTGTTCGCAGGCTCAAAAAGCGATGACGATATTTGCGGGGAATTCCCAATCACCATCGTTACTGCCATCGTTTCTCCGATCGCTCGGCCAAGCCCTAATACAACGGCTCCCGCAATACCGGAGGCTGCGTTACCGAGCACGATGCGCGTGGTCTCCCATTGCGTTGCGCCAACCGCAAGTGCTGCCTCACGCTGCGCCGGTGGAACCGCCTCGAGAACTTCACGTACGACCGCCGTTACGATCGGTGTGATCATAAGGGCTAGAATGATTCCCGCCGTTAGCATTCCTATACCGGTTAGTCTTCCTTGAAAAAGGAATACCCAGCCCAAGTATTCTTGAAGGAAGGCTCCCAGGTAATCGCGGATGAACGGGGCAAGGACAAAAATGCCCCAAAGGCCATACACGACCGACGGTATTGCGGCAAGGAGCTCGACCAAAAACGCGATCGGTCGGGCGATACTCTTAGGCGCCTGTTCAACAAGAAAAATCGCGATCCCAAGCGATAGCGGCACCGAAATAACAACGGCGATCAATGACGAGACAACGGTCCCGTAAATGAACGGCAGTGCACCAAATTCCTCCTGTGCTGGCTTCCATTCGAATCCAACAAGAAACCCGAATCCGAATCTTTCGAGGGTCGGCAGCGAATTCTGCAGCATCATTACGAGCATTGCCGCAACAATGACTAGGATCGACGTAGCCGCTAAAAGCAGAATCGATCGAAATATTTTGTCCCCTGTTGTTCCGGTCTGTGACATCGCGTCCGATTTTATCCAGAAATTATTGTCTTAAGGCTTTTCCGCCGCTCGATAACGAATTGATCTTTACTTCGACCTTGTTAACTACATCTGCCGGCAAAGAAGCGTAATGAAGATCCTTTGCAAATTTCTCGCCGTCGTGGATCGCCCACCACAGGAAATCAGCTATCGCCTTCCCTTTTCGTGCATCGGCCTGATCCTTGTAAACAAGAATATAGGTGTAGCTAGCGATGGGATATGCGCCTTCACCGTCGGCATTCGTTATCTGAACTCGAAGATCGTCGGGCATCGAGCCCACAGAGCTTGCGGCAGCCGCCGAAACTGAATCGAGCGATGCACCCACGAATCGTCCCGTCTTGTTTTTGACTAGAACTGTCGGGAGGTTGTTGGCCTTGGCAAAGGTAAGCTCAACATATCCGATGGAGTTCGGCGTCTGCTTGACTTGACCCATAACGCCGTCATTGCCCTTGGCCCCGACTCCGACCCCGGTCACCCAGCTCGGCTGCTTATTGGTCCCAACTTTTTCTTTCCATTCGGGTACCGTTTTGCTCAGAAAATCGGTGAACACGGCTGAGGTGCCGCTGGAATCTGCCCGGTAGACCGGCAATATATCGGCGTCCGGCAATGCTGCGTTTGGATTATCAGCTTTGATCTTTGGATCGTTCCACTTTTTGATCGTGCCCAAATAGATCTCAGCGATCGTTTGTCCGGGCAGTTTCAACGGCTCCTTTATATCAGCCAGATTATAGGTTAGAACCACGGCACCCAGGACCGTGGGGATGTGAATGATCTCCCCTTTCGCACTCTTGAGATCTTCATCACTCATCGGATCGTCGGATGCCCCAAAATCGGCAGTGCCTGCCAGGACCGCTTTCTGGCCGGCTCCGGAGCCGTTTGCGGTGTAATCGATAAGATAATTGGGATATGCTTTGCCAAACTCGCTAACCCACTTTTCGTATATCGGCTTAGGGAATGTTGCCCCAACACCTTGAAGCCGCATGGTCGAGCCAGTATCCGCTGACCCTGCGTTTTCTGTACCCAATTTTTGCCCGCTGCACCCGATCCCGATCGCCACTGCGATCAACATTGCCAAACCAATTAGTTTTGATTTCATTTCCATAGCTACTCCGCGTTCATGTTTGTTTGCGCGTGAGCGTAAATTATACTTATTTCAATATTCACTCCAATCCGACAAAAACAGCTGTTAACATTCTGTTAACATTGAATTAACACATTGATAAGTCGATATACAGTTCCATCGCTTTGACCGATGCTTAACGCAAATTCGATAAGTTGCCTGCGTTTTCTCGCCCTTCCGCTACGCATAAAAACGAAGTCTCATTAAGAATTGATGTGACCCCCAAGAGCCGCCTCATACGATGATTGCGGCGAACGAGGCGAATACTCGTATTCATCCAAAACCCGGTCGAAATCAGTGGAGTTTTGATTGTTTGTCAATTTTTGGCTTAATATATTCGAACTAGGAGGGTTTAATGAAAAAGAAGATTCTTAATAGAGGTATAGCGGCAGGAATGCTCGTCTGGACGCTTACGGTGCTGCCTTTGGCCGCCATGGGCCAGACCCGCGTGAATATGCCGAAGAACAAATATAAGGTTCAGGACGACGTAAAGATCGGTCGTGAGGCTTCTGTCGAAGTCGAGAAACAATTTCCAATATTGAATGATGGGATGGCGGAGCGGTATGTTGAGGGTGTCGGTGAGCGGCTTGTTAGCTCTATCCCATCCCAATTCCAGCAGCCCGCGTTTGATTATTCCTTTAAGGTAGTAAACGCACGCGACATCAATGCATTCGCTTTGCCCGGCGGGCCGATGTATGTAAACCGCGGAATGATCGAGGCTGCCAAGAATGAAGGTGAAATGGCAGGCGTCATGGCCCACGAGATAAGCCATGTTGCCTTGCGGCACGCGACCGCGCAACAGACCAAATTAAACAACCCGCTGAACCAGATCCTTGGCATCGGGGCAATACTTGGCGGTGCGATCCTCGGCGGTCAGACCGGTGCGCAGCTGGGCCAGATATTCGCTGCCGGATATTTCCTCCGTTACAGCCGTGATTATGAGAAACAGGCCGACGTCCTTGGAGCACAAATCATGGCTGATGCTGGTTACGATCCGCGCGACCTTGCGAACATGTTCCGCACGATCTCAGAGCAGAGCGGCGGAGGAAGGGCGCCCGAATGGTTGAGCAGCCACCCCGATCCGGGCAATCGCTATAACGACATCAACCGCGAGGCCGGACTGCTTCGCGTGTCGTCCAATCCTATAAAGATCACGCAAGAATTTTCACGGGTCCAGGAAAGGCTCCGGAGCATGCCTCGCGCGCGGTCGATGGAAGAGATCGAAAAGGAGCACAAGGCTGGGCAAGGACCTGCACAGAACCCGACCGCCGGCGGTAGATATACTCGGAACGTTCCACGGCCTGCCACGAGATATCGAACGTACAACAGCGGAAATGCTGTCCGCGTTAGCGTGCCGACAAACTGGAGAGACTTCGCCGCGCAGGGCGGCGTGACTTTCGCGCCGGAAGGCGGATATGGCGACCAAGGCATCACCCACGGTGCGATGCTTGGTGTCTTTCGTCCACGTTCCGCCAATCTACAGCAGGGTGCCGAGGATTACGTTCAGGGCATTCTGCAAGGCAATAGCTACCTCCGCCAACGGAGTGGATTTTCACGCGGGACTATCGCGGGGAGACAAGCGTATTCAACTGTATTGTCCGGCCGGTCACCCGTTTCAGGCGAGAACGAGATAGTGACTGTCTATATTACTCAGCTACGTTCCGGTGATCTGTTCTACGTCGATACGGTTGTCCCAGGGAATGAAGCGAACATTTACGGCGCGGCATTTCGTCGTATGCTGGGATCGCTTCAAATTAACGACTGACTCCTGCGTAATCGCAATTATGGGCGGGTCCTAAGTGGCCCGCCCATTATCTATGTTTACGAATCCAGAATTGATCGTCATGAGAAACATCGCCGCCGCCACCGAAATCACTGCGCTGGTCAAAAATGCCGCTTCTGCCCCAAAGGCTGTCCACATCAATCCGAATAATAAGGATGCGGGGAAAACCGTGATCCCATACGCAAGGTTGTAAAACCCGAACGCGGTTCCCCGTTTTTCTTTGTCGACCATATCGGCCACGAAGGCTTTCTCGACGCCTTCAGTCATACCGAAGTACGTTCCGTAAATAATAAACAGCGCCCAAGCCTGCCAGGCCTCCGCTACAAATGCGAATCCGGCGTACACAAGCGCGTAGACGACCCAACCCGTGAAAATGATCTTTTTCCGCCCGAGCGTATCCGACAGATTGCCAGCGATCAGGGAGCTGAACACCTTGCTGAAGTGCAGCGCCATCCACAGGAGTGGAAGCACGGCCGGGGCGATCCCCGCTTGCTGAGCACGCAGCAATAGAAATGCATCGGTCGAATTTGAAAGGGTAAAGAATGCTATTACGACCAGAAAGCGTTTGAAACTGCCGTCAAATACATTCAGCGAGAACTTGATCGGCATTTTCTCTACTTCGTCCGCATAAGGGCGTCGCTCGTCCTTAACGAAAAAAACGATCACGAATAATCCGATGACCACTGGAATTGAAGCAAAGAGAAACACCTGCTGGTACTCAAGTGCTGTCGGATTCGCGAGGTCCGAAGCAATCGCCGAAAGAAGGAAATATGCGACGACCGGACCAATTACGGCGCCGAGGTGATCGGCTGACCTGTTGAAGCCGAACGCTAGGCCGCGCTTTTCAGGTGGAACATCCGCAGCGATCAAGGCGTCACGAGGCGCGCCTCGAATCCCCTTGCCAACGCGGTCGGTCATGCGGACGAGGAGTACCTGAGGCCAACTCGTAACAAAAGCAAGCATGGGCCGCATAAGCGCGGCAAGTGAATACCCGAGAAAGACCGGGAACTTTCGCTGGTCGAATTTATCGCTCAAATAACCGGAGAATAGCTTTAAAATACTCGCGACCGATTCCGAAAGTCCCTCGATAAGACCGATCGCGAAGGGTGTTGCACCAAGCGTCAGGGCGAGGAATGCCGGCAGTAGAGGATAGATAATATCGCTTGAAGTATCGTTTAGAAGACTTACGGCACTCAACGCAAGTACGTTGCCCGGGAGACCGCGATACCGTTTGAAAAAACCGGCCGTAGATTTACTCTCGGATTGAGGCATTTAGGATTAGGAATTTATCCGTTTGTTCGGCGGTGAGCTTATCGCTTTCTTACAGACGGAAGTTTTGTGGATGTCGAGTTGCCGGGTCCGAACCAGTAAAATGCAGCGGTTCCGGCCACTGCGGCAACTAATACAAAGAATACTACAAAGACACGACCAGCCGTTTTAGCGGTCCGCGTCAGAATCTTGAGTGAAACATAGGTGAGAAGCGCGATCGCCAAAAAAACGACGATACCGACGACGATCTGGGACGATCCGAGATCCAACATGATCAAATTCATAGAGCTTCCTTGTCGTCCAACGCATCCCGTACCTTTTCCAGCTGTTCGTCGCTTATCCCCGATGGTTCGGCGGGTAGCGCGTAACGCTCGTCGGCCCAGGCGCCAAAGTCCAGAAGTTTACAACGCTCCGAACAGAACGGCCTGAATTGATTACCCGTATACTCTGTTGGCCTGCCGCATCGCGGACATTTCACCAATGGCATAAACCAACAGAATATCATTGGGCGGACAGGTACGCAAAAATCTCAGCGAGATCTCGATGGCCCATCGCTTACAAACGGGAAATCAGTTGGAAGCCAGATCTTCTCGAAAAAAACACGAAACCGCAGCCATTTCGATGCGTTATAATGATACAAAGCCGGAACACATTTCCTGCATCTAAACGAACATTCCTGCGTCCGTTGGCGTATCTTGGGGCAGGAGTTGCATTTGAGGACATTGCTATGAGTGATTACAAAGACCGTTTCGAAAAATGGCAACGTGAAGCAAAGGACAAGTTTGAAGAGATCGACAAGCAACTCGGTCTAAAGGACAAGTTCGAGGAAGGGGCTCGTGTGGTCGCAGAAACCGCTCAGAAAGGCGCCGAAATTATCAAGGCGGAAGCCGAAAAAAGTGAGGTGGGTAAACAGGCAGTGAAGGCCGCAGAAGCCACGATCAAAACTGCTGAACAAACCGCCAAAAAGGCCTGGGAAGCGTCCGAGCCAATTCGCGATGCGGCCGAAGAAGCCGGTGAAAAGGCCGGTGATGTTATTAAGGAAGCTGGAAAAGCAGCCGGCGAGGCATTGAATTTAGCGGGCCAAAAAACCGGCGAGATTCTTGACGAGGCTCGTGTGGCGGTCGACAAGAATGCCAAACGTGTTTCGAAAGCATTCAACCTTGGCGCTAGTTGGACGCGGACGATCGATTCGACGTGGAAAACCCTTTCGAAAACGTCTGGATGGATCCAGGAGAAACCGTTGCAGGCAGCCACCACAGGTGTTTCGATGGCGATCGGGGCCGGGCTTGGCGCTGTATTCACCGGAATAAGTTCGCACTGGCTGTTCAATTCGGCGCTGCCGGCTTGGTCGGTGAAAAAGCTCGGTGAGCAATTCAACGGTTATCTTAAAGCGCAGGAATTGCTTATAGAAAATGGCGACCTCAGCGAGGCCGCTGTTGAACGGTTAAAGTTTGAGCGTGACATAGCAAGACGCATCGGCGCCCCGCTTTTGGGTGCATTTTCATTCGCGTCGGGCGCTGTGATGATGACGAACATCGTGAACCCAAAAACTATTACGGGAGCGCCGATCGATTGGATATTGGGCGGAAATCCTCTCCTCGAAGGTGTATGGTTTTTCGGCAACGGAATGGTCTGCTTCAAGACAAGCTACGATTTCTTTATGATCGCACTCGATGGCCAGGAAGAAGTACAGAATATGGTCAAGGAAATAAAGGGGTTACTGCCGGAACAGATAATTTAAGCAATAAACCTAGTTGATCTGAAGCGGAAACGGCACAAAGCAAAGCAAAAAGATCACAAATGTCAGAACCGCGATGACCTTTCTCTTTGCGTCGAGTGGCGTTAGATCGTAAGGCTGCGGGTGCCCGACTCGCATCATAACCGCAAGAATCACTGCAATTAAGAACCCACTCGGACTGTTGTAATATATCCACCCCACGATCGAGATCGACGCCATTACCACAAATGCGATCCTCCCAGTCCAACGGTGAAAATTCTCTCCAAACACGGCGTAGATCGCATGACCGCCGTCCAGCTGGCCGGATGGGATCAGGTTGAGGGCCGTTACCAGCAATCCGACCCACGCGGCGAAGTAAAACGGGTTTCCTATGCCGAACGCAAGGTCAATTCCAAAGAGGGCGGCGACAAACTTCATTAAAAGCGGGTCCGCGAATACCAGGGTCATATCCAAACCGGACATCTGTTGCGGTGTCGCTGTCTGCATGGACGCGACGCCAAGAATTGCGATCGGTATCTGCGCAATAAACCCAGCGATCGGGCCGGCGACTCCGATATCAAATACCGCCCGCCTCGAAGGCATTGGCGACAATATCTTTATGAACGCTCCGAACGTTCCGGCAGGACCGATCAGCGGCGGCGTCGGGATGAAGTACGGCAGCGTCGCATCAACGCCGTAAATTCGACACGCAACGTAATGCCCCATCTCGTGCGATATAAGAATAAACAGAAGTGAAAGCGAAAAACTCAGGCCATATTTTAGTAGTTCTGGGTTATTCGAGAGTTCGGCGATCACACTGCCGATGAATCCAACATACCGGACAGGGATCGAAAGTATAAACCGAGCTATCTCGTCCCATGTTTGTGGATCGGCGGTTGGGAATGTGTCGATAACGCCGAATGGGTAAAGTACACCTGCGATCGTTGCGGTGCAAAGCGTGATCAGCAGCAACGCTATATGCACCAGCCATGCTCGCGCCATAGGCCGCATTGCCGTTCTTTTGGCTCCGTAATGTTGTGAGAATTGATCAGGTTCGGTCATTGGCAACGCCAATTAATAAATCGTAAATCACAAGCGAGGCTTTGACACCCTGCGATTTACGATTTACGTCTAAAAAGTGAGGGGTCTATTTCTTAACGGCTCTTGCCGATAGGTCTTTACCGGGCTTGAATCGGATCGTCTTTCCGGCTGGAATCGGAACTTCCTTGCCCGTCCGCGGATTTCTTCCTACTCCGCGCTTACGGGGCTTAACAACAAAAACACCGAAGCCGCGAAGTTCAATGCGTTTACCCAATGCGAGGGCGTCCTTCATAGCACTGAATAGCGAATCGACAACCTGCTCAGCCTTTTGCTTAGGAACTCCGGTCTTGTCAGCCACTTGGTTGACGATGTCCAGTTTGATCATTACTTCCTCCTATTTGTACGGAAACATGAAAAAAAACCGCAACTCGACTTTCGACAATCATAATCCTCTAACTCTACATCTGTCAAGATTTTGCGGAACCAACTGCACAATATACTCATCCCCTCATAAGTGGATTTTCAACCTGAACCATTCGCGGGCGCGGGGTAGATTATTTTCGAAAAATGGTACAATCCAGTGACAATTTTGATTTCATCGTAAAATTAAACAAAGAATATGCGTTGGCGAGACCAAAGACAGAGTGACAATATTGAAGACAGGCGCGGAATGTCCGGGACCGGATTGGCGATCGGCGGCGGGGGGATCGGAGTTATAATACTTGTGATCGCAGTACTCTTATGCGGTGGCGACCCTCAGCAACTGCTGCAAAATTTACCGACCGGTTCCGAGGCCGAACAGCCCTATGCCTCGAACAGTTCGGCAAACCAAACGATGGATGAGAATCGTCAGTTTGTCGGCGCCGTGATGGGCAGCATCGAAGATGTTTGGAACCAGGTCCTGCCGCAGCAGGCTCGAACCCGCTATCGGGCGCCTAAATTGGTTCTGTTTGAAGGGCAGGTCTCATCGGCCTGCGGCTATGCCAGCGCAGCGACAGGGCCATTTTACTGCCCGGGTGATTACAATCTGTACCTCGACTTCAATTTCTTCCGTGAACTTCAATCAGAATTCAAGGCGCCCGGAGATTTTGCTCAGGCGTACGTGATCGCGCACGAGGTCGGCCATCACGTGCAGAATCTTTTGGGCACGATGGGGCAGGTACAGAGCCAGGGACAAAATAATCAATTATCTATCGCGCTTGAGCTGCAGGCTGATTGTTATGCGGGCGTTTGGGCTAACTAAGCTCAAAAGAAAGGATTGGTTGAGGCGGGTGATGCTGAAGAAGCCATCCGCGCAGCAGCAGCCGTCGGAGACGACCAGATCCAGAAACGAATGCAGGGTTATGTCGTTCCGGAATCATTTACGCACGGCTCGGCACAGCAGCGCATGCAGTGGTTTGCTAAAGGAATGCAATCCGGCGATATGCGCCAGTGTCAGGCTTTTAGGTAATTTCGATCTAACTCGCAGGTTCAAAGGGCTTCCCGTACAACTCTTGGTAAACCCAACCGAGAAACCGAGCTTCAGCGGTGCAAAGAACCTCGATCCAGCAACTCGTGAGGTACAACTTTTTCTCTGCGTTCGTCGTTAGCTTTTCAGATTTCGCGATCGCCAAATCTTCGGGTATTGCATCGAGACCGTAGGTTTCCGTCAGTTCAGTCTTCGTCTGTTTCGATTCACTAAGGGCGTTGAGAATGTCGCTGATCCAACCGTTTAGAAGTGCTTCGGTGTTGTTTTCACCCAATGCTTGAAATACTCCGACGGCGAAACGGGCTTCAGCGTTTTCGAAAGGGTAAACGGCAACACCGATGTTTTTATCATGAATCTGCTTCCATTGGAAAAGCTCCTCCGCGTAAGGATGACGCAATCTGGCGGTTCGCTCATCGAAATTGAGAAACCATTCGAGCACGTCGGCCAATGAGCTCATTTCCGGGCCGTCGGCAGAACGTAAAAGTTTTGGTGGCGACGTAGCCGCCTTTTGAGGTTCGGACATAAAGTATTTTTCGATTATTTCACTCACCGTCGTGAATTACAATCCCGGTTCAATCCGATCCGAAATTCGTTCTACCCCGTCATTGACGCCCGGCCGTCTTGTTGATTTGCTAGTCGTTTACAATTAACTCCCGCGTGCCTATAATCTCATCATCGCGATGGAACAAACGTTAGACAACACAGCGGAGGAAGTTCCTGATGACGAGACTCGTGATCTCGGTTTTGGATCCGTAGTCGCTGGCCAAAGCCGGTTGCGCCTGATCAATCCCGACGGTTCATTCAACGTCCAGCGGACGGGATTAAGCCATTTCACTTCGTTAAATCTGTATCACACTCTACTATCGCTTTCGTGGAGGATTTTTCTTAGCCTCGTACTCTTGCTTTACGTAATAAGCAATGTCGTTTTTGGACTGCTTTATGCGTATCTTGGAGCAGAAGCCTTAGTCGATATTTCAAGCCTGCCGACGGAGAATCTATTTATTCGCGGCTTTTTCTTTAGCGTTCAGACGTTTGCGACCATCGGGTATGGAACGATACATCCGGTTGGGATCGTGCCGAATTTGTTGGTGGCGATCGAATCGTACTACAGCCTGATCGCAAACGCCCTGGTCACCGGTGTCGTCTTCGCACGATTTGCACGGCCCACCGCAAAGATCGTGTTCAGCAGTGTCGCTGCCATCGCTCCATACCGGGGCACCAAAGCGTTTATGTTTAGGATCATAAATGCGAGAAACAATCAACTTATAGAGGTGCGTGCAAAGGTGATGTTCGCACGGCTTGTGAATGAGGGCGGCCGCACGGCCCGGCGTTTTGACATATTAGAGCTCGAGCGCCGAAGCGTTGTATTCTTCCCTCTTGCGTGGACGGTTGTTCACCCGATCGATGAGAACTCGCCGTTGTTCGGCTTGACCGATGCAGATCTGCGCGGGACCGATGCCGAAATCCTGGTTTTGTTGTCGGCGACCGATGAAACGTTTGCCCAGGTCGTGCATTCACGTTCATCATACAAACCCGAGTCCATCAGGTTTCAATCAAAATTTGTAAGTATGTATAACGAACGGGAGGGATCTGAACCAATTTCGATCGATGTGAGAAAACTCTCCTGGACCGAACCGGTATAAAATGTTTACAGGAATAATTGAAGAACTTGGACGGATCATTGCGATCGATGAGAATACCGGCGGTGCCAGATTGCGGGTCGCGGCCGAGATCGTGACCAAAGGCACCGTGTCCGGCGATTCGATCGCGGTCAATGGCGTTTGTTTGACGGCCCTCGATATTTCGGAGGATGCTTTTTCCGCAGACGTATCGATGGAGACCCTCGAGCGGACCACAATCGGCGGCCTGGCGATTGGAACTGCAATAAATCTCGAACGTGCGGTAACGCCGGCTACTCGACTTGGCGGGCATATCGTACAGGGTCATGTAGACGGCCGCGGAGCCTTTATTTCCACGGTCGGTAACGGAGACTTTCAGACCGTGCGGATCGGTTTCCCAAAGGGATTTAGTAAATATCTTGTGTATAAAGGTTCGGTTACTGTAGATGGTATTAGCCTTACGGTCGCCGCGCTTGGCGAGGACCATTTTGAGATCGCGGTAATTCCAAAAACCTGGGAAATGACCAATCTCTCTGAGCTGCGTGGCGGAGTGGAAGTAAATTTGGAGGCCGACGTTATCGCAAAATACGTCGAGCGAATGCTGCAGGAACGAGGTCAAGGCTGAGAATTCATCTGTTTTTTCAGCTGTACGATAAAGGATTGAACAGCCGTAGCGTCACTGCTGTCAGGATATTTTGCGAGGAATTCTTCGTAGACTTTGATCGCCGAGGCGTACTCCTTTTGATTCTCGTAAACGAGTCCAAGAAGTTGATAAATAACCGGGGCATCCGGCGCGCCCGCGAGTTGCTGTACGGCCGTTTTAAGGTGTCTCGCTGACTCAGAGTAGTTTGCTTTTTCGCCTTCGTAATCTGCGGAAGATGCCGCGCTTTCGGCCCGTTCTTTATACAACAGCCCGAGCCCCGTGTACGCTTCCGGCTGAAACCCCTTTCCTTCGGTAATAGCCCGCTTGAAGGTCGCGATCGCTTTCACGTCAGCGCCGCTGTCCTTAAGAATCCGACCCTCGATCGCGGATGCTTCCGGGACGCCTTTGCGGACGTGTCGCCGGAGGTCCTTGATCGCCTTTGCTGCCTGCTCGAAGTCGTCTGCGTCATAAAGCACTCGCGCAAGTCCCACATACGCGGACGAATAGGACGGCTTCAGTTTGATCGCTTTTTTGTAGGCGGCCACAGCCAAGTCGCGATCTTCGGAGGATAGGCGTTCTGCTTCCTGAAACGCGAGTTCGGCAGGATCAAACGTCCTCGAAAGGGGTATGTTTACCGTACCTTTCGCGGTTGGCAAAATCACCTTTGATGCCTCCTTAAAGCCATCGGCACGTACGCGGAGGACACTATGCTGCGGCGGAAGCTCCTGAAATTGGAACTTGCCGTCCTTATCCGCAATCCCGAAACGGACGTCGTTTAGCCAGACAATGGCGTTCGGTTCCGTGACAATCGTGAGCACAGGTGCGTTCTGCGCGCTGCTCATTGCTGCCGCACAATGAAGCACAAGTGAAACGAGCGCGACCGTAAAGATTTGTGGACGATAAGTCATTTGTCTATAAAGCAGCGAAAGTGAGCCGGAAGATTGCATCCTATCACCAAATAGCGGCCAATTCCATCCTATCCAATACGTGAAAAATCATCAGAAATATCAACGTCCGGAAATTCATCCGGGGCTCCGTCTTTATCGGCGTCTTCGGCAAAGAGTAACTTGATAAATGGCGGAGCGATAAGCGTCGTGCCAACTGCCATAAATAGGACCGCGGCGAAAAACGATTCATTAATTACAGCGAGCCCCAGCCCGATCTGCGCTACCACGATGCCGACCTCACCGCGAGGCACCATCCCGATCCCGATCTGCGCCATCTCACGTTTCGACATTCCCAAGGCGCCGAGGCCGCAGCCTACGAATTTCGTTGCCACTGCCAAAAGTGTTACCAACACTGCAAGAACGACGACGGATGAATCATTGAATACCGATAGGTTTAACTGCATGCCGATATTCACAAGGAAGAACGGCACGAGAAATTCAGTAACACCCGTCGTCAGCCGATGCATCTTATGGTTCTCTTCGGTTGCCTCTGCCAACGCCATACCAGCAAGGAACGCACCAATGATCGCGGCCACCCCGACATAAATAGAAGCGACAGAGAGGCCCAGGCACAAGATCAGCCCGAGGTTAAAGAAAGGCTTACTAAGCCGAAGGTTCGTTATCTGCGGGGCCAACCGAATCATCACTCGCGAACCAACGAGAGCCACCAACGCGGTAAACAATACTGCGGCAGCTGCGGTTTTTGCCAATCCCACATAACTAATACTCCCCTGACTGACGGATGAAACGAGTGAGAGTATGATGAGCCCCAAAATATCGTCGATCACGGCGGCGCCCAGGATAATGCGGGACGTCTCCCGGTCGAGCAAACCCATTCCGCCCAGTACACGGGCCGTAATGCCGACCGATGTGGCAACTAGCGCAGCGCCGATGAACATCGCCTCGACGAATGAGCCGTCCCACCACATAGCGATGCCGTAGCCGGCAACAAACGGAATAATGACACCGAGTATGGCTACGATGGCGGCACGGGTCCCAACCTTGAAAATATCCTGTGGCTTTGTCTCGAGACCGACGTTGAATAGAAGGAAAATAACCCCGATCTCGGCGAGTATGCTAATAATTTCAGATGGCGCGACCCAGCCCAATAAGCTCGGGCCGATGATGACGCCAGCCAGTATCTCGCCAACCACCGCCGGCTGCTTCATGCGTTCGAATATCTCGGCCATAAGCTTCGCGGCGGCGAGCATTATGAACAGCGATAAAAGGATCGTTGCGTTTTCAACGCTTGCGGCAAGAAATATCGGCATATGCAACGCTTATTATTGCACGATGATCGGCCAGGGCTCCAAAGTCCGTCAAGGCTTAATTCGAAACGCCGATCATTGCGGTTGCGAAAGACCCATCGTGAAATTGCGACTGCTTAATGACCATGACATCAAGAACTTGATTTTTTTGTATCAAAAACTATAATCAATTGTTCGTGGCTGGGTAGCTCAGCTGGTTAGAGCGTGGGATTCATAACCCCAAGGTCGGGAGTTCAAGTCTCCCCCCCGCCACCACATTTAGGCGCGTTATTACGACGGTTTACATAAACAAAAGGCGAGCTTTTTCGGCTCGTCTTTTGTATTCAATGTGCCGAACCAAACAGTTGGGTTACCCACGTAAAGCGACGCGCTGCACCCGGAACCTCGCATAAGAGTTCGTGGACTATCTATCCGCTAACGAACTGATCCCGGACTCGGCCGCGAACCGCGCGGTGTTAACGCCAACCCGTGCAAAGTAGACATTATAAGGATTCTCGCGCATTTGTTAACACCCCAAACGATATCTTCGCATTCGGCCGAAATCTTTGAACTCCCGTAAATTCCCCATTCTATTAGACTTGAGCGATTTGAGAATAAATGGAGAAATAATAGAGAAAAAGTTCAAGACTTATTTCTCCCCAAAAAGATATAACCCAAACAGCAACGAAATTCGGTCATCGGACGTTTTATCTCCGAAGTTGTAGTAGTAGCGAGGACCGATTCGCCCGAGTAATCATTAGGAGGACACCATGAAAACTAGAATCTATATCGTTTTGGCCGCAACCATTTTCGCTGGCGCGGCAAGTATTAATACATTTGCGACGATCTCGTCGATCAAGAGCGACAAATGCCCAAATCCCGCCTGTTTGCCTAACGTTACACAGCCCGTCGTTCGCGGCGTATCGAGCAGCAAGGCAAGCACAATGCAGATTTTCGGATCCTTTGTGGACACATCGACCGCAGTGGAAGTATCGGGTTCAGGTGTTTCCGTCAGTTATGGCGATCGAAATCCTGGGAACAACTCATCTATTGTTGTGCGGTTTTCTGTCTCGCCGTCCGCAGCGTTAGGTGAACGCACAGTAAAAATGCGGTACTTTGTCGAAACCAACGGCCCCGATACGTTCAAGATAAAGGTTGTCCGCGGCGGCCAGGTCACCGACATCAAAAGGGTGGTTTTTTCGGGCGACAAATCAAGCGCCACCAGGAATTATCTCGAACCGACTGCGATACCGGTTGATGAGCCGGTAATTCTTCGCTTTTCGGGCAGGAGTATCGGCAATGCAAAGATACATCCGAACAGTAACATTGCAAACATCGAAAAAGTGTCATGCACCGAGGACGTGTGCGAGTTTCGATTAACTTTCAAAACAACAGGCAACCTCAACCTAAATCTTCTGGATATCGGCGTAGGGTCTTCGGCCAGTTCGACGGTATTCAGATTTTTTTATTCAGGCGACGAATCTGTAACCGTTGCAGGCACAGCGTCCACGTCGCCAACGCTGACCCCGGTCAATCCGCCGAGCTTCGGCGGCACGGCCCCGCCCGCGACCTTCGTCGACAGTGCACCACGCGCGAACATGATCAATATCTTCCGCTCCCGCAGCGTTTCCTTTATCGACGCGACGGGCAAGAAGTTCTTTGCGATAGGTTTGCCCGAGAACCTCTGTTCCGGAATGACAGGAACCGCGTCGCGGCTTGTGACGATCCCGGATCCTGTCTGGGGCGTTTCAAATGTTGGGACAGCGAACATAACGGCCAATTTTCAGATCCAGTTGAGATCTGGCGCTGCGACTCTCGACACACAGTTGATCACGACCGATCTACTCCCGGGAGCGACTCGCGATTTCAAGTTTGACCGGCCGGGTGACTCGCAAGTCCGCGTCCACACGTTTCTTGATCGCGGGGGATGCTTCATATCTCCGCAGGCGGACAAGTACTTCGAAGATCCGTCATATACGGTCGTCGTCGATACCACCGGTGCACTTGCCGAAACTATCCAAAGGCGGTCAAACAACAGCCGTAACTATTAGTATCTGGCGATTTACGGGCAGGGCATTTTCATAGGAGGTTCAAATAGATGTTCACAAGCTGTAAGAATTTACCAGGTGGCTTGGCAATGGTGCTATTGATGGCCATCCCTGCGATGGCAACGATCACGTCGATCAAAAGCGACGCATGCGATGGCTGCGGGCCAACGTTTGTCCAGCCCGTGGTTCGCGGCGTATCGAGAGATAAGGTCAGTACCATGATTGTATTCGGTCAATCGGTCGAGACGTCGACGGCAGTGGAAGTATCCGGTTCGGGTGTTTCCGCCAGATACGACGATCGAAAGGGTGGGCTCATTCGTGTGCATTTTTCGGTCTCGCCGTCCGCGGCGTTGGGCGATCGAACAGTCAGAATGCTCTATCAGGAGGAACGCCCCGATGTGTTCAAGATAAGAGTCGTCCGCGGAGGCCACATCACCGGCATCAAAAGGGAGATTCTTACGGGCACCACCATCTCCAATTTAGTCAGGAGTTACGTCGAACCGACATCGATACCGGTTGATCAGCCAGTAACTCTTCGCTTTTCGGGAACGAGCATCGGCAATGCAAAGATGTTTGCGAATAGTAACATTGCAATCCACCAAAGGCTGGACTGCACCGAGACCGAGTGCGAGTTTCGTCTAACCTTCAAAAGGACAGGTAACCTCACCGTAAATCTTCTGGATATAAGCGCCGACGACCCGAAGCCGGCGGCATCTAAATTCTTTTATTCAGGGATTGAACGTGTGACCGTCGTACCAGGAACGTCAAGCTCCGGTTCGTTGACCCTCCCAATACCCTCGGAAATCCCCTCACAATACAGCGATTTATTTAGAACGCCAGTCGTCGACATCGTCCCCCACATGCTCGGCGTTTTCCGGCGCTCTGACAGTTTTTCGTTTATCGACGATACGGGCAAGCAGTTCTATTTGGTGCCTTCGAACTACAACCTATGTTCCGATCTGTCGGGAAATGCTTCACGTCTTATGACGATCCCTAATCCCGTATGGGGCGTTACGAATGTCGGGACAACGAACATAAGGGCCGATATTCAGGTCCAATTGAGATCTCGAACTGTGACTCTCGCCACCCAGACGATCACGGCCGATCTAAGCGCAGGAACCACGACCCAATTTATGTACCGTCGGCCCGGCGATTCGCAGATCCGAGTCCACACCTTTCTTGATCGCATGGGATGCTTCATGTCTCCGCAGGCAGACAAGTACTTCGAAGATCCGTCATATACGGTTGTCGTCGATGCCGCCGGTGCGCTTGTCGAATCGAGCGAATCGAACAATTCGCGGAGCTACTAAGAGCCTATTGCGATTTCGACCGAATTCAGAGTTAAAGGAGACCATAAATGAAAGTCGCACCGAGACGTGTGGAATGACATTGTTGAAAAGGGTCCGGTTGCGGCCTCAGAATCAACTCGTCAATCTCCGGTATATATTCGGCATCCGTTCCGGCAGCGTCATAATGTCATCAATGATCGTGTAGCCCACATCACCGTAGAGATCCCTTAGCTCACTTTCGGAATCGCGGTCGATCGTGATACAGAACGGTGTTACGCCGCTGATCTTTGCCTCGGTCAGGGCTTCGCGGACGTCTTCGCGGGCGTAGCGGGCGTCGCCGTAGTCGTGGTCATACGGACGGCCATCGGTGAGGATAATAAGAAGCTTTGTACGGGCTTCCTGCCCTAGCAGTTTGTGGGCGGCGTGCCTGATCGCGGCCCCTAAACGAGTATTGTTTTGAAATGTTATTCCGCCGATACGCTTCTCGATCTCGTCCGAATATTTCTCGGCAAAATCTTTAACGATGTAGAACTTTACGTTCCGACGACCCTCGGATGTGAACCCGTTTATCGAATAAACGTCGCCGACAGCTTCGAGCGCTTCGCTCATTAGAACAAGTCCCTCCTTTTCGATCTCTATGATCCTGCGGCCGGGGTAAGTATAAGGCTGCAAAGGGTTTCGTGTGATCGTTCGCGCCGTCGATGACGATTGGTCAAGCAATATTGAAACCGCCACATCCCGTTGTTTTCGGAGCCGTTTTGTATAGATGTTTTCCGACTGATGTCCGTCGGCCTTGCGGTCGATCACAAAATCAACGAGCGCGTTCAGGTCGAAGTCCTCACCGTCGGGCTCACGGTTTATACGCGTCAGATTTTCCGGTTTCATCATCTGGAACTGGTGCCGGATCGACGAGATAATGCCCTTATATCGGGAGCGGGCAAGTTCAACGAAATTTCGGTCGCCTTGCTTGACCTTTTTTTCGATCACACGGCTCCAACCGACCCGATAGTCGTTCAATTCACGATCCCATTCGTCGTAAGCAAATGCCGCCTCACCTGACTCGAGCTGCTGCTCCGGGATCTCGTTTTGTGACCACGCCTCTGACCCCTGCAGGTTGTCGGGTTCATTGTCGTCATCAAGGCTGTTCCAGGCATTAAAAAGATCGCTTACATCCTGCGCCGATCTCTGCTTCTCGTCACGCTGCATCTTGTCCTCGGTTACTCCTTCGGCGGCGACCTTGTTATCATACGCGTACTCGTTTTTGTCCTCAGGGTCATCAGATTCGGCATCCTGGGTCAGTTCGGGAGCTATGTTTTGAAACAGAGTATATACGCGGCTTGTAGCCATCAAGGAATCGGCTACCGTGGCATTTTCCATAACAACATAAGATTCGATCACCGATTCGATCTCAGACACGACCTGGCCGTAAAATTGGCGGGCATCAGCCGTGGCGCCGCCGCAAAGCGTGATCTGAAACAGCAATTCGAAGGGCACTTGATGGGCCGGGACATCAAAAATGTACGGCCGGCTTTCGCTAAGTAGATTCTTCATCAGATCGAGGTCCTTTCGAAGCCCGCGATAGGTTTGCTGCAGACGATTGTCGATACGCGCGTTTTCCATAGTGGCGAATATCTTTTTCGCGAGTCGGGGTTCCGGGAATACGTTTAGTACGGCCCTGTAATCGGAATCCTTTGGAAGCGATCGTCTGCGTTTCTTTCTTTCTAATGGAATTTCAGCATCGGCCAAGCCTCGCTCGGATCTCCCGACATCATCAAGATATCCGCCGAGCGAGAACGCATCGATCTCGTCGGCGGTGGCCGAATAAAGGTTTGAGAGATCGGTGTATGCAGCTTCCAACCCATTTGAATCCCTATCGAAAGTGCCAAACTCGATCTGACCTGCACCATGCGCTGCCAACACCTTGTATAAACGAAAATCTGTATCATCGTCGTCAAACTCCGCCACGGATATGGGCAGATATATGGTCCTGCCGTCGCCGATCCGTGTGCCCTGAAAAGCAGGCGACATCGGTGCGATATCAACCTCCATTCCTGTCAGTCCTTCAACGTACATACGCAGGATCGACTGGACACTCTCGAGAGAAAGGCCAAGTTTTGTCTGCTGAAGCATCGAATTTGATGTCCGCGTCTCCAGTGCAAAGTAGCTTCGTCGCGCCTTAGCCGATTCGCTGCGGGTCTCATTAATGCCATTGTGAACCCACTCCTCAAACTGCTTTAACGACACTCTGCTAAGTGCTGGCG
>JBAUGL010000156.1:0-4238 GCA_049679665.1 Pyrinomonadaceae bacterium | reverse complement strand
AGCGTGTATGGATCGTAAGCAGCGACAGTCTTTGTCCAGGTCGACAATTTCTTTGAAACGATCTTTCCGGGGCTCGTATTGTCGTAAACGCGTTCTTCAAAAGCCATTCCAGCCAGAATGTTATCGTAACCGAACGGCGTCGGATTATCGCTGTATGGGTTCCCAGGATGCAGATACCTCTCGAGTCGCGTTCCATCAGGGTTTTCAATAGTTACCGAATAACTAGATGCATTTCTGACACCGCTGTATTCCCATTCGTAGAATCCTCCGCCAGCGGTCGGATAAACCTTTCTGTTAACTACCCGAAATTCGTCTGGCCTGCGGTGCCGTCCGTCGGATCAAGTGTCGACAGTGAATCCATTTCCGCATAGTGAAATACTTCTTCGCCCCAGTAGGGCGGCTATCGGGCAATTGTATTCGCTTCCACGTTTTCGGCACGCGGCAAGTCCTTGATTTCGTTCGGCACGACGTTCTCATAGACCCGATAAACTATTGGGGATTCCTTGATCGCTTGTTTTAGCTTTTCTCGCTGTTCCGGCCTCGCGTTCGGATAAAACTCAATTGCATGTCCCTCATAATCAGCGTTTCTCACACTAAACTCTCCGGAAACCCCCTCCTGCAAGTCATAGCCCTTTCCGTCTGCGTCAGGAATATGAAGGATGTTGTGTTCGAAGAATTCTCTCTCGTCATAACCCGTATCTTTCTTGTAAAAAAATACAAGTTCCATTCTGTCGTTTGGGCCTCTGAGCCGAATCATCGGCGTTTCAGGGTAGCCGCAAGAATTCAGCTGAAAGGTTGCCACCACAATGATGAGCTGCAAGACCAAAAACTGCTTCATTTGATTTACCCCCTTTACGGCACCCTTCTGAGAGGCTTTGTTAAATCGTCGATCTTGTTTTCTGGAGCTATTCTCACTTGGTTAGTCTGAACCACTCCATTCGCATCAACTGAATAGGTGTAAAGAGCATACGATGGATACCCTCTAACCGCTCCACCGACGTATTGCACTCGTCCATTCCCGGTTAGGCGTATTGTCATATTTCCATCAATAGTGCCGGCTGGAGACGCTGCTTCAACAACTTTTCCCGCACCGGCCACGACCGTTCCGGCTCCAGGTGAACCGGTTCCTGCCATCACAGCTCCCGTAGCCTGCATGTCCCGCCCAAGCTGTTGGCCGCCATTTGTGCCATTGGCAATTGCGACCGTCACATCAATTCCTTTGCCGAAATCGCTCTCGCCCTGGCGCATTTGATTGTTGGAAGTCGTGATGCTTGCATCAGCAGAGCCCTGAAGCGATTGAGGCGGCGATTCCGTCACCCCGGTCTTTGCAACAGTCCACGCATCGGTTGGCCCGCCTCCGATAAGACTGGGAGCGACCCTTTTTTCAGTTATCGCGGCTGAGTAGCTCGTCGCGTCCGTAGAGACAATCGCCAATACCATTACCCTCGCCGTTTGCGACGGATCGTTACCGGCAAAAGTTCTATTATCACCGTGCCCTAAGCCTCCGGCTCCAACTCGCCTGGCCCCGATAAAGCCTCCAAACAGATTCCGACTTGTCCCGCTTTCAATCCGGACGGCGCCTCGCATAATCCGGTCGGATCGACGTATTTAAGTGGATTGTTTACAACGTAGGAAAATCGGTTCCAACTCTGCGGACTGGCGGGCCTCCCACTCGAAAGTAATGGATCGGTTGAGGTGAATCGTCCGTGCGCCGACGTGTAATATCTCGCTTGAGCAAAGTCGAGTCCAGTATCAATGTCACGTTCATAGCCGGTGATTTGTTGTCGGAGATTACTTTGAACACCGTATATTCGTTTCTTCACTTATTAGCTGAGATTTCCCTTCTGCATCTACTCTGAACCGTTTCAAATCTAGTGTGAGATTATCCCAATTCCTGTTTTCCAGAAACTTTCTTCCATAGTCAACCGAGTAGTAATTGAGCAAACCATCTTTGTCACAAAAAATGAGTTCAGGATTTTTTGATAAACTTCGGAAGTTAACTGAACGGTTATCTAGCTGAATAAACCAATTTTGAAAGTTGGCTGCTATCCCTGTAGCTCTTGCAAGGTTTGCACGAAGTATCAAGGCTTTCGTTTCTTTGTTTCGTAACTCGAACGTAGCAAGCATCTCCATGTGTATGCTTGTTTGAAGCCATTCTTTAAGTTCAGGCGAAAGAGTTTCGTCGTCGGTGTTGAAGGCTTTTAGTTTTACCGTTCGACCGCCACCAGCTTCTTCCTTTGCAATCTTTCTCAAAAGATATTCTTCGCAGGTTTCACCACCGCCTTTAATGACAATGGCTTTTTCATTGCCTTTAATGACGACCGGTGTTGGTGCTTTGACTGCGGTATGTACCGGACTGCTGTTCCCAACAACAACAGGTACTTGGCTTTGTTCGATCAAACGAGCCGATTCGCCACTTGGACATCCCCAAAGGATAAAGAATGAAAAACTTATCGATATTAAGCGCATAGGTTAACCTATCTCCTTGTTCCTCGCCAAGTGTTGGCTCCGTTTGCTTTCATCCATGTCTCGGTCAGTTTCATGAACGTCGTTTGTCCGAAAGCTGCCGTTGACTGGTACTTATAGTCATAGCGGCTGTTTCCCGACCTCCGGCTGCCGAGATTCCAAATGTCATGAGAAGGGGAAGTGAACTGAAATCCAGATCGATAAAAACTTTGGTGTGCCGTCGAACCAGCAGTAGGCCGTCTAAAATCGGTGCCGTGCCAGAAATAGGCCCCGCCCGATAAATCAGAGCCGTTTACGGCAAAGGCTACAATCGAAAGGGCTAAGCCTTTATAAACAGCGTTTCTCTTAGCTGTCGAGGCATTTGGGTCAGATATTTTTTTCTTTTCTTTTTCTCCAGCCCCGTAAATTCCATTAGCGACCGTAGCTTGATCCGAAACCGAAGTTTCGTCTGCCGCAGCTCTATTTCTAAGGACACCATGAATACCAGCCGCTTCTGTCCAGGGAGCGTTATTAGATGCCTCGGCGTAAATGACTCCTGCCAAATTATCAAACTGAGCATTCGTCATATGTAAGTTATTAGCTGAAGACTCAAAAACCCCTAACCGCTGGTTGTAGGCGCCTCTGTCAGAGGCAAATTCTTTTTGGAATTGTTTTATATCTTCGCTTTGTGCCGCGATCACTTGATCCTTTCCGTCCTCGATGCGTTTTCTTTCTCCTGATCCGATATCGATAAAATCGGTCATCATTCCGGTTGGATCAATAAACGACAGAGGGTTGTTCCTTACATAGGCATAAAGATTCCAGCTTTGAGGGCTGGAGACTTGACTGTCATTGAAAAAATCGTCTGGACTGGTAAAACGTCCGTGGTTGTAAGCAAAGTATCTCGCTTGCGCGAAGTCGAGGTCGGTTTCAGTGTCACGTTCATAGCCGGTGAATTGTTGGCGGATGGAATCAGTTCCGTAGCCTGCACGTGCGATTTCTTCGCCAAATGGCATGAAGTCACGGCGCGAGATTATCTGGCCGAACTGATCGGTTGTTATTCGTGGGCTGCCGAGGGGGTCGTTTGTGAGGTAGGCGACTTTCGCTTCTGACGGTGAAGCGACAATGGTTGAGTATTCGGCGACGAGTTTCGCCATCGCGTCGTAGACGAAGGTGGTTGTTTCGCCGGTCGAGGGGACCACTTTCTTGATTCGCTTGCCATCTCCGTCGTAGAAGTATTGGCCGATGGTTCCGGCAGAGCCATTTACCTGGACTTGCTTGTTTTCCGAGTCGTAAATGAACGTCTGGCCATTGGCCTCGGTTTTCGTGTTGCCTGCATTATCGGATTGGTAGCCGATCAAACGATTAGTCGCCGGATCTACCTGCGGGTTGCAGACGGCTTCGGCACATCCGGGCGCAAGCGTCGTCGTGTTTGCGGTATCAAACCTCCGATTGCCATAGCGGTCATAAACAAACGCCTGTTGCCAGCCCATTTGACTTGGGATCGTTTCTGCTGCCTGTTTGATTCGATTCAGCGAATCGTAAGCGTAATTCTGCGTTGCCGTAAAGCCTTGACTGCTTCCAACCGTCGGGACGGTGATAATCTGGCTCATGACGCTGCCGTTGTTGTCGTTCGTTCCGTATCCGTAATTGAGTTTTAGCAGATTCTGCGTGTTTGCAGATGAGCCAAGCCCGATCTGTGTCGGCTGGAGCCTCGAGTTGAACTGTGTGTTCTCAAACTTCCCATTTCCAAGCCTCATGCTCGAAACCGCACCGGCGGCGTTGTATACAAA
>JBAUGL010000155.1:0-7751 GCA_049679665.1 Pyrinomonadaceae bacterium | reverse complement strand
GTTCTGACCCGGCTCAATCCTCATGGCATAAGAACCCAGTCGCTCTCGCTCCCGGTTCTAACCCGGCTCAACATTCTGAGTAACCTAAAGGCAGTATTCCATTCAGCGGCAATTAGAGAAAGCCCTTACTTACGTGCGGGCTACTGACACGCCGGTCCCTTACAAGTTAGAATCGGCTATTTGCCGGTTCTGATCTCCTGGACCTTTTCCCACGTGAGAATCCTATCTTCGGAATAGATGATGCTCAGAATAAAAATCAACATTTGATGATCGCCTCCACCGTTTGTCTGCTGAGCGGTAGACGCGCGGGCAGGCGGATTTTTGCGCGAACTTCCAAAGTTGTCGGCAGAATTCAAAAGACGGGTTGTTTTGTCACCAAAGGTGACAAATAATATAGCGTAGGGTGGAACCCTACGAACGAAACCCAAAACATAACCCGTCCCTGAAGGGGACGAACAATTGCAATGCCCCAATCCCTCATCAAGATCCTCGTACATGTCGTGTTCTCGACGAAAAACCGCGTCGATCTGATCTCACCGGAAATTGAAGCTGAACTGTTTGCATATATTCACGGCATCGTTCATAACAACAAATCGAAACTTATCATCGTTAATGGAACTTCAAATCATATTCATCTATTGATCTCGGTTGGAAAAACGATCGACATTAGTAATCTGGTAGGCCATATCAAACGAAGCAGCTCGGTTTGGCTGAAACAACATCGCGAAGATTTCTATTGGCAGGAAGGGTATGGTGCGTTCTCGATCGGCCAATCGCAGGTGAATGATGTGGTGCGTTACATCGAAGGTCAAAAACAACACCACGCCGTCTCAGAATTCAAAGACGAGTTTCGCACAATGTTAAAGAAATACCAGCTTAAATACGACGAACGGTTTGTTTGGGATTGATGTTGCTCCCCTTCAGGGAGCGATCCGTGTGTCAATCGATTCGTAGGGTTGCGGCATTCGCCTTACCCTACGCTTTATTATCCGTCTCCTTCGGAGACTTATTCTTCCGACATCCAAAAACAATTGGTTAGAATTATAACATTTGTTATAATCACCTTATGACCTCCAAACTCAAGATAACTACCGTAGGCAATTCCGCCGGGATAGTGCTGCCGAAGGAGATCCTCGAACGCCTGCGCGTCGGAAAAGGCGACTCGCTATTCGTCACCGAAACGCCCGACGGCATTGAGCTCCGCCCATACGATGAAGAATTCGCCGAGGACATGGCGATCGCGGAACAGGTGATGCGCGAGAACCGTGACCTTTTACGCAAGCTTGCAGAATGACACGCTGGATCAAGATCGATCGCGTCCTGGCTATCCACAGCCGCCAGATCGCCGAGCACGGCGGAGCCGACGGTGCGCGAGATTTCGGCCTGCAGGAATCTGCACTTGCCAGACCGGAGAACCTACACGCTCACGTACCCGATGCCGACATCGCGTCGCTCGCGGCGGCCTACGCCTTCGGAATTGTAAAAAACCACCCCTTCGTTGACGGTAACAAACGCACGGGCTACGTGGTTATGGAGTTATTCATCAATCTGACCGGCAACGGACTAAGGGCAGATCCCGTGGACAAATACTTCACCATCACATCACTCGCCGACGGCAGCCTGTCTGAGGATGAATTAGCAATATGGCTCCGGGAAAGAATAACTCCATCGACCTGACCGGCAACCACCATTTCAGTCGTCCTACTATCTTTCCAGATACCTTCGATACTCACGCGACATCAAGCATATTGACGACGTCCCGCTTCGATTTGGATGAAACGACGTTAATCGTTTTCCAGTGATCAGAGCCAGACTATTTCGATCTCTTTTTCGAGTTGTTTGAACTCGCTGTCGCCGGTTATTAGGGTCGCTTTGTTGAGTTTTGCGAGGGCGGAGGCGAAGCAGTCGGCGTAGGAAATGCCGCCTTTTGCTTTGAATTGGGCGGCCGTTTGAGTAAGAGCAAGGTCTGCATCGACGAGATCGATCCCGATCTCCTGGAGCCATCGAAGTGCCTGATCGGCATCGCGGGACGATCGGCGGCGGGCAACCGTGTACCAAACTTCACCGGCGTTAATGACACTCATCAACAGAGGAACGCCTTCATCGCGGGCGTCTGCCATAATGTCCGCAATCCGCACCGCCGTTGGCTCATCCTGAAGGAAGGCCATTATCGCCCAGGAATCGAGAACGATAGCCTTTGTTCCCTTCATTTTCCGGTGACCTTCTTCTCTTCGCGGCTACGGTCACGAGATCGCGTCGCTTTAAGTTCGTCCAAAAGGCCCGAGTCCCGAAATTTGCCGCGAAGGCTGTGTATATACTCTCGCGTTATTGGCTTAAGAATGATCTGGGCATTTTCCTCGTCAAGCGTGACCTGTATTCGTGTACCCGTCTTTATACCAAGCTTTCGACGAACCGATGAAGGTATTACGATCTGTCCCTTTGTTGTAGCCGTTGTCTCCACATTACCACCTCGGGATATTTGTAGCACGCATTTGATAGGTAAGTCAATGAGCGCTCGTCTTACTATTCAAAATCGTGCTACTTCCGAGCATAGATCGACATTGTGACTTGTCTTGGAGTTAGATTTGTAATCACTGAGCTTGCCATACTTGTTCAAAAAGTATTTAATGTTTGTTTGCTTCTGGAACACGGAAGCACGGGTTCCAATTTTTAGCCGAAAGGAGGTGAGTAAGCAAATGGCATTTATATCATTGAATTCGAATGAGAATATCGAAAGCGCACTTAGACGATTTAAGCGAAAAGTGATCAGCGAAGAGATCATAAAAGATCTTAAAAAGCATGCTCATTTCATTCCGCCCGGTCAAAAGGCAAAGCTGAAGTCGGCAAACGCCCGCAAACGCAATCGACGACGTTTTCGCCAGCAGCGTCCGATGGGTTCGAGCCAGAATCGTCCGTCGAATCGCTAATTTTATCGTAGAATATAAAGGCGGAAAGGTAATAAAGTATCCAAAACTTTGACCTTTCCGCTTTTTGATTTTTGGCAGAAACCACTCAGATGAGCCCAAAACAGCCGCGGATCTTAATAACGAACGACGACGGATATTTGTCGGAGGGCATCAGAGCGCTCGAGGCGGCGATGCGTGATATCGGCGATGTTTTCGTGGTGGCGCCCGCTTCAGAGATGAGCGGGGCGTCGCACAGCCTAACGCTTGAGCGGCCACTGCGGATACGGCGGATCGATGACAGACACTGGACCGTGGACGGTACGCCGACTGATTGCGTAACGCTCGCGATCAATCAGATCCTTTCGGCGGAAATGCGTCCGGATATATGCGTTTCCGGGATAAATCACGGGGCAAACCTTGGTGATGACGCAACCTATTCAGGAACAGTGGCGGGCGCTATGGAATCTACGATTCTCGGTGTACCGGGGCTTGCATTCAGCCTGGCCGCAAACCGTGAGCCTGATTTCGCGGAGTCCGCACGAGTTGCAGCGCTTCTCGCCCGTAAAGCACTGTCTGAAGGCATTCCAAACGGCACGCTGCTGAACGTAAATGTCCCAAAGGGTGTTCCAAAGGGAATCCGCATTGCCACGCAAGGATTTAAGACCGCACGTCCGGTTATCAGCGAACACATCGACCCAAGGGGCAAGGCTTATTATTGGATCGGCGAAGTACGCGAAGGTTTTCGTGCCGAGGGCGGCACGGATTTTGAGGCGGTTGAGGAAGGCTTTGTCTCTGTAACGCCAATGCGAAGCGACCTGACCGATCACGCAGCGATCAGCGTTTTGAAAGATTGGGACGCTATCACAATATAGAAAAAGGCACGGACATTGCCCGTGCCTTTCTTGCGCCTTCCGGAGCTGGAGAGGGATTATTTCCTAATCAAGTTGACCATCACGATTTCCCGGTTGGCGCCTGCGGAGCTAACTTCTATAACATCGGTCTTGGTCCTTTTGAACTTAACATCGAACATTGGCGACTGTAGGCCAAGCAGCGTGTACTGATTACCGTCGCGAAGGAAGGACATCGTTGCGCTATTCGCGGTCGGTTCGGCCGATCTGTTTACGATCGCCAATACCTTGGTCTTGCCGGTTTCCCGGTTTCTGATGGCCAAAGCCGGCAGGGATGATCCGGGGTTCACAAAGCCAATTGTGTAATCGCCTGAGGTGTGCGTGGACTTACCCGCTGTGAAATCGAACGGGATCTGAGCACGATACTCGGTTGACATCTGAGCCTGTGCTGAAGCGGCCATTATGAGAGCGATAGTTGCTGCGAAACATAGCGTGAGTAATGATTTTTTCATGATGATCTCCTTTCAGATTTTTTATTGGATGACTTAACCGTCTCCACCTATTAAGGCGACAGACTTCGCAAAAACGTCTCAAAATAGTTTTAAATGAAGAAAAAGCACGGATTTGCATCCGTGCTTCTGCGCTTTTCGGGAAATATGTAGGCGGATCAGTGTTTGATAAGCTTCACCAAAACGATCTCCCGATCAGCGGTACCCCCAGAGACTTCTACAGTCTTTACTTTTCCCTTTTTGAAAGTCTTTTCCCAATCGGGTGATTTCACTTCCAACAGGGTGTAATGTCCGCGGTCACGGAGAAATGTGAGCGTCGCGACTTCGCGGTCGTTTCGAGCAGTTCCTTGCGCGTTGCCAAGAATCTTAGAGTTGCCGGTCTTCCGGTTGCGGATCGCTAGTACCTTGATTCCGGAGTCCCGGTTTAACGGCCCGACGACATATTCACCTGCTTCCAGGCTGACGCTGCCGGCGTCGAAATCAAATGGTATTGTTGCGCGATATCCGAATGATGACTGGGCATTCGCCGCGGTCGTTCCGGTGACGATTATACTTATCAAAGCGAAGAATATTGTGAGTGTGTATTTTTTCATGATGGGTCTCTCCTAATTTGAAATATGTGAAGTTAATTTCATCTTCACTGGTATAGGCGACAAACGCCGGGGAAATGTATCATTTTTTTGTTTTCGCGGTCGGCGACGACCTATAACGCGAATTTCTATTGATTCTTACAACGAAATGAGCCAATAATGTGGCAATGGATAAATCCGACGTTTCCAGTCCTAACATTACGCAAATGCTTCGCGAATGGGGCGAGGGAAGAAAGGATGCATTGGACGAACTTCTGCCGTTGGTCTACTCCGAACTCCACCGGCAGGCGTCAAACTATCTTCGGCGAGAGCGTCCGGGCCACACACTGCAAACGACAGCCCTTGTGCACGAGGCATATTTGAAGATCGTAGGGCAGAAGCCAGGGATGGAATGGCAAAGCCGATCGCATTTTTTTGCGATCGCAGCCAATGCGATGCGGCACATCCTGGTTGATTACGCAAGAAACCGCAACCGTGAAAAACGCGGCGGGCCGGAGGATAATTTGCCGCTCGAGGAAGCGTTCTTAGCAGCAACGGGCGACGATGTCGATCTTCCCGCGCTCGATGAAGCGATGACCCGATTCGGTTTGATCGATGAAAGGGCTACGCAGGTCGTTGAACTTCGATATTTTGTTGGGCTCAGCCTCGATGAAACGGCAGAAACACTGGGGATCTCAAGGGCGACGGCAGCGCGCGATTGGGAGGCCGCGAGGGCGTGGCTCCACCGCGAGTTGACACGATAAGAACGCACGGAGGATTACAAATGTCCCAAAAAAGCTGGCAGCAGGTACGGGAAGTTTTCCACGACGCCCTGAGACACGATTCGGCCGAGCGCGGCCGATTTCTTGATAAAGCCTGTGACGGGGATATCGATTTTCGCATCGAAGTTGAATCTCTGTTGATATCACTTACGGATGCCAAGGCCTTTCTCGAACGGCCCGCGGTTGTTGAAACCTGGAAAAAACCGAGGGAAGCATTTCAGCTAAAAGCAGGCGACACAGTTTCACACTACCGCATCGAAACGCCCATCGGCGTCGGCGGTATGGGAGAAGTTTATCTGGCGGAGGATCAGAAGCTTCACCGGTCGGTGGCTCTCAAGGTATTGCAGCAGGATCTGCTCCAGAACCGAGATCGCATGCGCAGATTCCAGCGGGAGGCGGAAGTCGTTTCTGCGCTGAACCATCCAAACATTCTCACAGTTTTCGAATTTGACGTCGACGGAGATGTTCACCTTATCGTCTGTGAATACGTCAAAGGTGAAACGCTTCGCGCGAGGCTCGAACGCGGCCCGCTGCCGGTTGAAGAAGCCCTGGACATTGCTATTCAGATCGCGTCGGCGCTAAATGCTGCACACGAAGCAGGCGTGGTCCATCGTGACATTAAGCCGGACAACGTGATGATCCGCGACGATGGCTACGTAAAGGTGCTCGATTTCGGGCTCGCCAAGTTGACTGAACCTGTGAGTACCGACGGACCAGCCGATCCAAGAGTCCAGATATTTAGTCAACCCGGCCTAATTATGGGAACTGCAGCTTATATGTCGCCGGAACAGACGAGGGGAAGTTCTATAGATTTCCGCTCCGATATTTTCAGTTTTGGGGTGGTCATTTACGAAATGTTATCAGGAAGTTCACCGTTTAAGGGTGAAACGAACACGGATGTGATCGCGGCAATAATCCAAAGGGAGCCGCGACCGGTCAGTCATTCGATCGCCGACGTCCCGCAAGAAGTCGATGCCATAATTGCGAGGTCTCTCGAAAAGAATAAGGTCGACCGCTACCAGACATCGGGCGAGATGCTAGCCGCTTTGAAATCTGTGAGAAAGGACATGGAGTTTCTTGATTCGATGTCTAACCTAACTCTGAACGTCGCAGCGCCGGTACTCGATGTCAACGAAATTGCCGCAGATCCGGATCCTGTCGGCACGACCGTTTCCGATCCGCAGCCAGCCCAGCCAGTTCGTTCGACCACGGCTCGGCCCGACGGGCGATCGAATTTGAAACTTATTGTTCTAATCGCTATCGCCACGGCCGTATTTTCCGTGATCACTTTCGGATACTGCTAAGATCGGGATAAAGCATGAAAATAGCGGACCATGAAAAAGTGAAAAGCCTGTTCGAAGACGCGATGCGACGCGAGCCGTTAGAACGGCCAGCTTTTCTCGATGCCGCGTGCGGGCCTGACGGTGGTCTTCGTCAGGCGGTTAATTCCCTTCTCCAACCCGAAAATCAAGGTAGAGCGCAGAGTCTGTGTGATGACGCGCTGCGGCGGAATACGGCTGAGCGTCAATTGTTTCTTGACGCTGCTTGTGATGGCGATCCGGGACTTCGCCGCGAGGTCGATGAACTCCTGCACGCATTTGAACTTAGCCAAATAAACCGCACGAACGTCGTAGGTGACCAGCAAACGGGGCTTCCACAGCGCGAACGGAGGATCGAAAAGGGACGAATGATCGCGCAATATCAGGTTGTTTCTCTCATCGGTAAGGGCGGTCAGGGCACTGTTTATAAAGTGCTGGATACAAAACTTAATCGATCACTTGCGTTGAAGCTCCTCCCGCGGGAGCTGATGGTAAATGAAACAAACGCAAAGCGGTTCCAACGTGAAGCTGAACTGGCGTCGTCACTTGACCATCCCAATATCTGTACCGTACATGACCTGATCGAGATCGAGGGACAACATTTTATCGTGATGCAGTTCATCGACGGTAAGAACGTCCGGAAGCTTGTCGACGGAGAGCCGCTTGAACTTAAGACCGCGTTAAAGATCGGGATCCAGGTCTGTGACGCACTTGCCGCCGCCCACAATGAAGGTATTATTCACCGTGATATTAAGGCTCAGAATATTATGGTAACGGAGACCGGCAGGGTGAAAGTTCTGGATTTTGGCCTGGCTAAG
>JBAUGL010000154.1:0-36694 GCA_049679665.1 Pyrinomonadaceae bacterium | reverse complement strand
CGGACCACGCAGCGGCGCTCCTTGAAAATGACCCTCGCTTCAAGCCGTACTCCAGGGATAAACGCGGCGTCGTCCTCGACGCGGCGAAAGTGAAGAGCTGGGGCGAGGTCAAGGAGCTCATCCTCGAAAGCTACGAACTCGTGAAGCCGCCAAAGGTAAAGAAAGCGGCCAAAAAGTCCACGCCGGGCAAGCGCACCCGCCGGTGAAGCACTAAGGACTACCGGGAGATGCGTCCGGGGAGCGCCGAACCAGGCGCTGCAGCAGACGGCGGGGCTGATTGTTTTCTGGGACCCAAGCTCTCCAGTGCCCCGCCGCTGCTGAGCTGGGTCGTTTTTTCGGCGGCTACTTCTTGAATTTCTTGTGGACTGAAAAATAAGGAAATACATCTATGGTTCGCATCTTGGGAATTTTGCTGGCGGTAATTTTTGCAATTTTGAGTTTTTTTCATTTGTATTGGGCAGCAGGTGGCGGAATTGGAATCGGCGCAGCAATTCCAACTGTCGGCGGCGAACGTCTATTTAATCCTTCGCCGTTCGGAACGATTTTGGTAGCGGCGGCACTTTTCGCCGCAATGCTCGTCGTGCTTGGACGACTTAAAATTTGCGGCGTATTTGTCCCAAGTTGGATTTTCTATTCGGGAACTTGGGTAATTTCACTGTTGTTTTTGCTTCGGACAATCGGCGATTTCCGATATGTCGGTTTTTTCAAAAGCGTTTCCGATACGGACTTTGCGCGTTGGGACACAATTCTATTTTCGCCGCTCTGTCTGTTCATCAGCATTGTCGCCTTTCTGATTAGCTATTACGATGCATAAGAAAGCTAAAGGAAATTAACGCGCCGCCCAACAATTCAATGGACGTGAGCACGAAACAGCGACTTTGTTATCTTCGTTGCCCGTCCCTTTACTTCGTGGCGGCGGTTTTCGCCCTACATCATCTCAAGCGCTATGACATGAACGACAATTAGATCTAACCAAGCGATGAGCCAATCGGCGAAACGGCTTTGATCGTTATCGTTTTTGATCCGAGCCGCGGATGTCGGGCCGTCAAGCGGATTGTGCCGGCCTTCTCCTGCGTCTTCACCCAGATCGCGCCTGCGCCGCCGACCAGGGCAAACGGATTGTCGCCGACGATCTCGCCGTTCTCGATCGTGAACTGGATAGACGCGTGAGCAAATGGCCGCAGATTGCCGAACTCATCGGCAACTCGGAAGACTACGCGAGTCATGTCGATGCCGTCGGCAAAAAGCTCCTTGTCGTCCGCCTCGACGAGAAATCGCTGGTCAACACCCTTGCCCGACATTCGCCGCTCGATCACTTTTTTTCCGCCGATATAACCCTCGATCAAAAGGTCGTTCCACTCGCCGCGAAGGTTCGTCGAGAATGGAGCGTACCTCAGATGCGGGTACGTTTTGCGATCGGGTTCGACCTCCGCTACCAATTTGCGGCCTTTGTAAAATTTCAGTTTTTCACAGTTCGACGAGACCAGCGCGGTTGTAAACCCTTGGTTCTCGTCGCCCCGAGCCCAGTAGAACGCTGGCTCGAGAACGATCTCTTCGGACGGATCGCTTTGCGATTTGTAGAATCCGGCGGCGAGTTTAGGTATTCGAAAAATGTCCGATACACCATGATAACAGATGCGGTCGCCCGAACCGAAGTCGCCGTGCGTATTGTAATCGAACGCGCACCAGCCGAGACCGCCTGCATATTTGACATCGCTCGCGAGCGTATCGTGGACCCGTGCGTGCCGGTGCGTGTGCTCACGCAGTCGCTCTGTATCGTCGTCTCGCTTTGTGGGATACATGTGACCGTTAAACTCGGTATTCAAATACAACGGATGATTCGGCGGCCTAAGCGGCCAGCCAAAATCATTCATCGTAAACACATCCTCAAGCATTTCGGAATTATAGTTGTTCCGAACACCGCCCGTCGGACGCGAGTCGTCAAGCTCGCGTGCGAGCTTGTTTGTCCTCGCGTAAAAATCATAGTCGTCGTCCGATTCGTTTATGCGAACGCCCCACAGAATTATCGACGGATGATTCCAATCGCGGCGGATCATTTCGCCGACATGCCGGACCGAAAGATCTTTCCAACCTTGATCGCCGATGTGCTGCCAGCCCGGAATTTCTTCGAATACGAGCAAGCCGTATTCGTCGCAAGCGTCCAGAAAATGCGGCGACTGCGGATAGTGCGACGTGCGGACGATGTTGCATTTTAGCTCGTGCCGGAGGATCCACGCGTCGCGCTTCTGAACGCGCGCCGGCATCGCCTGACCTACGAAAGGATAGGTCTGATGACGGTTAAGGCCGCGCAGCTTTAAGTGTTTTCCGTTGAGATAGAATCCCTCGGGCGTGAATTTCGCATCGCGAAAGCCGATCCGAGTTTCGTAATGGTCGAGAACTTTGCCGCCATCGACGAGCATCACGCGCACATCGTAAAGACGAGGTTTGTTTATGTCCCAAAGATCAATCGGGCCTAGATTTTTCAAATCAAGTTCATGCGTCCCGACTGCTACAGCAGTTTTTTCACTCGCCGCGATGGTCTTGTCGGCGTCGCGAATTTCTGCCTTGATCGTCAACGGTTTGCCGCTCACGCCGTCAACAAAAACTTTGACATTTACGCTGCGGCCGTCCTGCAGGACATTAATGGGTTTCGCAAAAACATTCTCGATAAAAGCCGAAGCTACGGCACGAATCTGGACGTCGCGATAGATGCCGCCAAATGTCAGATAATCGATCTCACTGCCGAATGGAGGGATGTCCTTTCGCTCGGTCGAATCAACCTCAACCACCAGAACATTATCGCCGTTCCAGTTGATGTCATTTGTCAGCTCGAATGAAAACGCTGTGTAACCGCCGCGATACTCGCCGAGATTCCTGCCGTTAATAAACACTTTGGCCGCCGTCATTACGCCGCCAAAATCGACGAAAACGCGCTGCCCGCGAATTTCTTTCGGCAATCGAAAATGTCGCCGGTAAGCAGACACAAACGTGTACTCTTTTTCATCGAATCCGTTCATCGGTAAGACCTTGTTCGTGTGCGGAATCGTGACACGGACAAGCGCGGTGTCGTTAAAACCGTGCTGCATCGCCGCTGGTGATGATTTTTCACTGAAGAGCCATTTGTGATTGAGCGGAAAAATGTGCCGTGTCGAAACGCTTGCCGGCAGCGGCTCGATGCTATCGGCGAGCACCTCGGAAACGGTTCCGCCCAATACTGAAATTCCCGCCGCCCCGATCGCACTGTTTTTCAAAAAACTTCGCCTATCCAAATGATTGTTTATCTTCATATAGTCGCTTTGTTGAAATCGCGCATCGTTGTTGCGTTTAAAACGACTCAAGCTTGTCCAGGACATCACTTCACCGTGAGATTACCGTCGAAAAAATGTGACTTTCCACTTTTCGTGTCGAGTTCAACGGTGTTTCCTTTATACCTAACTTGAGTCTTTTCGCTGAGCCTGGACACGATTTTTGCTTCGGTGATCTTCCCGTTTTTCCATGCCACGTCAACAACAAAACCGCCACGTCCGACCAGTCCTTTGACGCTTCCGTCTTTCCATGCGTCCGGCAGGGCAGGAAGCAGATGGAGCGTTCCGCCGTGACTTTGCAAAAGCATTTCGGCGATGCCGGCAGTCGCGCCGAAATTGCCGTCGATTTGAAACGGCGGGTGCGCGTCGAATAAATTTTCATAACTTCCGCCGCCGCGTCGCCCGCCTTTTGCGCTGACGGGAAAAAGCAGATCGGAAAGCAATTTGTGAGCTCGATTACCGTCGCCGAGCCGCGCCCATAGGTTGATCTTATGCGCCAGCGACCAGCCCGTCGAAGCGTCGCCTCGCGTTTCCAAAGTTTTCCGCGAGGCGGCGGCTAGATCCGGCGATTTTTCCGGAGTGATTTCATCGCCCGGATACAGTCCCCAAAGGTGTGAAACGTGGCGATGCGTAGGTTCGGGTTCGTCGTATTCTTCGAGCCATTCCATCACGCGTCCGTCCGCCCCGATGAGCGTCGGCGCGAGTCGGGAGCGTTTGTCAATGAGTTCACGCCGAAAATCCTCGTCTATCTGCAGAATCTGCGAAGCCTCGGCGACCGAGCCGAAAAGTGCGCGAATGATTTGCTGGTCAACGGTCGGTCCCATCACGATATGCAAAGTTTTGTTTGAACCGGACATTCGATAACCGTTTTCCGGCGAATTTGACGGCGCGGTTACGAGCCATTTGTGCTTCGGCTCTTCGATTAGCATATCCGCATAAAAAAGCGCGGAATCTTTCATCAACGGATACGCATATTTCAAAAAGTCTTGGTCTTTGGTGAATAAGTAATGCTCCCAGAGATGCCGGCAAAGCCACGCGCCGCCAGTATTCGTCGCGCCCCAATCCGCGCCTTCGCCCGGCGATGTAAAGCCCCACGGATTCGCCAAAACATGCGCCACCCAGCCACGGGCGTTGTAATAACCCTTTGCGGTTTTCGCTCCCGGCTTTTGCAGTGATTCGATAAGCGAAAAAAGTGGCTGGTGAAGTTCCGATAGATTTGTGCTTTCAGCCAGCCAGTAATTCATCTGGACATTGATATTCAAATGCCAATCGCCGTTCCAGGGCGTTTGAACTTCTTCCGCCCAGATGCCCTGCAAATTGGCGGGCAATCCACCGGGACGCGACGACGAGATCAGCAAATATCTGCCAAATTGAAAATAAATCGCGGCAAAAGCGGCATCCATCTTGCCGTCGCCATAGGCCTTTAATCTTTCCGGCGTTGTCTTTGATAGATTTTCCGGTTTGTGTGATAGGTTCAGAGAAACGCGGTTGAAGTACCTTTGAAAATCGGCGGAATGACCTTTCACAAGAACGGTGTATTTTTTCTTGACGGCTTTTGCTAAATCGTCGGCTGTCGCCTGCAAAACGTCGGAAGTTTTTCTTCCGGCAAACCCTTGATAATCGGTTGCGGCGGTTAGAAACAGAATAACTTCATCGGCGTTTTGGACCTTGATTTTATTGTTGTCGAACGAGATTTTTCCGCCATTGTTAATTGCCCGCAGCCGCGCCGCGTATTTCATTCCGCCGCCGTCAGTACCGTTGTTGAGCTGCCCGCTCATCAGCAAACCGTTTGCGCCGTCGGCACTGGTTTCAAATCTTTCGGGACGGTCGAGGGCAGCGAAAAAATTCAAACTGCCCGCTTTATCGGCAGTCAAACGAATAATGATCGCTTCGTCAGGCGCGGAAACAAAGATTTCGCGTGAGTATCTAACGCCGTTTTGTTCAAAAGTAACGCGTCCGACAGCTTCCGACAAGTTCAATTCGCGGCGATAATCTTGAAAATCCGCGCCCGTCGCAAACGTCAAACGCAAATTCCCAAGCGTCTGATACGCTCCGTATTGCGCGTCCTTGCCTTGGCCCCGCGCCGACCCCTCGCCTTTGGCGGTAAAAGTTTCATAAACCAGAGATTCCGCTTCGGCGTTTTTGCCTTCCAATAATAGTCGGCGAATTTCGGGCAAGTGTGTGTATGCGTCTGCTTTATCCGAATCTTGCGGCGAGCCCGACCAGAGCGAGCTTTCATTCAAAACTATGCGTTCCTCATTGACTCCGCCGAAAACCATCGCCCCTAATCGCCCGTTCCCGAGCGGCAGACTCTGCGTAAAATGCTCCGCTGGTTTGTCAAACCAGATCAGGTTCTCCGATTGCCCAAAACCAGTTACGGAGCAAACAGCAACAAGTAGAATTATCGAAATCTTTGCAACGAGAACTCGGCTCAACATAGATTTAATTGGATCTCGACGATTCATCGGTCACTCACTGATCTTTTGGAACATTGAACTTCGGGTTAATAAATTCCCAATCCCTAATGTGCGTTGGCTGATGCTCGTCTTTCTGGATCTGGTCGAACCGTTTGACCAAGTCGGGATGTTGGGGCGCAACGTCGGTCGTTTCGCTGATGTCGGTTTTCAAATTAAAGATCTGCCAAGCGGCGTTTGGATTCTTCCTCACATCGACGCGCACGCCTTTCCAATCGCCCATCCGGATCGCCACTTGTCCGCCTTTTTCGGGATATTCGAAATACAGATATTTGTGCTTTACCTGCCTGGACGCATAACCTTTCAACTCGGGCAAAAACGAAATGCCGTCGGTCGGATTCGGGATCGTTTGCCCCGTCAATTCGGCGAGCGTCGCCATCAGGTCGTACTGCGCGGAGATCAGATCGCTTGTGCGGTTTGGTCTGATCGTTCCCTTCCAACGCGCTAGAAACGGAATCCGTATCCCGCCTTCGTAAAGATCCATTTTCAAGCCGCGAAAGTTTCCGACGCTTTTGAAGAACCGGGCGTCTACACCTCCGGTGTTAAAAGTCGCCCCGTTATCGCTCGAAAACATTATGATTGTGTTTTCGTCCAGGCCCAGGCTCTTGACCCGCTGCATGATCAGACCGACCTGCGCGTCGAGATAGGTGATCATCGCGGCGTAGGTCGAAAGCGGATACCTGGTCGAGGCATAATTTTGCTGACCGTAATACGGTTCTTCGTTGAATTGTCCAATGTATTTGTTTACGTATTCGTCGGGTGCCTGCAAAGAAGCGTGCGGAAGTGGATAAGGCAGGTACAGAAAGAAGGGCTGACGCTGATGTTTGTCAATAAAGTTCAAGGCTTTTTCGGTCATTTTATCCGGTCCGTAGACTTTTCCCTTGAAGTATAAAAAGTCCGCGTCGGTCGCCTTGGTCCGATCCAGGCGTTTGTGAACGTCGATCACGGGATTATCGAGTTTGTCCCATTTATCATTTTCCCAGAGATGAGTCGGGTAGAAATTGTGAGCCTGTTTTTGGTCCAAGACGCTGTAATAATAGTCGAATCCCTGTCTGAGCGGACTGCCGGGAGTGTCCGCCATTCCCAGTCCCCATTTTCCTATCATTCCGGTAGCATAACCGGCTTTCTTCAGCATTCTCGCGATCGTAAAAGTACCTTCCGGAAGCGGCATCTGCCCGGCTTCCATGTCGTCGCTGAAGCCGCCCAATTCGTAATTTCCGCGAATGTAGGAATGTCCGCCGTGCTTGCCCGTCATCAACATCGCCCGAGCGGGAGCACACACGGGCGCGCCTGAATAATGCTGGTCGAACCGCACGCCTTCGCGCGCCATCCGGTCAAGGTTCGGTGTTTTGATCTTTTGCTGGCCATATGCTCCGAGTTCGCCATAGCCCAAATCATCGGCATAGATATAAACAATATTCGGCTTCGATCTATGAGGTTTTCGGACATCGGTTTGCCCGATCAGCGACGCCGAAGTAACCATAAGGGCTACCAGTAAAATCGCAGATAATTTAGTCATCTGTTTCATAAAGGTTTTCCTCAAATCGAAAATCTTTGCAGAGCGACGGCCGTGGCACCATTGACGCTTCCGGGTGCGTCGAAAACTCGGCCTTTCTTGTCAATCTCACAATTCGTCATCCGGAAGCCTTACTGCAATACCTGTAGATCTTACAACCGGCATCGGCGACTTCCAGTCCTTTAAGTTTTTACTGATCAAGATGGATAATGATTTTACCTTTTCTGGATATTGATCTGCCAAATTATTCATTTCACCAATATCAACATCCAGCTTATACAATTCTTTATTTTCGGAACGCATGCTGTATACCAATTTCCAATCACCTTGACGGATGGCGCTGTAATAGTTAATACCGGGGCCATCCTTGCGCAGTCACTTGTTGGGGTAATGCCAAACCAACGTTCTGGTTGGATCGTTGTGGGAAGGATTTCTTAAAACTGGGAGAAGGCTTTTGCCGTCAATAGGCTGTACGGTTTTATAATTTTTCACCGCGGCCATTTCCAAAATGGTCGGAAAAAAATCCTCGATGATCACATATTGTTTGGCGACCGTTGAAGGCTTTACAACTTCCGGCCATTTCACTATCATCGGTTCGCGGATGCCGCCTTCATAAACCGAACCTTTGCCTGCTTTCAAAGGAAGGTTATGCGTATGTTGTTCGCCTCCCCTTGGCGGCGTCAAACTCAACCCGCCATTGTCGCTCATAAAAATTATGGCCGTATTTCTTTCCACTCCTTTCTTTTTAATAAAATCCATGATGTCGCCAAGGCTTTTGTCCATGCCTTCTACTAATGTGGCATATTTTGCTTCATTGGTATCTAAGCCCGCATCGAGATATTTTATAAGATAGCGATTGTCGGACTGTATCGGGGTATGCACGGCATATTGCGCTAGATTCAGAAAAAATGGCTGTTTATTTTTAATAGGAGCTTCCAATGATTTCAGTGCCTCTAGCGTCAATGCTTCCGTCAAAAATGTATCGCCGCCGAAATATTCCTCCAAGTCAGGAACCGCTTGTACACTCGCTTTACCCGGTATGTTGCCATAATTATCGCTCGCGTAATAGCTCTGAGGGTGGCCCGCCGCATGACAGGCGATATTGACCATAAAACCCAGGTTGTAAGGGCTGGCGGCGGGTGTGCCCATTGGGGCCCAATGGGCCTTGCCTACATGAATAGTGAAATAACCCGAATCCTTCAAAAGTTGCGGAAACGGTGTGGCATGAATTGTTTTGTCGATGCCGGGCACCGGGCTTAATCCGTTGTAATTCCAATTGGCAGGCAACATCTGTTCATCCGCATCGTCGGTGTTCCTGTCTTTCACAGGCGAGGTCCAGTTGGTAACGCCATGATGCGCCGCGTTCATGCCAGTGAGCATACTTACACGAGTAGGAGTGCAAACCGGCGTGGAGTAGGCATTGGGAAACTTCATGCCTTGTTTTGCAAGACGCTTCATATTGGGTGTGCGGTAACGCCGATTCAGTTCGGTAATCTTTGTCCAGAATGGGACCGAACTATCTTGCCAGCCCAGATCGTCAACCAGAAAAACAATGATATTGGGTCGTTGCTTTTGGGCGTTCGCAGATAATGCACAAACGCTTAGTACTAAGATCAGTATTATTCTATTCATACGATCTACCTTTTCACGATCAATTTAAGGTCACATTCCCGTCAAAACAACTGACATATTCGAGTCTGTCAATTTTCTTGAAACCCGATTTGTGTCAATTTCTCAAACGCGACGGCCGCTGCCCCGCTGATGCCGCCCAGGTACTGCTGTGTCGAGAATTCGACACGGAGCTTGCGGACGTCCTTGGCCAGCAGCCGAGTCTCCAGCTCTTCCTTCAGAGAGGCCAACAGTAGAGGATTATTCTGCGTCAATCCGCCTGAGAGAAGTAATAGCGACGGATCAAGTAATCCGATCGGGCCCGCACAGCCTTCGGCCAGATGCCGGGCAAGCGTTTCGATAGCCCGAATGGCGGTCCTGTCCAAGCCGTTCGCGGCTTCGATCACGCCTTTGGCCGATTTGAACGAATCCCGGGCATAACGAAGAAGAGCCGCTGCGTTCCCGTACACCTCCAGGCAGCCGCGTTTACCGCAAGTGCAGGGCAGCCCGTCAGGCACAAGCTGTATGTGTCCGAACTCGCCTGCAAGATAATGAGCTCCGCGCCTCAGTTTTCCGTCGAGGAACACGCCGCATCCGATCCCGGTACCGAGCGTGACACAAATGAAATCATCGACACCTTTCGCGGCTCCAAAAAAATGTTCGGCGATCGCCATCGCGTTGGCGTCGTTCTCCACCGCCACCGGCAGATCGAAAGCCTGGCGCAGTTCGTCGCCAATTTCCGTCCCGGTCCAGCCGGGAAGATTGTCACTTGCGTAAATAACCCGACCGGTGTCGGAATCAACCCAGCCGGCGGTCGCCACGCCGATCGCCTTCGGCGCAATTCCTTTTTGATCTGCTTCCGACAGGTGCGCTTTGATGATCCGCTTCAGCTCTTGCAGCACCGCCGCTCCACCTTCTTGTGCGGGCGTAGGGTGAACCGCGTGGGAGAACAATTCGCCTGACGCGGACATGATGCCGGATTTTATGTTCGTTCCGCCGATGTCAACGCTAATTATGTATTGATCGGATAGATCCCTTAATGACTCGCCCATCTTTTAGCTCTCCACGGAATTCCTGAGCATTTCAGCCGCAGATTCCGGTGAAATATCGCGTTGGGGTTCAGCAAGCATCTCATACCCGACCATAAACTTCCGAACGGATGCAGATCGTAAAAGCGGCGGATAAAAGTGCGCATGCATCTGCCAGTGCGAATTGGCCTCATCCCGGAACGGCGCTCCGTGCCAGCCCATCGTATAAGGAAACGATACGTGAAAAAGCCTGTCGTATCCTATTAGCAGGTTTCTCAGGATCTCCGAGAGTGAATCACGTTCGTCCGATTTCAAATCATTCATTCGCGCGACATGACGTCTCGGCAACAAAATCGTTTCGTACGGCCAGACCGCCCAAAACGGCACCACCGCGGCCCAATGATCGTTCTGAATGACTACTCTCTCTCTCGCAAAAATCTCTTTCTCCAGATATTCAAGAAGGAGAACGTTCCCAGTCTCGGCGGCAAACACTTTCTGCGACCTGTCTTCTTTTGCCGGTTCGTTCGGAATGCTGTCGCTCGCCCAGATCTGTCCGTGCGGATGCGGATTAGAACAACCCATGATCTCGCCCTTGTTCTCGAACACCTGCACCCATTTATATCGCCGGCCCAATTCCGCCGTCTGCTCGGCCCACATATCGACGACTCGCCGGATAGCAGCGGCGTCCATATCCGGCAAAGTCAGGTTATGCCCCGGCGAAAAACAGATCACACGACATTCGCCGCTGATGCTTTCAGTCCGCAACAGCACGCCACCTAGTGCGTCCGGATTTGGCACAGGTAGGAGCGCGGCAAAATCATTATCGAAAACAAAGCAGTCTTTGTATAAAGGATTGCGTTCACCGTTCGCCCGCTCATTGCCCGGACAGAGATAGCATGTCGGATCGTGGGCGGGCCGCGCCGCGGGCTCCGTCGGTTCGACCTTCCCTTGCCACGGCCGCTTCGTGCGATGCGGCGAAACCAATACCCATTCGCCGGTCAAAGGATTAAATCTGCGGTGCGGAAGCTCCAGTGCTTTCATCTCTGATACATTCGGCTCGTCTAGTGTGATTATACACCTCGCCCGCACGTTTAGTGACCGGCGGGCCTTTGATCTCTTGCACAGCGGAAACCGAGATTGTTGAGGCCGGTGTCGGGCGTGCTGGCGGAACGGGCTGACGGGCGGTAGTTGGAGCAGAAATTTTCGCTGCACATCCACGAGCCGCCGCGTATGACTCGCTCGGTCCCGTCTCGCGCGCCTTGTGGATCGCGCGCCGGGCTATTGCCGTAGTAATCATGGGCAAACCAGTCGGAGGTCCACTCCCAAACGTTGCCGATCATATCGTAAAGTCCATCATTGTTTGGCGGAAAACTCCTGACGGGAGCTCGACCAGGAAAGCCGTCCTCGCCGGTGTTCTTGTCAGGAAAGTGTCCCTGCCACCAGTTGGCGGTAGGCTTCCCGCCGGGGTTTAGTTCGTCGCCCCAGGCATACTTCTTTTGTACAAGTCCGCCTCGGGAGGCATACTCCCATTCGGCCTCGGTCGGCAGCCGTTTACCTGCCCAGGCGGCGAATGCGTTTGCGTCGGCCCAGGAGATCTGGGTAACCGGTTCTTGCCGATCGGGCTTCTGTTCGTTGCCCTCCGGATCACTCCAATCGGCTCCATCGACGCGCGTCCATTCACCTGTTCGCATATCAAAGACTCCTGACCAACCAAAGCGTTCGGCCTCGGTCTTATATTCTGTTGACTTCACGAACCCTTCAAACTGAGCAACGGTGACTTCCGTCTCATCGATCCAAAATGGCTTGAGCGTCACCCGGTGAACCGGGCCTTCGTGCGGCATCCCGTCATCTGAACCCATCAGAAATTCTCCGCCGGGCAGATATACCATGCCTTCGGACGAGTGCACCTCAACTTCATCCTTCATCGAGGTCGAAGTCTTTCGCGAAGGTTCGTCAGGAGCCGGCCCACAGCCCGTCAAAACACAGAGAACGAGGATGAAGCCCAGCCCGACCGAAGGTATGATTGTAAGAAAGGCTGAACATTCCCGCATCTGGCACCTATTGACTATGCAATACGCTGGCGGCCTCGGCATCCTGATATTGATCGATCAACGCATCGAGTTGCTTTTTCAACTGTTCCGTAATCATTTTATATCCTTTTGCCCCGTAAAGGTTCTTCATCTCATTCGGGTCCATGCGAAGGTCAAACAACTCCCAGCTGTTTACGCTCTTGTAAAATCGGATCAATTTATATCGGCTCGTCCTAATGCCAAAATGAGGCGAGACCGAGTGTTCGCCGTCCTCGTGGTAGTGGTAATAGATCGCATCGCGCCCTTTTGCTTTATTGTTTAGCAGCGGAAGAAAAGATTCCCCTTGGATATCGCTCGGAACCGGAACGCCCGCGGCGTCGAGCAGCGTCGGAGCGATATCGAGATTCATAATGAGGTCGCCCGAGGTCCCGCCCGGCTTCAGCACGCCGGGATATCGTATTACCATCGGTGTTCTGAAGGACTCTTCATACATAAAGCGCTTATCAAACCAGCCGTGCTCACCCAAAAAGAACCCCTGATCGGACACGTAAACGACGATCGTATTCTTGGCCAGGCCGTTCTTCTCGAGGTAGTCGAGAGTGCGGCCGATGTTGCGATCGAGTGAAGCGGCCGTGCTCAGATAGTCCCGCATGTAGCGCTGGTATTTCCACTCCGTCAGAGCGTTTCCGGTCAGGTTTTGCTGACGCAGGCCGGCTTCGATCGGGGCGTAGTACGCATCGAACTTCGCCCGCTGGTCGGGAGTCATTCTTGCGATCGATCCTTCTTTATCTGCTTCAGCCTTGCTCTCGAACATTTTTAGGTCATAACCCATCAGCATTGTTTTGGCGATGGTCATGTCCTGGACTTTCGCAGCCTTTCTGTCCGCATAGTCGTCGTAAAAATTGCGCGGAGGCGGAAACGGAACTCCGTCGAACTTTCCGAGATCAGGGATGTCCGGCATCCACGTTCTATGCGTCGCCTTGTGGCCTATCACCAGACAGAACGGCTTCGTCTTATCTCTTTTATCCAGCCAATTCTCCGAAACGTCCTCGATGATATTTGTCGCGTAGCCCTCGAACCGTTTACGTGAGCCGTCCATCATAATGAAGTCCGGGTTGTAATAGCTCCCTTGTCCTGGAAGAACCTGCCAGAACGAAAATCCTTCCGGGTTCGATCTGAGGTGCCACTTTCCGATCCATGCCGTCTGGTAACCGGCTTTGCCAAGCTCTTTGATAAAAGTATTCTGACTGCCGTCGAATTTACTGCTGACATTGTCCTTGAGGCCGTTCTTATGACTGTACTTTCCGGTAAGGATTACGGCCCGGCTCGGAGCACAGATCGAATTCGTCACATATGCTTTATCGAAGCGAACTCCCTCACGAGCGATCCGATCGATGTTCGGCGTGCGCGCGAGACGGCTGCCGTACGCGCTGATCGCCTGAAACGCGTGGTCGTCCGACATGATCACGACGATATTCGGCCTTTGCTGCGCGTTGACCACAACGGCCGTCAACGTCATCAGAATGACGCTGAAAGTGAACCTTATTTTATTTCCTAATCTCAACATTTAATTCTGTCGTCCAGATTCCGCTGTCTTCGGGATTTCCGGCTGCAAATACAAACCGAAGCTCGCCAATACCGGAGGCACCGGAGCGTTCAGTCGAAGCCGTATTCCTGCCGCGGTCACCTTTGCGTCCAAACGATCGAGCCGTTTGTAGCCGACGCTTTCTTTTTTGAGAATCTCACGCCACGCGTTGTTTTCCCAAACATCCAAACTGAAACCGTCCAGCCGCTGGCCGAGTTCGATCACTTCCTGCAGCATCACCACGTCGAATGTGACAGGTTTCGGCATTTCGAAGATCAGTTCGGCGCTCTTTACATCATCGGGCGCAGCCCAGAAAGTTTTGCGGTTGTCGTCAATGACGTTTGCGGCGGCAAAAGCACCGCGTCGCGTCGTCGAAGCAGAAACCTTCGCATTCGCGGCGAGGTTTCCGGCAAATGTCTCGTTGAGAATTCGACGCATCTCGCGAGCGTTTGCCGCGTCAATGTCGTGGATGCGGCCTCGCTGGTCAGGCGGAAAGTTAAGATGTAAGGACGCGCCGCGGCCGACCGAGTTGTAGTAAATGTCGAGAAGCTGACCGGGCGTTTTTACGCTCGTGTTTTCCTCAGCGTGATAAAACCAGCCGGGCCTGATCGAAACGTCGGCTTCGGCTGGAACCCAGTCAGTGCCATCACGATGTCCGGTCGGGAGAATTCGCGGGCCACCCGACATGCCCGGATAAGCCGCAGCTCGGTTTAGCGTGTGCCACGATACATCCGGCGCCATGCCGCGTTCGTTGCCGAGCCATCGAACATCCGGCCCCGCGTCGCTAAAGATCACCGCGTTCGGCTGAAGCTGGCGGACAATCGAAATCGTGTTTGGCCAGTCGTAATAGGTCTTGTTGTCAATCCGGCGCGTTTCACGAGCACCGCCGTAATAGCCGTCGCCGCCATTCGCGCCGTCGAGCCAAACCATAAAGATGTCGCCGTAATTCGATAGCAGCTCGCGAAGTTGCTTGCGATAGTAGGTGACGTAACCCGGCGTGCCGTAATCGGCCCGATTCCGGTCCCAGGGCGAGATATAAATGCCAAACTTCAAACCCGCTCGCCGGCATGCTTTGGCGATCTCCCTCACCACGTCGCCCTTGCCGTTCTTCCAAGGGCTGTTCTTTACGCTGTGCTCCGTGAATTTCGACGGCCATAAACAAAAACCGTCATGATGCTTTGCTGTAAGGGTGATTCCCTTAAAACCCGCGGCCTTTACAGCCGCGACGATCTGATCGGCGTCAAAATCCGTCGGGTTGAAAACGGCGGGTGACTCGTCGCCGTATCCCCATTCTTTACCAGTGAATGTGTTCGTTGTGAAATGGATGAACGCATAACTCTCCATCTCGTGCCACGCGACCTGACGCGGCGTTGGCAGCGGGCCATACGGTGCCGGACTATTCACCGGAAGTTTGAATTCCTTAGACTGCGCCGCGATCTTGGCGATGCCGCCGAATGCGATCAATGCTGCCGTCAATAACACGGCCGTTTGCTTACTTAGAATACCCATCGTAGATTTCTCGAACCGTCGCCATCTTATCGGGATTATGTAATAGCGGCCACTATGGTCGGTAAACGGTATCTGGCACTGGTTCTGTCGGGAGACTTTGCGCCGTTACAGGACTCAAAAAAAGACCAGAAAGGCCGAACGAAATACCTGTGTCATACCTTTTACTAAAAATGCAATCGAAGCCTTTGAAAATTTAGCTGATAGCTGCCGGCCAATAGCTGTTAGCTATTTTTTATGAATCGCTTAGCGGTGCTCTCGGCCATTAGTGACAAGGACGTTGCACGAAGACAACTTAGAGCCAGCGGTTACGCCCAAACGACCTATCCGATTTGCAGCGCAGGCATTTGTCTTATCCTCAGACGGACAACCGCTCCGTCGCCGAAGACGCCATTCATCAGATCTTCGTAACGACTGATTTTTCCGGTCGGCATCCAGACTTGTATGGTGCCGGCAAAGCCGCCGCCGTGAACGCGGCTCGCTCCGCCGCCCGTTTGTTTTAAAAAGCTCTCGGTCAATGCGAGCGCAAGCATTATGCTTTGCTCGCGGACGGACTGTGGACTAAAACAATTTTGCAGCCATCTCGTCGACGAATCGCCGGATTCATTAACCAGGCGCAGGAACTCGGCAAAATCATCTTTCTCCAATGCCGCGACCTGTTCGGCCACTCTTTCATTCTCGTTCAAAAAGTGGATAACGCGCAGTATTGCTCTATCACCGACCTCGACCCGCAAACGGTTTATGTTGCTGATTACGTCTTCAAAAAACGTCAGTTCCCGGGCCGAATTCCTGCCAAAGGCGCTTGCGACGGCTTTCATCTCGCGCGGAATCGCGGCGTAATCGTCTGTAAGGTCGGCGTGGCTGCCGCCCGTATTGACTACAAGCAGCGAATAATCTTTTTCACCGAGATCGCTGCTCACGCGTGTAATGTCAGGTTTTTCCGGATCATGGAAATCGACCTTTACGACTCCGCCAAAAGTACAGGCGATCTGATCCATCAGCCCGCATGGCTTGCCAAAGAACACGTTCTCGGCATGCTGGCCGATCATCGCTATGGTTTGCAGAGCTATCTTCGAATCGTTGTAAAACGCATTGAAGATGGTTCCGATCAGCACCTCGATCGAGGCCGATGAACTCAGCCCGGAACCGATGAGGACGTCGCTTGTGATATATGCGTTAAAACCGCCGACGCGATAGCCAAGCTCGCACAGTCTCGACGCGACGCCGCGGATCAAAGCCGTCGTTGTTCCAAACTCGCCGGCTTCGGGGAGCAGTTCGTTCAGATCGACAATAAACGGACCATCGTATTGCTCGGCAAAAACGGTAATGCGCTTTTTGTCAGTTGGGGACGCAACCGCGATCGAATCTAGATGAACGGCGGCGGCAAGCACAACGCCTTGATTGTGATCGGTATGATTTCCGCAAAGCTCGGTTCGCCCCGGTGAACTAAAAAAAGACGGCCACAAAGCGTCGCCGAAATTTTTATGAAACAAGGCGATCAGTTTTCGCCAACGTTCGGCCTGAACATCGCTGTCGACATAGAGATCGACAAACGTCGGACTCATCCGCAGCGAATCAAAAACTGAATCAGATGCTGAAATATTAAACACGCGATTTCCTCAGGACAAGCTGACTCCCCAACCGGCGGCGAACTTTTCGCCCGGCTGCAGAACGATCAATCCACGCCCGTTATTAAAAGCGTCGATTGCGCAGGTCATTGGCTCAACCGCGATCGACCTCCTGTGCGGCGGGGTGTAAACGCAGAGGAAGTTGTATTTGCCGACGCCCGTTTCTTGCCGCACGCAGATTGTAACATTTTCGGTCTCGTGATAAATCTCGGTCACAGCCATTTCGTCCTCATCATCCAACGCAAATAATGAATCGAGATTGATGTCACGCAGCGGCATGGAACGGCGCAACGGCTCATCGTTTGGCTGTGACTCCATTGGTATCATGCGCTCGTCGAGCGCGATCTTTTTCGCTCGCGGGAGGCGAATAGTTAGATCGTCGGTACTTTCGCCGATCTGAAAGTATGGGTGCCAACCGTCGCCAAGCGGCATCGGCGACGCACCGGTGTTAACGATTTCGGTGGTCGCGGAAAATTTATCGACGCCGTCCAGTCTATAAGTGATCTGCGTCCGAAATGCGAAAGGATAACCGTCGCGGTCGCCCGTATAATCGTTACTTAAAGCCAATTCAGCAAATTCATCACACGCTCTGGCAGATGTCTCAACCATCTGCAATCGGAAAAAGAATCCGTGGTGGGCATGATTCAATTCAGATTCGTTGATCGGCAAACGATATTCGCGGCCTTCGAAATTGTAGGTTCCGTTCGCTATGCGGTTTGGAAATGGCAGCAGTTTCACCCCTTTGTAACCGTTATTTGCCGCGAATTCCCGCCGCGATCGAAAGCCGTCCATGATGTGATGCGGCCTTCCGCCTTTCGACAGTATCAGCTCATTTATATTGCCCCCAAATTCAGCTGAGATCGAGACGGATTCGTTCTCAAGTTCGTTTACAAGGCGAATCAACTCGACACCATCGCTCAGATTTTTTTGAATCGAAAACTTGGTCATGTGAGGGCGCGTTTCAAATAGCTTTCGCGGATCGCGTTCAATCGACGGTCTTGTTCCGGTTTGTAACCAGAAACAGGATGCCGGCAACTAAGATCACGGCGCCCCACCAAATTCCGGCGTGGAGTTCGCTTAGGCGCGGCTTGTGCACGGGCGGCGAGAACGCCTGATAGACGCCGTTGACCGTAAGAATTGCTCCGATAACCGTTAACAAAATACCTACAAAATACCAAACGCTTTTCATAGTCGATCACCAGAAATAGATATTCAAGACAAGAAAAATGATAAATGCAATGATCGCATAAAACTCCGGACGCTGCGTAAACGCAACAGTTTCGCCGCCGTCGTCGGACGCAGTAAGTCCCTTGACCAACCCGACCAGTTCTTCCTTAGGCTTTTTCTTTGTAACAAGGCTGATAACGATCGTAACTACGAAGCAAATCAGCCATGCCCACCATGCTCGCCAAAAATTCGCCGCCATTTCGCTGCTGCGTTCCGACATTGTCAGGATGCTGGATTCGATCCAATGAAACTTCACCGCAAGAAACATAAGGAACGATGAGCCCATACCCGCGACCAGTCCCCAAAACGCTCCGTTTGGAGTGATCCAAACAACGAACATCCCCAAAAGCATCGTGGCGAAAAGCGGCGCATTGACCCACGAGAATATCGCCTGCATATAGTCCATAATGCTGGGGAAACTCTTTGCCCAATAGGCCGTCACAATGCTCAACAGTACTCCAACGATAGTTGTAACGCGTCCCACCCAAAGAAGGTGAGCGTCCGACGCATTGCGGTTAATGACCGAACGATAGATGTCGTATGTAAAAACCGTATTGAACGCGCTCACGTTGCCGGCCTGCCCGGCCATAAAGCCCGCAAGCAGAGCCGTCACGCCGAGGCCGACAAGACCGGTCGGATAGTAACGAGCGATTAGCAGCGGCAAGGCCGAATCATAATTCGTTTGTCCGTTTTCGGTAATCAACTGAAATCCGGACGCGGGATCGCTTGCGAGCGAGAGCGCTATCAGACCGGCAACGATCACAATAAAAGGGAGCACCATCTTGAAGAAAGCCGCAACGATCGGCGTCATACGCGCCGACCGCAGGTCCTTTGCCGAAAACGCCCTTTGCACAACGAGGAAATCAGTTGTCCAATATCCGAACGAGAGCACAAAGCCCAAACCGAGGACAATTCCCGCCCAGGTGACCTCCATCCCATTCAGTGACGGATCGGCGGACGTTGACCAAAGCGTCGCGAACGATTCCGGTGTGCGTGCGAATAGTTGGTCGATGCCTCCGATCTCGATAAGCCCGAGGATGGATACCAGAAAGAGGCCAAACCAAATAAGAAAAAACTGTATGATCTCGGTAAAGATCGCCGACAAAAGCCCGCTCATCGTGACGTAAAGTGCCACTGTTGCGGCCGAGATCCAGATGCTCACGTCCCAGTTCCAGCCGACAAAAGTGTGCAGGACGAGAGCCATTGCATATAAATTTATGCCGGAAACGAGCAGCGTCATTATCGCGAATGCAAAGCCATTGAGCACGCGGGTTTTTTCGTCAAATCGAAGCTTGAGGTAGCCGGGAATGGTATCTATGCGGCTGCTGTAATAAAAAGGCATCATGTAGATACCAAGGAACAACATCGCCGGCACTGCTCCGATCCAGTAAAAATGGGCAACATACATCCCATACTTGAACGTGTTCCCGGTCATCCCAAGCAGCTCGAGCGCCCCGAGATTTGCCGACAGAAACGCAATCCCCGCAACCCATGAGCTGTTCTTGCGGCCGGCAATAAAAAAGTCTTCCTCTGTCTTGGTGAACCTTTGCAGATAAAATCCAAGACCGATAATAAAGGCGAAGTAAATGCCTATGATTATCCAGTCAACAAACTCAAGTTGAATTGCAGTCATAAAGTTTAGAATTATCTCGGATCGAGCATTTCAGCCCGCGACCCGTCGAATATATGCAGGTTGCGGCGCTTTTGATATTGTATTCTGGTTGGCTTTCGGATTCTAAAGTGAACCGAAATGAAAGTCAACAACGAACCGAAAAATACGCGTTCAGCCCGAGAGTTTCGCAAATTGTGACCGTGATCTCATCCGCAAACAACCACGAATCGTCCCCGGCACCGTTGTGGCCAGTCGGGAGTTTGCCGAAACCGACTGCTTCAACGCGGACAAATCGGGCGTGAACAGGCTGCGCGGAGACAAACTCGACTTTTTGTATTGTCGGTTTGGGATCGAATGCGTCCGGTTTAAGATCGCTCGTTTGTAGCTTTCTCCAATTCGTACGGTCGCTTGAAGCGAAGAATGTCACTGACTTGGGAAGGACGATCCACGACATACTCTGCTGCATGAAATTGATCGCGATTGAATTTAGCGGAACTGCTTGTCCGAGATCGATCGCCGCATCTAGATCAGCTCCCTGCCAGCCTGCCCAAATTCCGTCATTATAATCGTCGCTGCCGAGTATGCCATCAACAAGTGCCATCTCTCCTGCCCGGTCGTACTGTTTGTTTATCGGATTTCTGTATTTGATCGCTTTACCGAGAGCCTCGTTTGCGGTCAATTTGAACTGCCGCGACGTATCGTATTGCCTGCCAAAACGAAACGGCGCAACTTTGATTTCGCCCGGTTCTTTAATTTCCAATTGATCCATGAATACTGGAGATTCCGACGCCGGTTCCCGACCATCGCTCGCATAATGTATCGCCACATCGCTTAACCCTCTCTCCGCGCTTAGCCGCCAAACGTTACGCCTCGTATCAAATGTAATTCTGTAATCGACTACGTTTCTGTCTTCGGGACCGTAAGCCACATTCCACGCATCCATAAGGCGGTAGTGATTTTTCAATCGGCCTTTGAAACCCTCAAAGTCGCGAACGTCTCTCGTCCAGACAGTTTCGGCAAAAGCCTGAAGCCGCGGATATAGCATCGATTCGGCACTATGCGTTGTGATATGTTCCGTCCATAAAGGGCACTCCGCGCCCATTACCAAATTTCGATGGACGGCGTGCTCGGCGTCGGCTAACAGATCGGTTTCATAAACGTCTTTCAGATTTTTGTTCTTTGTCGCGGTGTCGAAATAAAACGGCCAGGCCGTAATAATTCGATTGCCGTTTTTCAACGCCTTGCGACCTTCTGCTTCGCCGCGCCATACCTCGATGATCGCGTTCTTATTACCGCCGCCTTCGAGAATCTCATCCCAGCCGATGAGAGTTTTGCCTTTTGATTCAACATAACGCTGGATGCGCTTTATAAAGTAACTTTGCAGCTCGTGCTCGTCCTTTAGCCGCTCGTTTTTGATTCGCAGTTGGCACCGCGGACATTCCTTCCAACGGTCTTTCGGTACTTCATCGCCTCCGATATGAACGAACGGCCCCGGAAACAATTCGAAGACCTCGTCGAGCACGACTTGCAGAAACGCAAAAGTGTTTTCATCGCCCGCGCAGAAAACATCCTTGTGCACGCCCCAGGCGTTGGTTACCTCAATCGGTTTTCGCGTGCACGACAACTCAGGATAGGACGCAAGCGCGGCCATGCTGTGTCCCGGCATCTCGATTTCGGGAATGACCGTTATATTTCTCAGACGGGCGTATTCGACGACCTCTTTTATCTCGGCCTGCGTGTAGAATCCGCCGTAGCGTGTGCCGTCAGCTTCCGTGCGCCACGCGCCGGTCTTTGTCAGGTTCGGATACTTCTTAATCTCTATTCGCCAGCCCTGATCTTCGGTCAGATGCCAGCGAAATACGTTGATCTTGTAGTACGAAAGGAGATCGATCTGCTTCTTGATAAACTCGACCGGAAAAAAATGCCGCCCGACATCGAGCATGTGGCCGCGATAAGAAAACTCGGGCATGTCTTCGATCTTTAGTGAAGGAAGCTTAACGGTCGAACTCTTTTCAACCGGAAGCATCTGACGCAGAGTCTGCACGGCCCAGAAAAAACCTTTAGTGCCGGCGGCGCTTATTCTGATTCCCGCAGGCGCGATCACGAGTCGGTAGGCCTCATCGCCCTTAATTCTCTTATCGAAACGAAAACCTATCCTTGGGCCTGAACGCTTTGTGTTCGAGAGAGTGATCCCGGTTTGCCGCTTGACGGCGTCTCGCAAAAACGCGGCGATCTCTCTCGACCGCTTATCAGGTGGTGCGTCAACACCGACCGTCTTGCTTAGCGTGAATTCTCCTTTGCCGTGTGTGACGGCGTGCGGCTTTGGAATTATGGAAAGTGGATTCTGCGCCGCCGCGACGTTAGCCGTGAGAAAAGTAGCCAGAATCAAGATCGCAAACCGGACCGCATAGATCGACTTCAGCATAAATAACCCCTTCACCGGCTCCCGTATTTCAGTTTCATTTACCCACTGTGAATCCGCCTTCGATAAGGAGTGCGGTGCCGGTAACGAATGCGGCTTCGTCGCTGGCGAGATAGAGGGCAGCGGCCGCGATCTCCTCTGGTGTTCCCATTCGGCCGAGGGCTTGCGTAGCGGCCATTTCGCGGTACGCTTTTTCGGGATCGGGGTATTCGCTAATGCGTGCTTTGACGAAGGGAGTTTCGACGCGTCCGGGGCAAATGCAGTTAGCCCGAATACCTTCCAAAGCGTGATCGAGAGCTAGGCATTTCGTAAAACCGACCACCGCAAATTTCGTCATGCAGTATGCGATTCGCTCTTTGACGGCGGCAACGCCGCCCACCGACGACATATTGACGATGACGCCGTACTTCCTTTCCAGCATCTTTGGGACAAGCGCTTTTGTGAGGTTGAACATCCCGCGGATATTGACTGCATAAAGGCGGTCCAGGTCATCAGCAGTGGTTTGCTCGATGGTTCCGACATGACCGATCCCCGCGTTGTTAACGAGAATATCGAGGTCTCCGCGTTCCTGGTGGATCATACTTGCGGCGGCAGTGCATTCGTCGTCATTTGCTACATTCAGAGCAAGGAACCGAGCAGTCGCGCCTGACGCATTGATCTCCGAAGCGACTCGCTCGCCGTTCACCGCGTCGATGTCAGCGACATAAACGACTGCGTTTCGACTCGCCATCGTATGAGCGATCGCTTCGCCAATACCCGACCCGCCTCCTGTTACGAGAACTGTCTTGCCTGCTAGGTCAAACATAATTTATCCCGCAACGATCGGATTTCTCAGAACTCCGAGGCCTTCAATTTCGACCTCGGCAATATCACCGTCTGTTAGATAGACTGGCGGTTTGCGGGCAAACCCGACGCCGGGCGGCGTTCCGGTAGCGATCACGTCGCCGGGTTCCAGAGTGACAAAACCGGAGAGAAACTCGATAATTACCGCGACGCCAAAGATCATTTGGTTTGTGCTCGAATCCTGCAGCGTTTTGCCGTTCAGCCGAAATTTGATCGATAGATCTCGAGGATCAGAAATCTCGTCTACAGTTGCGATGAATTCGCCCATCGGAGCAAATGTGTCACACGATTTGCCCCGCTGCCATTGTCCGTCCGCAAACTGAAAATCACGGGCACTTACGTCGTTAAAGTTCGTATAGCCAAAAACACAATCAAGAGCTTGTTCCCGGCTTACGTTCCTCGCCTTGCGTCCGATCACGACAGCCAGCTCAGCTTCGTAGTCAGTCTGGGTACTGCCACGCGGAATTACGACGGGAGCATTCGCCCCCACTACACAGGTCGAAAATTTCGAGAATATGATCGGCGTTGTCGGGATCGGCATACCGCTTTCTTCGGCATGATCACGATAATTGAGGCCGATGCAAATTATTTTCCCCGGGCGCGGTACGGGCGCCAGAACGCGAACGTCACTCCGGTTTACGATATTTGACGAAACGGGATCCTTTGTCGCATACATAGCGAGATCATAAAAGCCCTGGTCCAGGTCAAAGCACCTTAATATTTCGGTTTGGCTAAGATCGCCTTCTGAAACGAGGGACGTAAGATCCAGTATTTCCGAATCTGAGATCAGAGAGCCAATTCTATAGGCAGACTGATCGTTCAATCTTGTAAAAGTTACTAGTTTCATTAAGTAATATCAATAGACACGGCTTTTTCGCCCATGGCCTAGTTCGGCACCGCCGGAGATAATATGATGTCCAAGAAGGAAAATGAAAGGCGTTCATCGGCAAATCGATGAATATCTTTTTCTGTAATAAACATGTTATTGAATTTTAGTTCGGTTGACGAGTCGTCGAACGCGTAGCTCACTATTGCAACATCGAGCTCAAATCCGTTTAATAGTTCCAACGCCCGCTCGATCGTCCGAATTATCCACTCGGTTTCGTTTCCAAAAACTCCGCCCTCCGAGCAAGGAACAATCGATCATTATCGGTCGCTCTCGATTGCGATCTCATCGAGTATGGGTGTCTATCGGATGTCTTGGGCTTTTTGTCGAGATCTCAAAAGGATTCTCGCTTTTATTCGAAATCGAGTTGTTCCTGGTGGCTGCCGCGTTTCATCAGGTTTAGCATCAACACGCACCCAAAAGCCGCGGCCGTAGTGGCGACGACACCATAAAATGCTTCCGTATAGTCGCCACCGGCCTTGTCTGCGAGATAACCTGTAATACGCCCGCCGATCGTCGCACCGATGATCTCGATCATCGTTATTGTTCCGAGTATTTTGCCGTATTCACGCATTCCGAAATAATCGGCCGCAAGGCGCTGAAGCAAAACGAACGTGCCGCCATAGCCAAGTCCGAAGGGGAGAAGGAAGTAGAATGCATTGCCCGCAGTTAGATCGAAAAGAATAAGCGTCGCAATCAACATTATTCCGGAAAATATCAGAATGACGCGAGTGGCGGAAAGTTTGTCGCTCAAGTAACCAGCCAAGAATTTTCCGCCGACGCTGACGCCGAAGAGGGCCGACTGCGCAAGAGCCGCCGTCTCCAACGACACGCCGATCTTTGGCGACTGTAAGTACAGTATAAACTGTTGACTCGTCGCAAATATCGGATAGAAAACTAGAGCGGCGGCGGCTCCGAATGCCCAAAAGAGTGGCGTCCTGATCGCCTCGACGAGGGTCATTCCTTGTTTCGTTTTCCCGTCGATCTGATCGAGTCCGTTGTTCACTTGCGGCTTGTCGTTGACAAAAAGAACAATTGCCGGAAGCAATATCACCCAAACTAAGAGACTTAGAACAACCATCGAATATCGCCATCCATACGACTCGATCAAAGGTGCCGCAATCAATGGGATCATCACGCCGCCTAGACTCGTCCCCGTCAGAAGGATCCCGAGCGCCGTGCCGCGACCCTGTTCGAACCAACTCGATACCAAAACAACATTTGGAGTGACCCCGACGAACCCGAGAGCCACCCCCATCAATATCCTGCTTATATACACTGACGATGCCGACTCCGACTGGGAATGGATCATCAAGCCTGCACCGAGGCTCAAGCAGCCGGCGACCATTATCAGCTTGATACTGTACCTTGAGATAAGCCAACCACCGATCATCGAGAACACACCGGACATAAAGAACGTGAGATTTGCACCGTTTGCGATGAAACTCTCGGCTTTGTGAGGATCGATCGCTCCAATCGCGGTGAATTCTTCTCGGATCGGCTTGTAAAATATCGGAATGCCGCCTATTGCCAGGCCGTTGCTTATCACCAATGCAAGCGTAGAGATACAAACGATCAGATAGGGATAGTAGGGGGATTTAAGAGAATTGCTCATTTGAAGTCTATTATTATACAGGTTGCCATTGTTTTAACTCCGCATGCGGTGAATTCAGCGGGAAGCCATTCCAAACGTGGTTCGGGCTTCAGTTCTTGCGCTCCGATCGAATAATTGATGGTATAATTCGGCTGCGCTTTGTAAATTTTGCAACGCGAATACCACGTTAATGCATCAATTTTTGTGTCGAGCGGCCAGAGCGCGTTTTTGAGAACTGTGGTTCACCCCCGGAGACTATATGCTCAAATCTAAGATGTACACGGTCTTTGCTGTATTGATCATGCTTTTCGTTACTGTGTCGACATTCGCCGATACGATAAAGCTTAAAGACGGCAGTTTAATTAAGGGCCGGATCGTGAGTTTTGTCGGCGGAAAATTTATGGTCGCTATCGGCGAAGGGTCCCGAAAGCGTGTACTGACGTTCAGCGCGGCTGAAGTCGAATCGATCGAATTCGATTCAGAGCCGACGACACCCGAACGAATCGCTATCAAGCCCGAGCCGACACCTATTCCTCAGCCGGTCGCCGAAGAGGTAGCAGAAGCGGAGCCCGAGCAAGGTTCCGTAGTTCTACCAACGGCGGTGCCGCCCACATTATCGCCGCCAACTGAAACTGTTCCGTCGGTCGCATCGACGATGAAGCCGATCTCGTTGTCGGCAAGAGTACTTGCGGACAACACGGGAAACGGATGGACGAACTCAGGTTGGGTCGTCAAAAAGGGGCAGCGGATCAGAATTTCAGGCGATGGTACGATTTCGCTCGGTGAAGGAAGGACCGCGTCGCCCTCGGGGCTTTACGACATGGAAGATGAACTAAAGCTTTTGAAGAACGTCCCGACGGGAGCGCTGATCGCGGTAATCGGTGACGACAACAACGACTTTATATATGTTGGCGCCGAGCGTGAATTCACCGCTGGTCGAGACGGTGCCTTATTCCTGGGTATTAACGAGGGGAACTTGAACGACAACTCGGGATCGTTCAACGCAAAGATCGAAATATTTCCCAGTGAATGATGCGTGGCAGACCACCCTTGAAGGGTGAAACGAATCAAACCAAACATATATAGTGAGTAGAACTATGAGTATAATTGGGCTCCGTCAAATTGCGTTCGTCTTAGCCGTGTTTTCGATATTGCAGTTCAATTCCGGAGCGTCGGCACAATCGCGACCGCAGCGGCCCGAATCGCCGAAGGGCGACCAAAAGAAGAACAATCGTCCATCTGAAAACGAAATAAAACGCGCCGAAGAAGCCAAGAAAAAGGCCGAAGAAGAGAAAAAGCGTCTCGCAGAGGAAAAGAACTCGATCATCGCTACCGAGGTCGAGAAGGTCAATGTTGACATCGTAAATGTTGACGCAGTAGTCATAAATAAGAAAACCGGTCAGATCATTTCCGGACTTAAAAAGGAAAACTTCGCTGTATTTGAGAATGGCGCCAGACAAAATGTTTCGAGCTTCGCCACGCCCGAGTCTCCGATCACCGTTACGTTGGTCCTCGAATACAGCAAGTGGTCCGAGGTATTCGGGTCAGCCGCGGGCGGCTACTTTGAGCCGGGTGTGTATGAAACTATCCGGCCCGTCGCTCAGTTTGTTTCTCGATTTATCAAACCGCCGGACGACTATGCATCTGTCATCGCCTTCGATATGCGGCCGACGACCATTACCGATTTCACGAACGATCCTGCAAGGCTTCAGCAAACGGTAAGCCTTCTGCTTAGGAACCGCCCGGCATTTCGTGAGAATAACCTATACGACGCTATCAAATTTGCTCTCGTGGGTGGTAAGGGTGATTCTGTTGTTCTTGAGAATTCCGAACAACGGACGGCCGAATTCTCAGGTATGACGGCCGTCAGATCAAAGAGAAAGGCGATTATTCTTGTCGCATCGGGTATCGACACTTTCAGCCGGATCAATTACGGCGACGCCCGGAAAGTGATCCAGGAATCCGGAATTCCGATCTACATTATCAGTACTGGTAACCTTTTTTATAAAAAGTACGAGGGCAACCTTCCTGCAACGGACGGAATAAGTGGTATGCCCGGTCGGCTTACTTTTTTACAGGCGAAGAACGCCATGAACACGTTTGCCAAAGAATCCGGCGGAATGCATTTTGAAATGACGTTCGAGAGCGAGATCCCGGATTATCTGGCATCTATAAACGGACTGCTGCGAAGTCAATATAGCCTTGCATACGATCTTGAAGGCGAGCATAAGCCCGGGAAGAAATATAAGATCGATGTTAAGGTCGACGTTGACGGCGACGGCCAATACGACGATAAGCAATTTACTGTTCAGCACCGTTTATTTTACTCGACTCCTAGCGAAAAGGACCAGAAAAAGTAAAACCTGCACATGCCCTCGCGTCAGCGAGGTGCGATACATTCAATAAGCACCGCCTTCGATTCAGGTAGTAGATCCTGTTTGAGCGGTGCGTCGTGTCCCGTTTTAGGTTTCTGTATTAAGGATTTATCTGATATTCTGCTCAGTTGCGATTTTTATGAGTAGAAGGATCATCGAAAGCTACAAGAAAAAGCTCACTGCCGAAGAAGGTTACTACGTTTCGTCGGGGGCTGACCTGCGAATCGCGCTGTGCTACCCGAACACGCACGCGATCGGAATGGCGAATCTTGGGCTTCATACGATCTACGAACTGTTCAACCAGATCCCGTCGGTTTCCTGCGAACGGGTGTTTCTTCCCGACGACAATGAAATGAACGAGTACGAGAAATCGGGTACGACGCTCCTTTCCCTCGAGAGCCAGTCTCCGGTTAAGAATTTCGACGTTGTAGCTTTCTCGATCTCCTTTGAAACCGATTATCTGAATATGGCCCGGATGCTGCAGATGTCCGGCATTCCTGTATGGTCAAAAGACCGGAATCACTTTCATCCGTTAGTAGTTATGGGCGGGGCGGCATCATTCCTTAATCCCGAGCCGATAGCCGATTTCACGGACATTATTGCCGTCGGAGAAGGTGAAATTCTCGTACATCAACTCGTTGACGCGATATTTGATAACGAGACTAAGGATGAAATACTTCTCGGCCTTGCAAGGATAGGACGCGGATTCTATATTCCGTCGCTCTACAACGTCATTTACAATGACGACGGTACCGTCTTTGATTATCAGGCAAAGGAAGACGGAGTGCCCAAACGTGTTGGCCGCGCACTTGCCTCAGTCAATCCGAAAGAGGGGACGCTTCGTCGGGCTTTAAAGCGCGGCGAAGATGAATTAGCCGATTTTCTAAAGAATCAGGACATTTTCTGTCCATCGACTTCCGTATGGTCGCCGGAGGCTGAGATGGGTGACCGTCTGCTCGTTGAGATATCGCGCGGATGTTCGCAGGGCTGCCGTTTCTGCTGGGCGGGATACAACTATTACCCGCCGCGCGTGGTACCGGCGAAAGACATTCTTGCCAAGGCACGTGAATGGCGCGATAAGACGGACAAGATCGGACTCGTTTCAACGGCTGTTTGCGATCACCCCGAAATATCTACGATCCTCCGCGAATTGCGCGCGATGAATTACCGCATTACGGTATCGTCCTTACGACTCGATCAGATCTCGGATGAATTGCTTGACGCTCTTGTAGAATCGAAAGATCAGCAGATCGCGGTGGCTCCGGAAACCGGATCCGATCGCCTGCGTCGCGTAATAAACAAAAATCTCACGAACGACGAGATCGTAGACATCTGCGGATCAGTATTTGATCGTGGAATGCTAACCGTAAAGCTCTATATGATGGTCGGCCTGCCAACCGAAACCCAAGAGGACCTCGACGAAATGTTCGTTCTTGTCGAACGCATCAAGAACCGTATGCTTCAGGCCGGCAAGAAATTCGGCCGCGCCGGTAAGATCATCCCGTCACTGAATGGATTCGTTCCGAAACCGAATACGCCTCTCCAATGGGACGCTATCTGCGACGAGAAAGAACTGAAAAAGCGCATAAAATACGTTTGCAAGGGTCTTTCGGCTATCCCGAACGTTGAGGTCCGATTCATGTCGGCGAAAATAGCGCACGGACAGGCTTTGTTCTCGTCCGGCGACCGTACGGTGTCTAAGATAATTGACGCCGCAGCGAGATATCGCGGTGATCTGAATCGCGCGATCCGTGAGACCGGCATCGACGCTAAGTTTCACACTTCGCGCGATCGCAGTTACGACGAATTCCTTCCCTGGTCTATCGTCGACTCGGGGCTAGCATTTGATTTTCTCAAGACCGAGCACGAAAAGGCGCTTGAGTCCCGCTCCAGCTTGCCTTGTCCTGCAGTCGAAAAATGCACAACCTGTGGTGTATGCCCGTCGACATGGTTGGCCGACGCACCAGCCGCCTTGATCCAAATTCAACCCATCAAGATCCAGCAAGCTCTTCATGCCGCCTAAGATCGGTCCTTTGTTAAGGTTCTAAGCGTCTTTTCCAACGTCACTTTAGAGATCTCTCGCTCGGCCATTATCACCGGTTCGCCTATGTCTCGAAGCAGAACGAACTGAAGGCTTTCGTTGACCTGCTTCTTATCAAATTTGAAGGCATCCAGTATTGCGTTCGGCTCCAATCCGCTGAGATTCGGAAGGCGTCCCGTCCTGCGAACAAGATCTTCGATAGCTTCTGCGACAGATCCGTCCAAAAGCCCCAGATCTCTTGATATCCGCGACGCGAATACGATGCCGTGGCCTACAGCTTCACCATGTTTGAAATATTTGTATTCGGTCACCTTCTCGAGTGCGTGCGCCAGTGTGTGTCCAAAATTCAGTATTTTGCGTGATCGCTTATCGACGCGATCCGCATTTTCGCGTTGATCCTGAGATACGATCCGGGCCTTAAACGACACTTGGGCTTTAATAAGTTTTGCAAGTTCCTGGTGTATGGACGCATCACTAGACAGAAGGCGTTTTGACAAAGGCGTTCGCTGTTTTAAAAAACCTTCGATCGTATTGTAATGCTCTGGCCCGTCGATCGCCGCTTGTTTAACTGCCTCGCATAACCCTGCCGTTAGTTCCCGTCTTGGCAGGGTATCTAGTACCTTCGTATCGATGATCACACCGGACGGCTGATGAAACGCCCCGATCAGGTTCTTGCCAAACGGCGAGTTGATACCTGTTTTCCCCCCAACCGAGGAATCGATCATTGCAAGAAGGGTCGTTGGGATCTGTAGGAACCGAATCCCGCGTAAGTAAACCGCAGATGCGAAACCCGCAAGGTCTCCGACAACGCCGCCGCCAAGTGCAACGACCGCATCAGTTCGCGATAAGTGGTTTTCACTAAGAGATTCAAGCAAAGACGTTAGAGATCTGAAATTCTTATGACGCTCACCGTCGGTCATTAGCCACACGCGGACGTCAAAGCCAGCGCCTTCCAGGCACATCCTAACCCGTGACCCGTATAACCCGAAGATCTTCGAATTCGAAACTATCGTTACCTTGCGACAGCCTTCGAGACAACTCGTAACTTGATCTTCACAACTCGAAATAATCCCCGAGCCAATAGTTATATTATAATTGATTGAGTTTCCGGTGAGATCTAACGGTATCGTGAAACTTTTCATCGGATAGCAAAGGCGGTTGGCTTAAAACAGAAGGTGCCTCTTCAGCTAAGCAAAAAAGGCGGTTCGACGAATGGTCACATCCAAATAATGTAAAGCAGGTGAAGCAACGTGGAAGTGTACCGCACCTGCCGATGTGTGACAACCGTCCTCACCCCAGCTGCCACCAGAAACAGGAGCAATGCTCACCGTTTCAGTATTTAAACTATACCCGCGTCGAATTAGATTTGCAAGAAACTGCCTTCTTCCGACACACCCTAACCGAGTTTCGATCTGATCAATTCGGCCAATCGCTCGGCCTGAAGAACGATACTCGATTGGTCTTTCCCTTCGATCATAATTCGCGCAAGATTCTCCGTCCCGGAGTATCTTAATAGCAAACGTCCGCTGCCGTTCAGTTCGTCTTCGATCTGCTTTGCCGCCGCTGCGATTTCAGCGATCTCGTCGAACGGGATCTTCTCACGGACCTTAACGTTTACGAGGATTTGGGGAAATGTAGAGAAGGATTCCGTCAATCCGGATAACGCTTTTCCGCCTTCGCGCATCGCCCTTAATAAGAATATGGTCGTCATAATACCGTCACCGACCAAACTCTCATCGGGAAAGATCACGTGGCCTGACTGCTCCCCGCCGATCGTTGCACCGGAGCTGAGAAGTTTTTCAAGAACGTATTTGTCGCCGACCGGAGTCCTCAATAGACCAATACCGCGTTTGGCGAATGCGATCTCGAGCCCAACATTACTCATAACCGTGGCCACTACAATATTCTTCCGCAGTTTGCCTATTTTCAGTAAGTGGTTCCCCATTACCCACAAAACTGCGTCACCGTCTACGACCTTGCCACGCTCATCTACAAACAGTGCCCGATCGGCATCTCCATCAAACGCAACCCCTATATCCGCGCCTGTTTCCAAGACCTTCGACTGCAACCCTTCCAAGTGGAGCGATCCACACATCTCATTTATGTTCCGTCCGTCCGGTGAATCGTTGATCGCGATCACTTTTGCGCCGAGTACGCGCAACACTCGAGGACCGTAATTTGACGCCGCCCCATTTGCACAGTCAGCTATTATCTTTATCCCGCTTAGCTCGAGCCCTTTTGCCTCTGAAATTAAGCGTTCTACATATGCCGCCTGCATTGCTGCGGCGGTCGCGGTAAACATTTCGACATCCGGGGTTTCCAAGGGCGAGCCGGTGAGAATGTCACTCTCGATAAGCTTCTCCGCGCCTTCATCAAGTTTTTTCCCGGCCGGGTCAAATATCTTTATCCCATTGTCGGCATATGGGTTATGCGACGCGCTTATCACTATCCCGGTATCGAAACCACATTCTCCGGTCAAGTAAGCAACGCCCGGAGTTGTTATGACCCCCGCTGATTCACATTGAGCGCCGCCGCCAGATGCGCCCGCATGCAAGGCCAATTCGATCATCTCACCAGATTCGCGCGTGTCCCGGCCAGTAACCAGTCGCGGCCCCCGCCCGAGCTTTTCACGCATCCTTCGTGCAAGCGAGAATCCCAATATCTGAACAGTTTTGGTGTCGAGAGGAAATGTGCCGGCTTCACCGCGTATGCCGTCTGTTCCAAAGAGTCGTTTCATAGACCGTTTACTTCTCATATTAGTCGCTTCGCGCTTTTATACACTAATTCTAATTTGCCAACGGGAGCAAGTCATCCATAATATTTTTTTGTCGATACCATTAGATTTTTCTGAATACCTTGACAACCGTTCAATGAATGAGCGAATCTTAGTGATGTCGACCCTTCATAGTCGACGGAAATGTTCACACCCGTATTAATAATCTGAATCTGTTCAATATGAAAAGAAGTTTTGCTTTTAATGCGTTTGTTATTGTTGTTTCGGCAGCCGTATCGGTACTTTCGCAGAATTCTGATCTCGAATCTACGTCAGCTCCATTGACTGTAGTGATAAACGAAAATCTGCCGGCTCCACGGCATATCCCGACTCCTACGCCCTGGCCCGATGAACCTGACGAGACGCCGGTTTCGGACAATGACGGCTCTTTGTATGCTGGAAAGGACACCGAACCGATCGTCGTAGGTCGCGAACGAATCGTGACAGCCGCGGCGCAGCCCGTTCAGGTTTCTCAGACCAAAAGGAGCTTGAGCTTCGCCCAAATAAAGCGAAAGATCGCCGAAGCAAAACGCGATATGCAGGCGCGGCCTATGCCTACCGCTCTAACAGAATCCGCCCTCAGTACAGATTGGGTTCGCATCGCTTTCCATGATTGGAAGACCAACCGGATCGATTATGTCGTGATGTCGAAGGTTGCATTCCTTTCAACAACTTCTGACAAACTGACCATGTCATCAAATGGCAGATCGATCACGGTCCGCACACTTCGATCAAATTACACGAATACGCCCGTTGCTATAATGGATGAGACCGGCCAAATGCACCTTCCATTAATGGTTCAGTACCCAATCGAGAAGTTTGGGAAACACGTCGAAACGGCCTATTACCTGTCTACTCATCCGGGCTTGGTGACGCCTGAGGTCGTGAACGCCGGCAAATTTTACGTGCGGAATGTGCTTGAGCTCGCTCGCGGGCGTTTGAAATCGAAAGGTATATTCATTCAGCCGAAAGTCACTGATATGGCCGAGCGGCTGTCGCTCGTCGAACATGTCGATCATGATCGATTTCGAAACGAACCTCATCCCAATGTCTATAACGACGTTTATGCGTTATATGCCCTGAATGAGGGAAGTACATACCGTTACTCGGTGAGTTCGGCCGGAGCGGGCGGGATGGTTCAAATGATCCCGTCGACCTATCGAATGGTCCGGGCATGGCATCCGAACGTCGGGCTGAATCCGGATTTTGTTGAAGGGATGCGCGACCATGTTAACGCAACGCAGGCGATGTTACTTTATATGCAGCGGACGTGGAACGATCTCGTTGCCAGCCCGACCGTGGCCGGCGCGATAACCGATGGTATAGCGACACCGGAACAACTAATGGCGGCAGGCTATAACTCAAATCCCGCCCGGTTGGCGCGATATATCTCACGCGGCGGCGCTGACTGGACGAGTCTGATCCCGCGTGAAACAAAGGTCTATCTTCAGATATTGAGTTCGGTCGAACTTCATGTGCCGATGAACGAACGCACCAGGTAATTATTCAGCTTGAGGAACTGGGCGCGATTGGTGGTCCAAGAATTCCAGTCGCGGCTTCGGCCTGAATATCTGAGAATATCTTTTCAACCAGGATCGCCCCGTCAAAAAATTGATTGTCTGTTATCTCAAATGCGGCAAACCCCGGCGGTTGCAGGGCCGCCAGACTCTCCGAATCATCAAACTCAGCTTTGGCCGTACACAAGCCCCAAAGCTTGCCGAGGTAAACATCAAACACCCAAACACGGCGATCGAACTCGTGAAAATACCGATTTAATCGGATCTCCCTGCCCTCAAATCGTTCGAACTCCAGATACTCGTCATCGTTCAAATACATTTCCGATAGTTTCGCCTCGCCAAACGCCTCCAAATCAATTCGCTGCTGCAAAACCCGCGTCCAGGCCTTCGTTTCGGGAACCCGGATCGAGCGGAGTCGGATCCGCGTATTTTCGATGTAATTATCAAATAATTGTAGGTGGCTGCTCGCCCGTGTCAGCGGTTCCGGAAGATCTTCAATAAGGAACCGTCGGCCGTATTCAGTTTTAGCGGTTTTGTCCATGTTTTCTAATTGTATATACTCGTCAATTCGGCTGAAACGGCGCACGCCGCCGCCGGATACAGGAGAGGAATATGCAATTTAGAATATTATTTTTTACTAGTTTGATAGTTTTTTCAATGATGTTCGTTGGGTGTGGCAGCTCAGAGCCGACCGCTAACACCGAAAGATCGGATCTCAAGAACGCAGCAATAACAAACGCGAATGCCGGTGGCTCGCTCGAAACGACAAAGAAGGAAGTTGCTTCAACCACGAACGAAGCGCCTACACTTGGACCGGTTGTTCGTTCTTATTATCAGGCGCTTCGAGATAATGATGATGCCGCCCTGAAGAACGTACTTTCTTCGGCGATGGTCCGCTCTATCGAAACGGATATGAAGGAAGAGAAAAAGACCGGCCTGGCTGCCTTCCTGGCGGAGACCGATCAGATCCCGGAGAAACCCGTCGAGGTGCGCAATGAGAAGGTCGAAGGCGACAAAGGCCTTGCGGAGATCAGAGGCGGCGTTTATGCAAACTGGACCGCGATCGCTTTCGTCAAAGAAGGCGGCGCCTGGAAGATGTCCAACGAAAGCCCCGACCTGCAAAGTGTGACGCAATCGTCAGACCTCGCAAAATAGCCGAACTTCGAAATAGGAAAAACGCGGATGGGAGAATACTTCCGCCCGCGTTTTTTTTTGCCTTTATCAGCTTGCGTGACCTTTTGCTTCGGATGGGTCGTAGGGCGGCAATACTACCCGCGCCGACTTCTCTTTCTTTAGCCCCAGCGCCCAATCGGCCTGCATAAGCGTGTGGATATCACGCGTCCCTTCATAGATCACCGCAGCCTTGCAGTTTCTAAGATAACGTTCAACTGGATAATCGTTAGTGTATCCGTTAGCACCGTGAATCTCGATGGCCATTGACGCGGCGGTTTCCGAACGTACCGTCGCCTGCCATTTGGCTAAACTCGCTGCTTTTGCCGACTGTTTGCCTTGATTTTTTAGATATCCCGCCTTCATCCACAGCAGATTACACATTTGATAATCGGCTTCCATATTCGCGATCTTCTGTTTGACCAATTGAAAATTCGCGATCGTCTGACCCTGCACCTCGCGGGTGTTTGCATAAGCTACAGAAGCGTCGCGTGAAGCTCGGATCACACCCGTCGCGCCTGAAGCGACGGTATAACGCCCATTCTCGAGCGAGAACATAGCGATCTTGAACCCTTCGCCTTCGTTACCGAGCATATTTGCGTGCGGCACTCGTACGTCCTGAAGCGTGAAATATCCTGTGTTGCCGGCCTTAATTCCAAGTTTCCCGTGCAATGTCCCGCTCGAAAATCCCGGCATCGTTCGTTCGACGATAAAACAGCTTAATCCTGAGTGATCACGAACCTTCTGTTTTTCAAGATCGGTCCAGCAAAAGAACAGGAAATGATCGGCGACATCGGCGAGCGATATCCACATCTTTTCGCCGTTCAGGATCCAGTCGTCGCCATCGCGTTTTGCGTACGAGCGCATACCGATGACGTCCGAACCAGCATTAGGCTCGGTCAGCCCAAACGTCGCGATCTTTTCCCCCTTTGCCTGCGAGACAAGATATTTTTGCTTCTGCTCCTCAGTCCCCCAGCTATAAACGCTCAGACTGTTTAGGCCCACATGCACGGACATTGCAACCCGAAGGAAAGTATCCATCGCTTCGAGCTCTTCGCAGACTATCCCCAGTGAGATATAGTCGAAACCCGCTCCGCCGTATTGCTCCGGAATGCATACGCCAAGCAATCCTAGCTCGGCCATCTTTTCGAAAACCTTCGGTTCGAAATAGGCTTTCTCGTCCCATTCCTTTATGTGCGGGGCGACCTCGCCCGCACAAAATTCGCGAACGGTATTCTGCAATGCAATATGTTCTTCTGTCAGTTCAAAATCGATCACGTTTAACCCTATACCTTTTATAATAATTGTTTAGAACGATTCGTATTTTAGCACCTGAGTGAATGAGTTGACGATTCCGTAGTGACTAAAACTTCGGTAATATCTGTCCCACTGTCCCAGCGTCCCACTCACACTTTACCGCTGTCGCTTGGGTTCTGATCGTCCAGGCGCCGCTCCTGCGGGTGACGGGCTATTTCATTTATAGCACATTGTTGCAGCAATAGCAACACTTGTTTTACAGGCTGCCGGTTCCCATAGCGCCGCTTTTTTTAGTTT
>JBAUGL010000153.1:0-3051 GCA_049679665.1 Pyrinomonadaceae bacterium | reverse complement strand
ACACCCTATACGAAGGCGTGCTGGACACCTGTATCGAGGGTGAGTCAAACGTGCCTGGACACGTCAATTTCATAGTTGCACCGAATCATACGTCGCACATTGACACAGGTTTGGTTAAAAAGGCCTTAGGTAAGGACGTTGCCGAGCAGACAGTGGCCGTAGCGGCGGCGGATTACTGGTTCGATACAAAATACAAACGTGCGTATATGAACAACTTTACGACGCTTGTCCCTATCGAACGCACCGGAAGCCTGCGGCAATCGCTCCGGCACGTGACGCGGATACTGAACGAAGGCTATAACGCCCTGATCTTCCCGGAAGGCGGTCGACAGGTGAGCGGCGAGATCACTGAGTTCAAGCCAATTATTGGTTATCTGGCGTTGAATCAGAAGATAGGAATCCTGCCGATCTATCTTTGGGGCACATATGAGGCATTTCCGAAAGGTACGATAATTCCAAAGGCCGGAACCCTTGGGGCAAAGGTTGGTGCCAAGGTCGGACGGTTCCTCGAATATGACGAACTGCAGGAGATGACTCACGGTGTGCCGAACACCGAGGCTTATCGTTTGATCGCCGCGCGTGTTCAGCACGAGATCGAGAATATGCGTGACGGAAAACGTGATAAATTCGACGTCACCGCAGTAAGGAAAAAATGGCGTATTGAAAGACGCAAGACTCGTAAGCAAGAGCCCGTGATCGACGAATGATCCCTTTCGAAACGGCACTCGGCCTAACGCCTGAGATGACGTGGGGCGAAACCAGCCACACACAAGTTTATATGAAAAAGACAACTCGAGAACAAAGTCGCTGTTTCGCCCACGTCCATTGAATTGTTCGGCGTGTCGTGAAATCTATGTCCTGTTTTTGCTTTCTGAACTTTTTCAAGGTACTTCTACTAACTCAAACTCCCACGCAATCAAAACTGCGTCGTCTGTCAACGGCGGCAAGCCCTTGTTTTTTAGCACGGTTTGAAACCATTCGTGATGTTCACGCTTAAATTCTTCTACGTCTTCGCCATCGCCTTCGCCGCGAACTAATCGCATGTCTGGATTTCCAATCGTTGTTTCATACACATCCGTTATTTGTATGTTACATCGTGCGTTACCTTTGGCATCAACAACCGTTTCAAACCAGCCTGCTTCGGCAGCAAGGTCAGCTATTTCTTGTGCTGTGCACAAGCATTTTAGGTCGCAAGTGGCAGTCTTAATCCCGACGAGAACTTGCTGAATTAGTTTTTCGCCAAGACCGCCGTCGTTATCTCCGCCAAATGTCATTTTTCGTTCGTGAATAAGCATACCTTATTGTTACACAAGAAACGCCTAACGCTTGAGATGACGTGGGACGAAACCGAATACACGCAAGCTAAGGGAAACAAGACAACACGAAAACAAAGTCGCTGTTTCGCCCCACGTCATCTCAGCCGTTATGTCGTCGCCTTCATAGTAGAAAAAACACTTGCACTTGCTTTATTTAAGCTCCTCCTCCCATTTAATTTGGTCGGTGGCGCGGCTGATGGCATGTTCGATTTTCGCTAGTTTTTCGCCGCCCTGTCCTAGTTGATTGTGAACTTCTTTTCGTGTTCCAGATTTGACAACGCCGGTTGTTGTCTGGGGAGCATCCATAACACCGCCGTTATCTTCCCTCATTGAAAAGAAGTGGTTGTCGTTTATCAGTTTGACAAGCATTTCAAACTGCGCTTGAGGTAGCTTGCCCCGATATTTAACTCTTTGGATTTCTTTAGTTGATTGACCAAAAGATCTATTTTCGCTCCGACGATCCGGGCTGACATCGCCTAGATATTCGGCTGTGCCATCTTTTCTGAGAATAATTTGAAACCAGTAATTCATCTGCCCGCCGCCATTACTCAAAGTTATTTCAAAAATGCCGGAATTAGAAGCGTCAAAATCTTTATTCTTTAGCAATGAGGAACAGCCCGCAGTCAAGCAGACTGTCAAACAAATGGAAACTGCAATTACAAAAGATAATTTTATTGTCATGTTTGTAGAGACATAACGTACCGTTCACCTGCCGCGGCGGCTGGTGAGACGTTGAACCTCGAAAACCCGTAATGCCGCCGCGGTCAGGTGCAACGGCTGGTTCGGCAGCGTGTCCACGGCCACAAACCGCGAGCCAAGCGCTGCCTCGCAACGGTGACGCTCGGCGTGCCGGTCAGCCCGTTGCGCTTTTCCGGCGGAACCAAAAGGCTTGTCCTTGCACGATCGGGCCGATCGGCAGCGGAACGGCCATCTCACTCTGCTGATGTTTGACGACCTCTAACTCCGGGGCGAACAGCCGCACCAACTGTTCACGGGTCCGGCGCTTCGGTCCGATCGGGCGCCAGTCGAGAAAATGCCTCTTGCCGAAATGCCCCAGGACGTAATCTCCTTCGGGCGCCAGCCAGCGCAGGAGTTGCTCCTTGTACCGGGACACGTCGCCGCCGATCAGGGAATGCAGGCAGCCGGAATCCACGATGACGTCGAATCGGTCGGGGGTTGTCCATGAAAGCAGGTCTGCGTTGACCCAGTTCACCTGCACGCCTTCCGCGTTGGCCCTCTCTCTGCACATCTCGATGGCGCGCGGAATGAAATCCAGGCCGGTCACCTCGTAGCCCTGCTTCGCCAGCCAGACTGAAAATACGCCTGTGCCGCAACCGAGATCAAGCGCACGGCCTGGCTTGCCTCGCGCCGCCACGACGTCGAGGACAAGACCGTCGGGCTCGTCGCGATGCCAGGGAAGATCTTTCGGCGTCTTCGCCTTTTTGTAGAAAATTTCCTGCGTCAGCCGGATGAACATTCGATGCTCCCTGGGGTCCTTACTTGTCTCGCTGATACCGGAGAACCATTCATTCTCGGGCTCTCTTCTTGCCAGCGGGAGTGCGTGCTTTCTTGGCCGGTCGATTCCCCAACTCGTTCAATCGATAGCTCTCGAGGATGAGCTCCTTGACCTCGCCCCAGCTCTTCACTTTCGCCGCGTCGAGGACGACGCCGCGTTTATCCCTGGAGTACGGCTTGAAGCGAGGGTCATTTTCAAGGAGCGCCGCTGCGTGGTCCG
>JBAUGL010000152.1:0-12916 GCA_049679665.1 Pyrinomonadaceae bacterium | reverse complement strand
ATATATGCCTTCATTACGCATGAACTCTTAATTGACCCTTTATGGTCATAGAGCGTGTATCGAATTGCCGCTACTCCGTTGAAACGTATTCTTGAAGTCGGGGTAAAGACCTCGAGGAAAAGGTTCTTCTTCTCGCGTCTCGTGCTCCCGGCAACATTCGACCCGACTTCCAAAATATATGAGCCGGGCGATTTGGTAAATTCTACGATCGCTTCAGCCTCCCGCAGTCTCAATAGAAGAGGCGTTGATTCTTCTTTGGTAGTCGATATTAATCCTTTTTCAACTGCGTCGAATTGAGCTATCGCACCCTCCAACTCCTGTTTGTTGCTTAACGCAGAGTCAATCGAATCAAGGTTAGCCTCAAGTGATTTAATCTTTTCAGTGTCTTTCATAGACTCCAACTCCAAAGCGACCTCGCTTCTTTTTTTGGCAAGTCCGGCGGGAATACTCTTTAGGCTCTCTTTTGCCTTAGCTCTGAGGGCGTACAATTTGTCGAGGCTAGTAAATAGTTCTGATTCTTTCTTCTCCATCCTCAAACTGAGGGGAATCTCCTTTGGGTTAAAGATCTGAACATCATCAGGACATTTCTTTCGCAAGCTGCTCGTTACTTCTGGAATCAATTGATCTTTGGTCACGTCCAATGAAAGTGGTTGGTCTACGACTTCGGTTTTGAATTTACCGATCAGATCCGTCGCTTCGTTGACCGGATTCGCAATAAAATTCAATGAACTGCTTTCGCCTCCTGACGCAGCCGCCTTTGGATCTTCCGCATCGAGACCTAAAATCGCTTGGGACGTGAAATACTTGTTTAATCTATTGAATTTCGCGGTCAAGTGAGAAAACAAGTCTCTAATGGCTCGATATTCTATTATCTGTTTTCGCATCTCCGAATCGTAGATGGCGATTGTTTTAGCGTCTTTTGCATCCTTACAAACAATCTCAGCGATCTGATCGCTTGCTTTAGAAATGGCGAAATAGGCCATCAACTGTGCTTCAGGACTGTCCCCGCTTGTTTTCGCTTCTTCCGGCTTCTGAGAAGCAATCGGAGCGCAAATTAGAAAAATAAAAAGGGATGCGGTGATAAAACGATCGATCATGCTTGGGTGAGGAAAGTTACGTAGCATCTGAGCCTCCGTTATTAGTTAGCAAATTATCCTTTTTTGTAAGGGGGACGAACGAACGGAACTATACTCTCGTTTAAGCAAAATAGCGAGAAAATTCTTTTGTGTTCAACGATTAGCCAGGTAAATATTCTGAGCAATGGAGTTATAATACTCAACCGGGGCAAGATCGTCGGTTAAAACTGGGTTGTCGAGGGTGAAGTGTTCGGAATAGCGATGTGCAAGAAGTTCGGCAAGCGCTGGATCGTCACTTGAAAAACGTATGGGTGAGGCTGATTGTGCGGCGACAATTATCAAGTTTTGCAGTCTTTCATCCGCGTAACTTGTATTTACCTTAAACAGATGAACCTGAGGGAAGACTTGTTGGTAGGTCTTGAATTCCGCCTGCAGAAATCCGCTTGCGTCGCCTGTTATTGCCGAGCCGAGGTTGAATATGACAACCCCGTCATCTTTGAGGACGCGACTAAAATGGATCACCGCTTCGAGGGTCGTCAATTGATAAGGGACACTGAACATCGATCCGAAAGCATCCATAAGTATCGCGTCGTATTTCCCAGTTTCGGCCCCAGCTAGGAACACCCGTGCGTCCTGATGGATGATGCTGAGTCGTTCGCTGTCGACCAGCCGAAAATGCTCCCTTGCGATACGCGTCATACCGGGGTCGATCTCGACGACATCGATACACGCGTTGCTGTATTTTTTCAGGTACTCCTTCGGGAATGAATATCCCGCACCGCCAATGATCAAAGAATGTCGGAAATCAGGTTTAAAATGCCGAATCAGGTGATAGTACTTACCGTATTCGAGTGCCGGTTCATCACTGTCAGGAAACATTGCGGATTGAATGAAATACGGGTCGGTCGCGAGCGCCCGCATCGGTTTGCCGGAACGCGGATCGATCGTATCAAAAACCTGGACACGGCTGTACTCGGTATCTATATCGTGGAGGCCGCTCGCACGGAGCGCGTAGGCCCGATTGAATTCACTTCCCGCGATCCCAAGAACAAAAATTGCCACGACGGAAAAATTGAAGCGAGTTAGAGCAAACGGAGCCAGAAGCATCGAAAGGACGATAAGTGTCCCGGCCACCAGGTACAGTGTGCGAATGCTGCCGACGAACGGGATCAGAAAGAAACCTGCTGTAAACGTGCCAACAATGCTGCCAACGGTCGAGAGTGCGTAGAGGCGGCCGACAACCTTGCCTGTATCTTCAAGGGTTGTCGTTTTCAATTTAACTGCGTATGGTGACACGAATCCAAGTGCAATACTGGCCGGAGCGAACAGAATTAGTGCCGCGAGTACAGATTTGAGCTCGAGGCCGATCGGAGCGGATGCTGCGAAGGATAGGACCAGTTCCTTTAGTAGGATCGTGATCGATACAAATCCGCCGGCGATAAAGATGACAAAAGCGAGTATTTTTAGATCGGGCCGCCGGTCAGCCCATTTACCCCCGAGCCAGTAACCCAGGCTAAGCGCTCCAAGTATCACGCCGATAAGGCTAGTCCAGACATAGGTTGACGTGCCGATGAACGGCGACAGGATTCGAGTGCCGTTTATCTCATAGATCATTACGACGGCTCCGCATATGAAGACGGTGGCTTCAAGAATGTATCGTTTCACGAAAAGAGCGATCATATCTGATCCGACAAAAAAGCAAAGAACCACGAATTTACACAAATCGTCACGAAATAGAATATCTAATTGTGATCAATTTGAGTAAATTCGCGGCTATTGCTTCAATAATACAACCCGGTGCCTTCTAGGCGCCCATCGTTTGCTTTTCACCAACAAACGTCAACCAATCTGCATTACCGGGAGCCGGACGTTCAGCCCGAATTATCTTGAAAAATTCATCCTGAAGCCGTTTGGTGATCTCACCGCGTTTTCCGGGGCCAACGGTGATGCGGTCGACCGAACGTATCGGTGTGATCTCAGCCGCTGTTCCGGTGAAAAAGAGTTCGTCAGCGAGATACAACGCGGCCCGCTGGACTGTGGTTTCGATCACCTCGATCCCGAGCTCGCGGGCGATCTGGATCACGGTGTCGCGTGTGATTCCCGGCAGGATCGAGGATCCCAACGGCGGCGTAACCAACTTACCGGCATTGACCATGAATAAATTCTCGCCCGAACCTTCCGAGACATACCCGCGGTCATCCAAAGCGATACCTTCGGAAAAACCACCCAGAATCGCTTCCATTTTGATCAGCTGCGAATTCATATAATTCGCACCGGCCTTGGCCATCGCGGGCATTGAGTTTGATGTGATCCGTGTCCAACTGGATACGCAAACATCGATTCCTGTCTCAAGCGCTTCTTCACCGAGATATTTGCCCCACTCCCAAACCGCGATATAGGATTCAATCGGGTTCGGAAACGGATTAACGCCGAACGCGGGTTTTTCTTCATCAAGGCCGCGGAAAATGAGCGGTCGAATATAGCACTCGTCGAGGCCGCTTTGTCGGAGGAGTTCTACCGTTGCTTCGCACACCTCATCGCGGCTGAATTTGGGATCCATCCGGTAGATCTTCGCGGAGTTTAGGAGCCTTTGAATGTGTTCGGTGAGACGAAATACTGCGGGACCCTTTTCCGTCTTGTAGCAGCGGATCCCTTCGAAAACGCTCGAACCGTAATTGATAGCATGGGTCATCACGTGAACCCGGGCATCCTCCCAGTTAATAAACTCTCCGTTCTTCCAAACTTTTGGTGAAACTCGCAACGTGTTCACATCTTTTCCGGTCATATACTTTAAATGCTCCTATACTATTCGTTAGGCGGCTTGCCAATTTGTCGAACGCGATGAAACAGCAAAATTCGTTCGAATTTCGCACAACTGACGGTTCGCGAAGCTTTTTGATAAATTAAAGGATAGTCTATAAGACTTTCTCACGCAAGAATCGAATTTTACATAGGAATCAAATAAGAAGCGGGCATTCAATGCCCGCTTTTCCGAATTCGAGATGATCGGTCGTCAAAGAATGAAAACGCGCGGTGCCGTGTCCTCCAACCGTGAGGTGAAAAGCGTGCCGTCTACGTTCACGGTAAGTATGACGGGAACGTCACCCGCTAGGTTGAGTCCCGGCGGCAATGTAAATTCTACTGTATAGACTCCCGGGGCCACTATCACACCGCCTGTTACGATTCGGCCCGTAAGGGTCGAGTTTCCAATGCGAAGCACGATAACGCCAGCCGCGGTGTTCGCTATGCCGGTTGCGTGAAGCCGCATCACACTCGGGACCCGTATTCCGCCCCGGATCTTTACGGTAGTAACCGTGAACGGTTCAGTCGTGTGGACGCGATTCGTTACGTTGAACATCCGGGCCCTGCCGCCCGGTCCGGGTTCTGGCAGGTCGGTGAATATATCAGGACGCGCGGGGACGATTGTCACCGAATCGCGTATCACGGTCCCGTTGTTGTTGATAACAACCGGATAAGTCGTTCCGGTTACGGTGCTGCTCAACGCTTGCGGTGAAACAAATACTATCCGATTTCCGGTAATCGATTGCAGACCGACCGAAACACCGCCGATAGTCATCGAAACACCGCCGAGTTCAAATGGAAGATTTGGGCTGCGTTGGATCGATCCTATAGCCGTGGATGGGCCCATCGTCTGCGCCGGATCGAGCACAAGTTCAACCAGCATTCCCGGCGAGATGCCGTGAACTGCTGCAGGTGTCACCGGAGTCGGCGAAGGCGTCGGTGATGGCCCCGGTGTCGGAGTGGCTGTCGGTGACGGGCTTGGAACAGGCGAAGGAGAAACCGGAATGCCGCTCGCCCCCGTTGCAAAGCTTAAGTTGACGTCCTCCGCTTCGGTAACGATATTCGGCTGATACAGATAATAGACTTCAGAAAGGAAGTCGAAATTGCCCGTACCTACCTCAGTCAGTGAAAGATTGAACGCCAACCGGCTTGCTGAATTCGTCGTAATGGGCTGGGCTGAGGCCAGAAATGTATTGGGCGTTGGAAACTTCGTCAGGCGGATAAACTTCGCGGCGTCCGATCCCGTGGACGTATTTAGCAAAAATTTATAGATCTGCGTTGGCCGCGCCGCGTTCGGATTCAATCCGTCGTCCTGGTTCGTCGGAATCGTACCGTCAGGCTTAATATTCAGCCGGGTTTCAAAAACCAATGTTGGCTGTTCGACGCCGTTTGATTCCAAATCAACCGTAAAGCTGGGATAATGGGCAACGTCGCCACCCTGAGCGGCCGAATCGGCGTTGCTGCGAGGCCCGATCTGAGTGATCGAATCGGCAGTTACGTTATAGACGAAAAGAGCAAAACCCGGTTGATTTGTACCGGACGGGAATTGGGCGTACGAGTCGAAGCCAATATAATTGCCGTCCCTGCTCATACGCTTACCGATATCGAGAATGTTCACAGTCTCGCCCGGATTAGTTGGGGTGGTAACCGTTATCTGCTTCCTTAGACCGGTTGGGGCACCGGCAGTGTCCAGGTCAGAAATGAATATCTCCTCGTTTCGGCTGGATTCCGGGTTACTTCCGCCCGTCATTCCAATTATCGGATTGTCGCCGGTGCTTGCGAACACAACCCGATTTCCACTTCCGGATATTGTTGGATTCTTGTTGTATATCGGATTTGCCAGGCTGCCGCGTGGCGTCCGCGTTACCTGACTTATCGTGTTTGTGCCGCGGATATATGTGAATATCTCGTCATTATCTTCGCCTGGGTTTGGCGGCGGAGCCGGATTCCCGCCCAAAACGAGGTCACGAGTCGAGACAAACGCAATTGCGTTTCCATCATCGCTTAGACTTGCATCGTGGTTATCATCAGCAATAAATGCACCGGATGTCGGCGTCCCGGAGCGCGGTAGCTGGCTCGGGGCAGTGTTTGTGATACGAACGAACGACCCACCGGACAAATTAGTGATCGGAAGTTCGGCGCCGGAAGACAGGTCAGCTGCGACGTAAGAAGGAATTTCGTAGATCCATAACTCCAGGTTTGCATCCTCGGTAAGGGGGTTCGCCCCGAGAACCGGCGTGGGCGACGGGCTGGGAACCGGACTTGGTGTTGGCGTTGGAGTCGGAGTGGGCGACGTGAACACGTTCCCATCAAAACTACCCGGATTTGTCGGGTCAGGCACCGCGGGTGTAGAAGTAGTTGCGTTTGAACTGAAAACGATCCAGCGTCCGTCATTACTGATCACCGGCCTCGTGTTGACGATATCAACGCGTACATTGCTGAATGCGGCGGGCATCGACGTGTTGTTTAACACACTTTTTGTATCAGTGATCTGAAATATCCGCCGTTGTGCGTAATCGAAAAGAAAAATTTCCGAGTTAAGGTCCGCATTTCGGGGGTTCTCGGTTGCGATGTTACCGCGCGATTCAAACACAACGAAACGACCATTTCCGCTAACCCCGCCGGCAAAAGATTCAGATGTCGAATTAGTAACTTGCCCGACGAGTGTGTCTACCTGTGCAAAAGTCGGCAACACGGCGGCAAACAACAATATGATTGTATGTAAAAATAGAATGCGAAATTTCACTAACTCCTCCGCTGCACGATAAACATTCAGAAATGCGAGATTTTGCGAATCAATCCATGAAGCACAAACCTAGCATTCTAAAGATAAAAGTGGTGTTCTGCAACCGATTGATATACGAAAGGCCGACTGTTACGGTGGCAAAGACAAAATTTTAGATGCTTGTTAGTCGAAATATGGTTGTCGTTTCACATTTTCCATATTTCATTTAAGATTAACACTTTATCGAGATAATGAGTTCAAACAATCGAATAATGATCGTCGCCGGTGAGGCTTCGGGCGACGTCCACGCCGCAAAGGTCGTAAAGGCGATGCGAGAAGCGGAACCCGGGACTGAATTTGAATTTTTCGGATCGGCTGGAAGGTTAATGTCCGAAAGCGGCGTTGAAGCTTTAGTGAATGCCGACGAGCTCTCGATCGTCGGGCTTCCTGAGATAGGACGCGCCCTGCCGATGTTTATACGAACATTTCGAAAGTTAAGGAATGCGGCCCTGGAAAGACGTCCCGATATTGTCGTTCTTGTCGATTTCCCCGAATTCAATCTGAAACTCGCCAAATCGCTAAAGAAATTAGGCTTTAGAGTTGTTTACTACATATCTCCGCAGTTATGGGCGTGGCGGAAATATAGGATCGGTACGATTCGCAAATATGTCGACCTTTTGATAACGATCCTGCCATTCGAAAAGGACTGGTATGAACAGCGGGGAGTCGGACACGTGGAATACGTCGGCAGCCCGCTTGCGATGGAGGTTCACGCCGACTCGTCGAAAGAAGACTTTTGCCGCCGTTCAGGACTTGACCCGACGAGGCCGATCATTACGCTCCTTCCGGGCAGCCGTCACAAGGAAATTATTCGAATTCTACCGGTCTTATTGAAAGTGTCCGCGCTAATGGCCTCGAAAGATCGTCGAATCCAGTTCATCGTGGCAATTGCGTCCGAACGGAACGAACTGGATGCGAAGCAAGCGATTAATTCGGCAACCGCTCGGGGCATCCTGCACCCGGAGGTTCTGATCGTAGCAAAAGGCGAAACCTACAACGCACTTAACGCTTCTGACGCGGCGGCGGTCACTAGCGGAACGGCGACGCTCGAAACAGGGATCATCGGCACGCCGCAGGTGATCGTGTATAAAAGCTCGGTAGTAAATTACATGCTTATGCGGCCATTGATCTCTGTTGAGCATTTCGGATTGATCAATCTAATTGCAGGGAAAAGGGTGGCGCAAGAGATGATCCAGGGTGGTTTTACACCGGAAGCCGTATCAGGTGAGTTGTTTAGACTTCTTGAACCCGAGACGAATGCGCAGATGCGCCGAAAACTGAAAGAGGCCGCAGAAACACTCGGTCATGGCGGAGCGTCTATGAGGGCCGCCAAGGCGATACTAAAGGTGATTCGTGGATAAGTAATTACTGTTTCGCAGATCTCGAAACCGGTGCCATCGGCCGAGCAGAAACGCTAGTACGATAGTGAACGGTACAAACATAAGGCCGATCAGTGATAACGTGAAAAACAACAATGGCAGCCACGATGGTGAGAAGTTGAGCAGGTCGACACCTTGCTTTCCTAACGGATACCAGGTCAAAAGCGTCACAAGTACGCCGAATAGGAAGCCGCTTTCGCTTAACAGCTTTCGGAAAGCGAGTTCGTAAACGATCCCGAGCCCGATGCCGAAAAGAGAAAAGGTTAAAATGACTTCGATCGATCCATCAAATGAGAAACGTGGTTCCGCTCCATTGAAGAAGGGAATTGTCCACATCCCGATCCGCGCGAAGACTCCGAGCAGTAAGCCCGCCAACCAACCGAAGGCGGCGGAAATTGCTATATCAAGCAACATCGCAGCGAGCCCTGTGGATCGAAAATGCAGGTAAGCGCCGACTGCGGCAACTATCACTGCAAGTGAAACAAGGTAGATCATCAGATTTGACCTCCGCTTGCATAAATTACGCTTTCGAGCCACTCGATGTTTCTTCTAACTTTCTTCCAAGTTCCTTTACTTCGGCCTTGAGCCTTTCAATGCTCTTTACATGAGCATTTTGGCGTTTGTACTCGTCGAGCGGCTGGATCGGTGTGCCCCACCACACACCGGGCCGGACAATCTTTCCGGGCAGAACTCCCGCCTGTGAACCGATAACAGCACCGCTTTTAACCCGCACGTGATCGCCAAAACCAACCTGCCCCCCGATTACACAATCGTCTTCGATGATCACGCTGCCCGAAATTCCTGTCTGTGCCGCTATAACACAGCGCTTGCCTATATCAACGTTATGGCCGACCTGGACGAGATTGTCGATCTTGGTCCCTTCGCCGATCCGTGTTTCGCCAAGTGCACCGCGATCGATGCATGTGTTTGAACCGATCTCGACATCGTCCTCAATAACGACCGTACCGATCTGCGGGAATTTAATATTCTGTCCCTGACCATCTTTTACATATCCAAATCCGTCGGAACCTATCACAACGCCGGCGTGAATGACGCAGTTGTTACCGATTGTCACCCCGTCGTAAATTGCACAATTCGAGTGTATTATTGTGCGTGATCCTATCGAAACATTGCGGCCGATCGACGCACCAGCATGTATCTGTGCCGATTCGCCAACAGACGTGCCGTCGCCGATATCCACAAAAGCACCTATATAATCCGCCCTAATGTCCGAGTCCTTTGGGGGCTGGAACGTCGAGTGCCATCCGTTAAGACGCTCAAACGGGTGTAATATTCCGACAACTCGCGCAAACGCAAGTTTGGGGTTAACTACCGCAATCCACACGTTTTCAGTGGTTCTTGCTCCGGCAAACGTTGAAGCAATTTTTTCGGAAACGATAACGCACGATGCACCGGTTACAGGAATTTCGTCAAGTTTATCAGTAAAAGTCACCTGACCATTCCCAGACCGATCTATATCGGCAGCCGACAAAATTTCGGTATCACCGTTCCCGTATAGTTCTCCAGCGACGAGTTCGGCTATTTCGCGAATCTTCATTCGTTAAAATTAAACGGTTTTGTCCGTATTGTCAGTAGCAGGGCGTCATTCTACGGCACGTTCGGCCTCATTAACGGCATTTTGAAGGAATATTTCCATACCCTCGATCGAGAATCCGCGCTCGTCTGCGAGACGTTTTAAGATCGCCGCTGAATCGCTGTCCATGATATCAAGATCAGCAACGTCGAACGATACACTGTTTTTTGGCAAGTCTGCGGTAAGGCGTTCAATCAAAACCGCATCATCCAGTGTCATCTCGCCTTCGATTCGGAATTCGGTGCGCCCGGTTTCAGGGTTTTCACTTTGTGTGATCTGCGTAGCCATATGGTCGACTGATAAGATGCAACAATTACGAAAAGGGTAGCATCGTTGATGGGTTAATATTGATCATTGTTCACTTTCCCGAACGAAGCTCCATTTCGCATTGAAAGAAACAACCCAGCAAAGATCATCGCCGTCGCGGCGACAAACCTAAGATCGAAGCTTTCGCCGAGTAAAATAGCAGCGAGAACAAACCCGATGATCGGCTGCAGATAAATAAAAACAGCTAGCGTTGATGGGCTAACACGTGTTAATGCCCAGGCGTTGAGAAGATACGGTATGGCGGTCGCGCCTATGCAGATATAAATTATCAGCCACCACGTGGTGCGATCAATCGCAGAGATCTCAATCGTCGACAGTGTTATGATCCCGGCCGGCACACAGATCAAACTTGCGAACAGGAACACCCACATCATAGATCGAAACGCTCCATTTCGCGTAACAATGGCTTTTGAGGTCGCGACATAGATCGCGAAAGACAAGGAATTAATTACGATCGATATATCGCCTAACGTTGTCTCGGACGAAAACGACGCGTTGCGCGGATCGATAAGGAAAAGGACCCCGGCAGCGGCTAGGAATATACCGACAAGTTTTCCTAATCGAGGTGATTCGACCCCCTTTATAATACTGATCGCAAGCGTGAATATCGGTATTGTGGCAGCAAGCAGGGAAGCGTTTGAAGCTTTGGTGAGCGAAACGCCGCTAATAAAAAATATCTGGTTGAATGTGATCCCAAAAAGGCTAAGGACTGCGAGTTGCAGATAGTCGCCAGGTTCCTTAAGCCAAAAGCGTCCACGAAAAGCCTGAATTATCACAAGTAGGACGGTGGTGATACCGACGCGGAAACCGACAAGGGCAAGGCTGGGCAAAACGACCAAAACGGTTTTCCCTATCACCGGCAGGGAACCAAACAGTGCTTGGACCGCAAGTAATGATAGGTACGGCGTGTATTTTGATTCGATTAGCGATTGGCGCATTGGCCCGCACGCCGACGTGTTTACAAAAGCATCATCGCCGGGTTTTCCAACATTTGCTTGAACGTTTGCAAGAACTTGGCACCGGTTGCTCCATCGATCACACGGTGGTCGCAGGACATAGTTACGTTCATTATCGAACGGGTCGTAACCTCGCCGTCGCGGACGACCGGAGTCGGGTTCGCACCGCCGATGGCCAATATACCCGCTTCGGGCGGGTTGATGATGGCGGTGAACTCCTTTATGCCCATCATTCCGAGATTACTTATAGAGAACGTAGCGCCGGTATATTCCTCGGGCTGTAGTTTTCTGGCCTTTGCTTTCGCGGCCAGATCTTTGATCTCACGCGAGATCTCGGAGAAGCCCTTAAGGTTTGCACCCCGTATAACAGGGGTAATCAGGCCTTCTTCAACGGCAACCGCAACACCAATATCTGCCTGTTCATAAAAGCGCAGCGTCTTATCTTGATACGATGAGTTTACGAACGGATGGCGGATCAGAGAAACGGCAGTCGCCTTTACAATTATGTCGTTGACGCTGATCTTTTCGGAGTCGTCGAGAACAGTATTAATTTGCTTTCGAACGGCGAGAACGTTGTCCATCTCGACTTCGATGGTGAGATAAAATGTTGGGATAGGGCCAATGGATTCAGCAAGCCGGCTTGCGATGACCTGTCGCATTTTCGACGTCGCTTCGTCGCGAAAAGGCGAAGCGCCAACTAAAGTTGCCTGGGTAAACGCTGTACCGCCACTAGTTTTTTCACCTGAGACCGCCTGCTCAATATCGCGTTTTATTATTCGTCCGTTTGGGCCGGAACCAGCGACCGATCGAAGATCGATTCCGTTATCTGCAGCCATTCGCGCGGCAATTGGCGAGACCAGTATACGCCCGTTCGCCGGTTGAACACTTTCCGCCGTCTCCACATCAGGCTTTTTGCCTTTGACAGCCTGAGTTGGTTGTACATTCGTTTCCGCGGGTAAAGGGTTCGAAGCAGCGGGAACTTCAGTTGACGAAGCTTGCTCAAGCTGTTTGCTCTCGTTTCCGTATTCAGAGATTTCTTTCAGGAGAGCTGATATATCTTCGCCCTGTTTGCCAATGATAGCGATCGGTTCACCAAGCGCGGCAGTTTCGCCGTCACCTTTTAAGATTTTCAACAGCGTGCCGCCCGAAAGAGCGGTCATTTCCATGGTAGCCTTGTCGGTGTCGACCTCGGCGAGTGTTTCGTTCGCGTCAAACACGTCGCCTTCGTTCTTTACCCATCGGGCGATTTGTCCCTCCTCCATGGTAGGTGAAAGCTTCGGCATTAAGAATTTTTCGGCCATAAATTGTCGCTGTTCTATGTTAAATTTCGCCCTTACTAACGTGCTGGCTTCTGCAACTATAACTTACGATTCATCGCGATCATTCGAAGGCGATCTTCGCGCGTTTTCTTCCGTACGTTATAACCATGATCGCCGTACGGTTCGAGCCTTTCAAGCCAGAGGTCTTCGAGTGTTTCTAGATCGGACGCGTAATCGTAATTCGGATCTTCGCGGGGCTCGACCGGCTCAAGCGTTTCAAATTCAAATGCCGCCTCGCCAAGTTCGTTTCAATCGGCCTGCAAACTCTTGTTCGGATGCGTGTTCGCGTTGAGCTGAAACTTTATCCGATTGACCTTTCCCGGAACATTGTTGCTCGAATCGATATAGACCTTGTCGGTCGCCGTGTTCCGTAACTGAAAGACGCCCATCGGCCGATGGGAAAGTTTGTATACGAGTTTTGCGTCCTTCTTGTTCACGATGAAAACGCCGAAAAACAACTACAAATAACAAACTTCTTTCACGGCCGCGACGATCTTTCCGACATCGGGCAACGCCAGGGCTTCGAGGTTCTTCGCGTACGGCATCGGTGCCTCGGCACACGATATCCGTTTGACCGGCGCGTCAAGTTGATCGAATGCACGCTCCATCACTTGATGGGAGATCTCAGCGCCGACCGAGGCAAATGCATGCGATTCCTCGACTATAACCAGTCGATTC
>JBAUGL010000151.1:0-9963 GCA_049679665.1 Pyrinomonadaceae bacterium | reverse complement strand
GGGACCATGGAAAACTTCGATCGTTGCAGTCGTTTCGAGAAAAGTTATTTTCAACGGCCCTGTGACGCCTGATACTCGAAGGTCGCCACGACCGCCGTTTATCCGAAGTCCGGTTTGGTGCGGGAGTTTTATTGTGTAGTCAATTCTAACGGGTAAAGGCACGTCGCCGTGTTCGCCATCGTTGATACCGGAGGTTGCCACGCCAAAGTAATCGACACGAGATTCGGTCTCATATCCAGCTACTTTCTCGAGCATCGAAAGGCCACTTTCACTCGCGGCCTGTATCGTTATTACGCATGATAGTTCGACCTCGTTTTTCGACCACCCTTCGATCGCGATCGATCCTATCGGAGCTCCAATAATTTCGAATGTATTGCCAGGCAAAAACTTATGAGACTCAGACTTAAAGATCGTGCGCTTCAGCGGTATCGGATCCTGTGTCGGATCCTGTGAATGAACGTGAGCGCTTAAAAACACGATCGAAAGCGTCAGAGCGATTCCGGGAAATATGGCTTTTGTTAAGAATATTCGAGGATCTGGCATGATCAGCGCCTTATGAACGCGATACTGCCGCGGTGATTGGTGACTGTCAAAGTGGCCTGGCCGTTTCCCGATTGCCCGACAACTCGGCGGCCGTCGCCAATATATCTCATATCGCCATTCGAAAACGTCCCGAGACTTATGCTTCGTGTGGACGGCGCCGTCGCAACAAGCCGAAACGATGAATTGAAAGGAATCCGGAGGTTAATGTTTCCCCTCATCGACGTGAACCTATAGCTCCCGCCGGCTTGGATCTCGCCATCGTAAAAAATATCGCCCATGCCGTTTTCGGCGGAGACATTGGTCGCGTAAATGTTCGTCAGCGTAATGTCGCCCTCACTTGTGATATGTGCCCTGACCAGCCCGCTTCGCACGTTCGAGACGTTTAAGTTACCTATCTTTGTTTCGATGTCGACCACCGAGTGAAAGGGAACTCGGACAAGAAAGTTTACGTTCCCAACCTCGTTCTTACCGTAATTATCCTTTACCAGATTGATCACAATAGTTCCGCCAATATTCTGCGGAGCTATATTCGCAGCCGGCTTTTCAAGATAAGCGGAGACATGGACCTCATTGCGATCCCAGCCTTCAACGGTGACAGTCCCCGACCGGTTCATTAGCTGCAGCCGCACGTTGTGGCCGGCAGGAAAATTACGCGAGAATTTTTTTTGCGCTGAAATTTCGGATACCGCGGCCGCAAAGAAAAAAACTACGCTCAACCAAAGAAGAATCGTAGCTTTTACGGCAAACACGCGGTTAAGACACCTGATCGATCTACCTGTCATTTTCAATACTACTCGAACTATAGCTCCGAGAACTCCCGCAGAAGGTTCATCTTTTCGTGCAAAGCCGAGTCGAGCATTTCGCCCGAAAGCTCGTCTTCAGGGTTGTTCTCCAGAATGAGGGTATAGTCGTTCACCGCTTGATTGATCTCGTTCAAGTTGCGGTCAAATGCGTTACGAATACCAGTGTCCCATTGTACGCGCCGGGTCTGAACGCGTTCGTTCCAATATTCGATCGTCGCCCGCTGCTGCTGCAGCCTGTGATCGCGCGCCTCCTTTGGGTTATCTGCTAGGCCGACCTTGCTCAATATTTTTTCAAATGTCGTCGGTGTCCTTACCGATCCGGCCGCTATGTCATTAGCCGCAGGGTTGGAATTATTGCTTATCACGACCACCGTTAGGAGAGAGCTTATGAGCCCGATCGCCAATATCGCCGACGCGAGCTGCGGAAGCGTTAACTGCCACAGCCGAGTTTGCGGCGAAGCGTCCAAACTTCGGTCGGTCCCGGATTCGCTCTCGATCACGTTGTTGATCCGGCACCATAGGGCGCGAGAATTCGGCGGTACCAGATCGTCGGCCGACTCTTCATGGCAAACATCCAAGATCGAAGCGCAATCCTCATAAACGGCCCCGCACGTCTCACATACTGCGATGTGTGCACGAACCATAGCAGATCGATCCTCACTGAGTTCACAGTCAAGAAAGCTGCTTACCAACTCTTTACAATCTTCGCACTTCATCAAATTGAACTATTCGCTTTAGCCTATACCCCTATTCGAATTCTCCAAATTTTGTGTACCGAATAATAGATTAAATACGGAGTTAAAGGGTTGCCTTAATTGGGCCTTATTTCTCAATTCCACGTCCGCTTTTCGTTGAGGTGCACCGGTCTAGCGGCATGACACAAAAAAACACGAGATCGAAATTCTTCGTATTTGCATCGATTCGTGTTTAATTGGATTTACTCTTTCTTTTTGATCAGGAGGCCGCGAAGCTTTAATCTAGCCTTATGCAGCTGCGATTTTGATGTTCCGACCGATATTTTCATCAATCGAGCGACTTCCTCGTGTTCGTATCCTTCGATATCATGAAGCACAAAAACGTTGCGATAGCCGTTTGGGAGCTGCGCAATAGCGGCTTTCAGAGCGATCCTGTCGATAACCGGCATCTTATTGGGATTTGCAGTACCAATAACCGTTTGCTCGGGCATATCGCCGCTCTCGGAGGTTTTCTCGTTCTTAACACTACGCCGGCGGAAGTGCATTAACACCTGATTTACCGTAAGTCGGTGAAGCCAGGTTGAAAACGCAGATTCGCCTCGGAAGCTTCCAACCTTTCGAAACAATTGAATAAAAACTTCCTGCGTCAGATCCTCGGCCTCGGTCTGATTACTTGTCATCCGGAGGCACAAACTGAATGTACGACGATTATATCTTTGATAAATGATCTCGAAAGCTGCAATGTTCCCGTCAGCCGCTGACCGGCAAAGCACTAAGTCGGGCGCGGAGGTGTCGGCAACCTCGGCAGTGGCCGGGCTCTGAAACTGTGGAAGTTTCGCTGCACTATCAGATCCAAAGGCGGAGACGCCTTCCGCCGTCGTGGTCAGATCCATCGAGACTCCTAGGAGAGTTTTGTTTGAATTAAGAACTTCTTCTTGACCTATGATGTATTTCCTCCAAACCTGCGTTGCTTGATCCAGTTCGATATTATGATGATTCCTCGAAAAGGTAAAGAAAAAAGCAGTGATGCGATCCGATATTACGACACAGTCCACAGGATTGCAGGTCCCGGCGGACTTTGACCGGCGAGCTTTCATTTTTCACTTTTCACAGTTGATATGGTATAAATCTTGACATATTCCATCCGTCCCGGAATCGCACCCATAATTATGCTCTTCCTTACGCAGTCGGCCGCGGTGTATGGTATCGACGCCCTCATTGTGGATATCGAGGTCAACCTTTCGCCGTCTAAAGGGGACGATGACGCCCGGCCAAATGTTACGATAGTTGGACTTCCGGATACCGCCGTCCGGGAATCCCGCGAGCGGATTCGGGCTGCGATAAACAACAGTCGATATTTCTTTCCGTTCCATAAAACGACTATAAACCTCGCACCCGCCGATGTTCGAAAAGAAGGAGCGAGTTTTGATTTGCCGATCGCACTCGGAATACTTGGCGCCAACGGCGACCTGGGTACCTCTGAGAATCTCGCAAACACGCTGAGCGTAGGAGAGTTATCCCTCGACGGCCGGATCCGTCCCATTCGTGGCGCGCTCTCAATAGCTCTTACCGCGAGAGAGATGGGCATTGCAAATATCCTTCTGCCCGAAGAAAACGCAACCGAAGCGGCCGTTGTACAGGGTATTAACGTATTTCCTGTCAGGGACTTAAGGGAAGCGTCCATGCTCGTCCAAGATATACAAGCGGGCGAACCCCCGCGAATTCCGCCGGTAAAACTCGATATCGTTGAATTCAAGAAACGAGACGACCGTTATCGCATTGATTTTTCGGAGGTTCGGGGACAGCAGATGGCCAAACGGGCACTCGAGGTTGCTAGCGCCGGAGGCCACAATATACTTTTCGTCGGACCACCGGGCTCCGGTAAAACGATGTTGGCAAAGCGTTTACCGACTGTACTGCCGCCGCTGGAGTTTGAAGAAGCGCTTGAGATCACGAAGATCCATTCGGTCGCCGGACTAACGGGAAGATCTGGGCTTATAACCGATCGGCCGTTCAAATCGCCTCACCATACTGTGTCGCAGGCAGGCCTTATCGGGGGCGGTTCGATCCCGAGGCCGGGCGAGGTTTCGCTCGCACACCTCGGTGTCTTGTTTCTCGACGAACTCCCCGAGTTCGACCGGAGTGTCCTTGAGGTATTGCGGCAGCCAATGGAGGACAAGCAGGTGACTATCTCAAGAGCCGCCACTTCGCTTACATTTCCATCCAATTTCACACTTGTAGCGTCAATGAACCCCTGTCCCTGCGGCTATTTTGGCTCAGTTCGCGAATGTACTTGCTCCCCGATACAGATACAGCGATACGTCGGCAAGATCTCCGGCCCGCTTATGGATCGGATCGATATACACATCGATGTACCAGCGGTTAAATTCAACGAACTTCGCGGCCGCGGAGTACCGGCAGGCGAGACATCCGAGCGGATCCGGGAGCGCGTGATCGAGGCTCGTGAAAAACAACTCAAGCGATTCAATGGGAACGGTGTGTACTCCAATTCCGCGATGTCGCCTGCGCAGATAAGGAAACATTGCCCGCTCGATAGCGAATGCGAATCCTTGCTTGAAAAGGCAATGCATCGCCAAGGTTTGTCGGCTCGTGCGCACGATCGAATACTTAAAGTGTCCCGCACGATCGCTGATCTTGGCGGGAGCGAGGAAATTTGCGCTGAGCATATCAGCGAAGCGATCAATTACCGATCACTCGATCGTAATTATTGGACTTGACCTGATCGGTTTGCGAGAATAATACGGCGCACAATGACAGCTAATAATTTGCTTGGATTTCAAGATATACCCCAGACTATCCCTCACTTTTGTTTGGAATCGTTCCGAAGAAATTTGAAGCGGGACGTGCTTTCGTTCAAAGTCGGCGGGAAATGGCAGCATTTTTCGGGCGCAGAAGCGATCGAGAAGATCAAGAAGATCGCATTGGGGCTTTCGGCGCTTGGCGTAAAAGCCGGTGATCGGGTTGCGATCATTTCCGAAAATCGGCCCGAGTGGTCATTGGTTGATCTGGCAGTTCTTGCCCTGCGGGCCGTGAACGTTCCTATCTATACGACGCAGGCCGTCGAACAGATCCGGTTCATTCTCGAGGATTCCGGTGCGAAAATGCTCTGCATCTCCGGCAACAAGCTGTTAAAACACGCTGAAGATGCGATCCGAAGCGTAGAGCGCCTCGAACGAATGATCTTCTTCGACGCCGATGCCTTGCCTGAAAATGACAACCGATCTATTACACTTTCGATGCTTGAGGAGCATGGCGAGGAACAAGAGAAGATCGACTCCAACCTATTCGAAAATCAACTTTCCTGCGTTGAGACGGCCGACCTTGCGACGATAATTTACACATCTGGCACCACGGGAGTACCAAAGGGCGTGATGCTTACCCATGAGAATTTTGCGTCAAATATCCTTGCAGTTTCCGAGGGACTTCCGATCCGTTCGAGCGATCGATCTCTTGCCGTGCTCCCGCTTTCGCACATATTCGAGAGGACCGTATTTTATGTTCTCTGCGCAAACGGGGTTTCTATTCATTACTGTTCGTCGTTCGATCAAATCGCATCACATTTATTGGAGGTGAAGCCGACAATAATGACCGCGGTACCCAGGCTGTTTGAGCAGGTGTATCACAAGATAATAAAGAAGGGTAAGGCGGCCGGCGGATGGAAGACATCGCTATTCGAATGGGCTCTTGGTGTTGGCCAGGAATACTGGGCAGCCAGGGACTCGGAGGAATCCGTATCTGCTGCATTGGCGGCAAAACATGCGGTGGCGAACCGGTTGGTGTTCTCGAAATGGCGCGAAGGTGTCGGCGGCAATCTAAGATTCTTTGTTTCCGGAGGCGCCCCGCTGTCAAAGAAATTGTCGTACGCATTCTGGGCGGCCGGCATCCCGATACTTCAAGGCTACGGAATGACCGAGGCGTGTGTCGCTTCTGCTAATCGTCCGTACGATAATAAAGTCGGCTCCATCGGTACGCCGCTTGATGGGATCGACATGATGATCGCAGAAAAAGACGGAGAGATTCTCATTCGGGGCAAGAATGTGATGACGGGATATTATAACAACCCCGAAGAGACCGCACGTGTTCTCGACGATCAGGGTTTTTATCATACCGGCGACGTCGGATATATGGACGAAGACGGGCATTTTTACATCACCGACCGGATCAAGGACCTCTTTAAACTCTCAAACGGGAAGTATGTAGCGCCGCTGCAGGTCGAGAGCCTATTAAAGCAGAGCCCGATCATTTCACAGCCGGTCGTCGTAGGGTCAGGGAGGAAACAAGTTGGAGCTTTAATAGTGCCGGACTGGGACGCCCTCAAAGAGACACTGAAAGATGAAGGGATTGCAGTCACTGGAACTCGCGAGGAGCTGTGTGAGAATCCGCACGTCATAAAACGCGTTCAACGTGATGCGGTTGATCTTACCCGCGAGCTGAGTGATTATGAGCGCGTAAAGCGTGTATATCTACTTCCGCGGGAGTTTTCGATCGATAAAGGCGAGATGACGCCGACATTGAAGATCAAACGCGGCGTTATCGACGAAAAGTTTGAAGACGCGATCGACGAGATCTGCGGCAGCTAAAGGGCGGCTAGGCGTCAGCTCCGATCTTAGCTATGAGTTCGGTATACCGAGGATCGTCACGAAGAGAGTTCAGATTTCGATCGTTCAGGAAGTGTGGCTTGTTTTCATTCCCCAGTTTCACTGCGCGATTAAACCACTTAAAGGCAGCGTCCTTATCCCCGAGCAGCGCATAAGCTGATCCGACCCAATACGCCATATCGTGATCTGCTCTTGAGACTTCCAAGGCGTCTTCAGTTAATTGCGCTCGCGCCTCGTCTGGTCGGCCGGCACCCGCAAAATACATCGCATACAGCGGACGTATCCCATCCATATCGGGATGGTCGCCTAATACTCCGCCCAAAAGCTCGATTGCGTCATCGTAACGGCCCTGATAGTAGAATACGCCGGATCGAAAGATCTTCAGCATAGGATGATTAGGTTCGGCCTTCACACCTTTGTCCAACTCCGCCAACGCGGTTTCGTAATCGCCTCGGTACAAAAAGATGCGAGCGCGGTTGTAGGCGGCAATTGCCCTAGCGGCGGGGTCAAGTCGCTTTAATTTTTCAAAGCTTCGCAGCGATTCTTCGTATTCGCCGTCAAGACGATGCATTACACCTTTGACAAAATACAGCGCCGCGTCGTTGGGAAACTGCTTCTTTAGCAGATCGATCTCCACTCGGGCCTTCTTTTTCTCACCGCGGGCCAAATAGATCAATACCATCAAAACTCGAGCTTCCGCGACGTTAGGGTCGTAAAAGAACGCTTTGCTAAATGCAGCTTCAGCATATGTATAATCTTCGGCCTCTCCGAGCCCTTTGATGAATCTATTAGTATAGCAGGCCCCAAGCCCACTGTACGCAAGAGCAAATTGCGGATCTAGATCTATAGCCTTCTTGAAATTTTGAATGGCCGCATCACAATCCTCCGAGGAGATCGTTCGGAAGATGAATCGTCCGAAATTGTCGCGCGCTCGCAGATACTCTTCCCACGCCTCCGCACTCTCGGTTGCGCGTCGGCCTAATCTCTCCTGATCGTGGTCGGAAAGTTCCAATCGGAGCCCCTCCAGTATCCTTTGACCGATCTCATCCTGGAGCGCAAGTATATCGTTGCCTTCTACATCGATTCGGTCGCTCCACAATATCTCTTCGCTGATTACATCCAGGAGTTGAGCGGTAACTCGCAGCTTTTCGCCCGATCGTATATAGCCGGCCGACACGACGGCATTTACACGCAATTCACGGCCGGCGTCACGCGGTTCGATATCCTTACCTTGGTATTTGGCGATGACCGAACTCGGTCGAACGACGAGTGACCTTATCTGAGCCAGTTCAGTTATAACAGCGTCCGCAAGCGCGAATTCATAAAAACTCGTACTTGGATCATTGTTCAAATTCTTGAACGGGAGTATCGCGATGCTTTTCTTTTCGGTGCCGGTCGAGGTCTGCGTCATATCCGGCATTTGCGATGGCGGATTCGACATCGAAAGCCCGCTTCGGCCGGTCGCGAGGTCCGGAGTCGATTTTCCAGTGATCCAGTTCCAGACCTGTTTCACCTTGCTTCCTTCGACGTGGCTCGGCGCAAAAGTGTCGTCAAGCATTCCGGCTGCCCCGCCGCTTACGAACTGCAAGATCGCACGGAGTTCATCGCGCATCTTTGCGATATTTTGATACCGATTGTTCGGGTCCTTCGCCAGGGCCTTGTCGACTATTTGCTGGAGTTGCGGTGGTATGGGATCTCGCCGAAGATCAGCGATCGGGGTCGGAGTTCCGTACAGGACTTTGTGGCGAACATCGATCACCGTTTTCCCTTGAAACGCCCAGATGCCCGTCAGCATCTCATAAAGTAATACGCCTGTTGAAAAAATGTCCGAGCGGTGATCGGCACGTTCACCCTTGGCCTGTTCCGGAGCCGCGTAGGTTGCGGTGCCGTAGGGAATACCGAGCTCAGTGATCTCAGTTCGGTCCAGCCCGTTTGCGCTCGCGGCAACCTCGTCTTCGAGCAATTTTGCGAGGCCGAAATCGAGCACCTTCACCTGCCCGCTTTCTGTTACCATGATGTTTCCGGCCTTAACATCGCGGTGGATTATGCTCTTCGAGTGGGCAAATGCCAGGGCATCGGTCACCTGTATAGCGATTGACAAGACGCTTTTCAGCTCAAGCGGGCGCCCTGCCACCAATTGGCGTACGTTCTTTCCCTGAACGTACTGCATCGCTATGTAAAAGACCCCGTTTGCCTCGTGAAAATCGTAAATTGTGCAAATGTTGGCGTGGTCAAGCTGTGAGCATAATTGAGCCTCGCGCTCGAATCTCTTAAAATTGGCGGATTTAACTGTAAGTTCCGGCGGAAGGACCTTGATTACAACAGTCCTGTTCAGCTTAGTGTCAAGGGCCTTGTAAACCGTTCCTTGTCCGCCCGAGCCGATCTTTTCCTGTATTTTATACTGGTTGACCTGTGAACCGATCATAAGCAGCCCGGAACCGGGACGTAAAAGCGATCCCTAACGGCTAAACTACGATTGCAAGATTTGATGATATATCGTGGTGCGAAAATCCACAATTCAAAATTTCAATTGCGTTAACGACGGGCAAACTGCCCGGTCAATCTACTTCGATCGTTCAGCCGCGAGGTGGGTCGCCCCATCCTGACCCAATGTAAGCACCGTCGTTAACGATACAAGGGACTGTCGGGTCGCCGGCCGAGTATTCAAGCATTTCGATTTGCCGCATTCTGTCGATTTGGGCGTCATATTCGACGAATGGTATCCCTCGTTCAGTGTAATGATCGCGGGCCTGTTGACAGTATGGGCAACCGCGTTTCATATAGATCTCCAATCCCATCTCGATATCTCCGTTATTAGTACTTTGGAACCGAGGGGTCGACTTCATTCGACCATGCAGTGATCCCGCCGTGTAAGTTCTGCATATCGCCCTTGAAGCCGGCCTGCTTCAGTGCCTCGATCGCTTTCGCGCTCCTCCCGCCCATTTTACAATGAACGACAGTCCGTCGATTCTCGTCGATCTCACTGATCCTCTTAAGGACTTCGCCAAGCGGGATCAATTTCGAACCCGCGATCTTTGCAAAGTCATACTCGTCCGGCTGGCGGACATCGATCAACTGAATATCTTCGCCCGCATCCAATTGGTCCTTCAATTCGGAAGCAGTAATCTCCTGCATCTCTATTCTCCTCGAAGTATGTATTTTTAACATCATACATTAGCTGGTACGCCTTTTCGCAACAAGCTACCGGGTTTTTCGCGTTTGTCATTGACAATTCTTTACACATAAAACGCCTACGCGCACGATGGAATGGGTTAATATTGCGTCATAAACTAAGTCTATGGG
>JBAUGL010000150.1:0-3253 GCA_049679665.1 Pyrinomonadaceae bacterium | reverse complement strand
GGTTCCAAACTCATCGTCGTTCACGAAAACGACGCGAGAGGGGCCAAATGGGCTGAGTCCCTGAGGCAGCACGAGGACTTGCCTTTCTTTCCAAATATTTTCTATAAGACGTCGCAGAGTCTCGTCGCGAACGTACCCGATTGGAATATTCACGTCGGTGTTGAGATCGATTCGTTTGATGCGATAGCTACCACCGATAAAATGGGATATCTCAAGTTCCTTGCGAAGTAGATGCGCAATTGGTGCTGAAGCTGTCAAACGCGGGTTAACTTCGATCACCTTGTGATCAATGATGTCAAGGCAGATAAGCCCGCGGAACCTAGGCTCATCGATGTCAGCGAGCTGTCGATAGATTCGTACGGCAAAATCCATTTCTTGAGACTGCAGCTGAGTTGTCCAGTTCCCACCAATAAATCGGCCTGACCCACTCATGATCTGATGGTGTATCTCAAAGATCTCAAATTCTCCATTCGGCCCGATATTGGCTGATATGCCGAAAGGGATACCTTTTATAAATTCCTGGATTTGAAAACTGCTTGGAAGTCGACCGTTGGAGTCAAGTTCTGCGAGATGGTTTCGGATCTGACCGAGCTGAGCGCCGCGGCCGTTATTGTCGAAAACGCCGATCCCCGCGGCTCCGCCGGCAGGTTTGAAAACATAACGCCCCGTTGAAGGAATGTCAGCAAATATTGAGTCTAGATCCTTCGGATCGTCGACAACGTATGCGCGTGCGCATGCGATATTGTTTTGCTGAATGGCGCCCATCGCCACGTTCTTGTCCATAAGTCGAGACGTGGTATGCGCTTGGTCGCGCAGTTCCCCGCCGCACTTAAGCATATTTGCTACGCGATCATTGAATACAAAAGCCAGGAACGATCCGTTTCCATTTTGGAACTGCGCTGCAGCCGCTTCGAGCAATTCCCCAGAGTGCCAGGAAAGATTCTCTGCCATATTTGCCGACATTGGGCATTCACTATCTGACGCAAGAACGATGCGGCTATTGCCCCGAGCGAGGTCGATACCGGCCCCAGACTTCCATATCTCTGCACCATGATCGATCGCCTGCCGCACCATGGAGGGAACTTCAGGGTCATTGCCGGGCACGCGTACGACTAGGATATCGTTTGGCCCAGCGTACATGTGACCCTGAAAACCACTGTCGACCTTACCGCTACTAATTCCCCAGAATTTCAGAGGAAGCGAATCGTCCTCGAAGACCACCGACGTTGCAAGGGCTATGATCCTGTCAGAATCAGGGCTCCCGAGCAACTTCCCAAGGTGCCTAACATCATCGCTTACCATTACCTTACTATCGCATTCTTTCATAGGATTGTTCGTACAAGTTCAGCAGCTATACGATTTGTTCGGTTCCCAGCGCTTTGGAACGCGGTTTGCGAAATTGATATGATGTGTTCTAAATTAGTTCACTTTGCGAGGCGATGAATATGCGTGATTTGTTCAGAGGATTATTGGCTGGCGCCGCGGCGTGGAAATTCGGTGGCGGATTAATATCGACAATATTGATCTTTGCGATCGTGTTCTGGCTGCTTGGGAAATGTTAAATAGCATCCGACAGAGGGTCCTTTTTTGCAGCCGAAGACACGACATTTTAAGACTAATCCATTGTGATAAGCGTCAAATTCAAGGAACGGGAAAAAAGTTCCCGTATCGTTGATATTTGGAGTAATATTCTCGTGCGTTGGCCTATTTAACACGAGTTGATGTTGACTAATTTAACGGATGAGCAACTTGTCGAATTGGCAGTTTCGAAAGATTCTGAGGCTTTCGGCGAAATCGTACGAAGATGGGAGCGAAAGATATTCGCTCTCTGTTTCGGTATGCTCACTCGCGAAGATGATGCCCGCGATGCGCTTCAGGAGACCTTTATTGCCGCTTATCGGAACTTGAAAAACTTCCGAGGAGAAGCAAAGGTGTCATCATGGCTGCACCGGATCGCCGTCAACCAGTGTTTAACGGTTAAGAGACGGCAAAAGTCTCGTGCGGAGGAATTTCTGAACGATGAAACCGCCGAGGAAGAAAGGGTTTTCGTTGCACCGCAACATTTTTCGCCGTCGCGAATCGCGGAAGAAACCGAGCGCTCTAAGCTGGTGCGACAGGCCGTCAGATCATTACCTCCAGAGCTGAGACAGGTAATTGTTATGAAGGAATTCGAAGAAATGACTTTTCAGGAAATATCGGAGGCCCTCGAATTGCCATTAAGCACGGTGAAAAGCAGGCTTTACACGGCCTTAAAACAGCTGCGAATGAAGTTGGCCCTGACAACCATTGAGATCGCATAGGTGAATAGTATGGATGTTGAGAGTACGAACAATTCGGGTTGTGCACTTTCACAACAGGTCATCGTATATCTATACGATGAAATGGGGATTGTGAAACGCTCAGACTTCGATCGCCATATTTCTGGTTGTAGGCAATGTGCGGCCGATGTTTCGGAGTTTGCCGCGACGCGTTCAGCGGTTCAACAATGGCGGAAGAATGAGTTCGATGTGCTTGCGACGCCACGAATTGAGATACCCTTTGAACACCCAAATGTTTCTCTTGTCGAAACGCTTCGGCTGTTCCTTTCTCTACCCACGGGTTGGGTGACGGCTGCCTCAGCGGCGGCGGTGATCGCCGTAATCATTGGGTTCGGATTTGTATTGTTCGGCGACCTGACCGGCGGATCCGAGATCGCGGAACAAGTTTCGGCACCACAGGTTTCGGTGCCATCGGTGGAACCTGTGCGCGTACAATCGATCGATGCTGAACCGATCGAAACAATTGAAGATATGGTCGGGTCAACTGCAGTTGCCGTGTCAGCGCCGATACGAAAAACGCAGACTCATGTTGGCGAAAGGTCGAAACGCCCCCGCTTGGATCGATCTCGGAGAATGGCAAGCTCAGGATCGAGCCCGAATCCTGCCCCGAGACTAGAGGCTCCGAGATTGAACGATTTAGAAGAAGCCGAAGACGATTCATTACGACTTACGGACCTATTTGCAGAAATTGATACGAGTGACTGAGATACGAGTGACTGATAGGAACAAGATGTTGAAACTAGCACCTTTTTATTTAATATTGACCTTTTGCATTGGCGGATTTATGGCCGAATCATCTGTTGCACAGTCAAACTCGCTTGCGGACGGGCAGGAAGTGACCAATCGGCCGCAACGACGGCTTCGAAGGCAGCTAGATCTTACGCCCGATCAACTGAAAGCGATCGGCCGACTTAACCAGGAACGACGGCCTGCGA
>JBAUGL010000149.1:0-2719 GCA_049679665.1 Pyrinomonadaceae bacterium | reverse complement strand
CGTTTACCGCTGCAAATTGTTATTTTATCTAAAGTTTACTACCTGAAAAGGTTACATAAAAAAGAGATTCTAAGAAACCGGCCGGCTTTTAATAAAAAGTCGACGGGATTGATATATGTTTTGCACGCGTTTTGGACGTTAAAAGACGTATACGTGTGTTTTATTTGATTCCTGCGATAATTTGTCACATTTGTGACTTTTCGTCGATCGATCAATACATTTGCCCAGTTTAGTTCGTGGAGGACGATTTGAAATGAAAAAGAATATTCGAAGGCCTTTTCTGCAATCGATCAGCGGAAGAGCTTTTTATCTCACGACTCTTCTAATCCTGACGGCGATCGCAGCCGTGGGTTATTTAGCAGTATTTAGCGGTTCAAGTACGGTATCTGCCGCGCGCGATGAAGCGGAAGTGGCAACGCCGGAAATGATCAATTTTGCAATGGATTTCAAGGGAGACATGGCCACGTCGCTGTCAGCGATCAACCAGTTGCCCTGTACCGAATTGAAAGATTCGGCACTTGGAGGCAAGACCCTGACACCGGGTGTCTACTGCCTAGCGTCGGCTGACCTTGCCGGGGACCTGCGTCTCGACGGTCTGAACGATGCATCATCGGTATTTATTTTCCGGATAGCCGGTTCACTCAATGCCAAGGCCGGATCATCGGTCGTGCTTGAGAATCTGGCACAAGCCGGAAGCGTTTTCTTTGTTGCTAACGATAAAGCCACCATCGGCACAGGCAGCAACTTCAACGGCCGCATCCTTGCGGAAAACGACATCGTCGTTGAAAGCGGTGCATTCGTAGGCGGCAAGATCGCCTCGGCCAAGGGACGCGTTTCGGCATCGCCGGAAGCAAACCTCGGCGGTACCGCAACCGGAGTACTGCAGATCTGTAAGGTTGTCGACCATGACGAGCGCGCACCTGATATCCGAAACCGGATATTCCACTTTACGGTCACAGGGGTCGCGGAAGAAATTCGCGTCGCTCATGGCCAGTGTTCGAGTCAGATCAACGTACCAGTCGGCCCGGCAACGATCACCGAGCTCCCTACTGGCACCTTTACCGATAGAGCCGGTTCATGGTCGGGTAATTTTCAGGTTATTCAGGTTCGCAGGCTTAGCGAACTCGGAGAGGATCCGCAGTCGACGCTTGGAACGATCAACCTTCCGCGACGCACGGCGGCCATCAACATCGTCGAAGGCGGACCTAGCCGCCAGCTGATCGTAGAGTACACGAATAAGTATGCGATCACGGGCTATGTCGAAATATGTAAGTACGCCGCTTCAGGCCCCGGCCGGTTCAATCCGAACGGCGACCCCGAAGTGGTCGGTTACTTTGAATTCATCGTCGAGAACGTTTTCTCGCAGCCGAATTCAACCGTCCTGCAAAAATTCATTGCCCCGGTCGGACAGTGTACCGGACCGATCGCTGTTACCATTAGTACGCCGATCCCGACTGGAACGCCCAAGACCACAGAGGTTAGTGTTGCTGAACTGCCGCGTCCCGGATTCTTCCTGGAAAGCACGACAGTTGTGCCGCAGCACAGAAAACTTGGACCACCCGTTCTCCTCAACGGCGGCGGAGTACAAGATGTTGTTCTCGAAGAAGGCGGTGCCTCAACCGAAACGCGGGTCAACTTCTTTAATCGTTCGAATCCCGGAATCGTCAAGATTTGTAAGATTGCCGGCCCTGGTGTTCCCTTGAACACATTGTTTAGATTTCGTGTTTCTGGCCCATACGGAGCCACACTTCTAGTTCAACCGCAAGAGAATGTCTATGCTCCGGTTGGCCCGATCTTAGTCGACGTTGCGGCAGGCCGTCCGGAAGATGGCGGAAACTGTCAGATCGTTCCGGGTATCGGAGCTGGCGTAAGGTTCAACGAATTCCAGACGTTCGTTAACGGAACTCCCGTTTCGATAGTTGAACACGGCATCTCGCCTGACAATACGATCCCGCAGCCTAGAGGTGCTCAGCTCCGCACTTCACGTATCCGGTCGACAACCGGCTTCAGTTCGGGCTTCGCACCGAATCCCGACCTAACGCCGATCGATTGCGAGAATGCCGACATGCTGATTCCTGACTGTTATGTTTCAAGAGCCACTGTTCCGGCGAGGGTTGGCGTGACTGAGGTAGAATTTGTAAACTTCTACTTCCGTCCGACCGAACTCAAGGTTTGTAAGATCGCGGGTGCCGGCCTGACACCGGGCGGAACATTTACCTTCGATTTGGAGCTTGTAAATCCAGTCGATCTAAACAATGTCCCGTTGTTCCCGGATTGGGACGCTACTATAAATGTTACCTCCGGTCCTGAACTAAACGGCGGCTTCTGTGTAGTGGTTGACGGGTCTGACCTTCAAGGCGGCGCGTTTAACCAGGGGTCGAAGATCAGAGTGACCGAGCGTACGACGACGCCTGCAACTACGGTTCAGTCGATAACGTCGAATGCACCGTTAGCTGCTGATCCTGCGAATAGAACAGCAGTTGTTGGCGGTTTGGTTGGCGGCTCAGGCGGCGGCTCGGGAATGAACATCGTGACCTTTACGAACATTCCGGCAGCCGGCGGTCCGGGAACGCTTGCATACCGCGCACCATCTGACTTTGACGGCGACAACAAATCGGATCTTTCGATCTATCGTTCGTCAACAGGCAGCTGGTGGTGGGCAGCAACAAGCCAGGGCGGAACGCACAACTCAGTGAACTGGGGAATGCCGACCGACAAG
>JBAUGL010000148.1:0-3897 GCA_049679665.1 Pyrinomonadaceae bacterium | reverse complement strand
CGTTTACCGCTGCAAATTGTTATTTTATCTAAAGTTTACTACCTGAAAAGGTTACATAAAAAAGAGATTCTAAGAAACCGGCCGGCTTTTAATAAAAAGTCGACGGGATTGATATATGTTTTGCACGTGTTTTGGACGTTAAAAGACGTATACGTGTGATTTTGTTCTAATTGTAAAATTGTGTCAGCGCCGAAGGCATTTGACATCGTTGAACGTTATTTGATCATGACATTGCCCAGTTTAGTTCGTGGAGGACGATTTGAAATGAAAAAGAATATTCAAAGGCCCAATCCGTACCCAATGAGCGGAAGGGTTTTTTATCTCACGGCTCTCATTGCTGCGATGGCGATCGCTGCCGCGGGTTACTTTACGTTTTCTAGTGATTCAAACACTGTGTCGGCCCAAAAAAATGTGGGCCGCGAAGTAGCAACTCAGGAGATGATCGATTTTTCGCTCAATCTCCGTTCGGCGTCGAACTACACAGTTTTCGCCGATAAGGGAGTTTATGGCCGCGGAGGTTCATCAATTGCCGGCAGCGTCGGCGACGGCCTTCGCGATGAGGCCGGTACAACGGCACGAAAGGCCTTGGCCAATTCGATGGACGCTATTCGGCAGCTGCCCTGTACAGAGCTGACCGGCGGGCTTGGAGGAAAAGTACTCGGCCCCGGCGTCTATTGCCTCGCGTCAGCTGAACTTGCCGGCGAATTGGTCCTTGATGGCCAGGGCAACCAGGCTTCCGTCTTCATATTTAAGGTAGACGGCGAGCTAAGCGCCAAAAATGGTTCAGGCATCTCGCTTAGCGGCGGCGCGCAGGCGAGCAACGTTTTCTTTGCGGCCGATTCAGCCGTGATCGGTTCGGGCTCCGACTTCAGGGGCAGCATCCTTTCAAAGAATGATATCGACCTCGGAGCCGGTGCGACCGTTATCGGGCGTACAATGTCGCTCGGAAAGGTTGCGATGAATGAAAACGCCGTCGGCGGCGGGACCGGCATTCTTGAAATTTGTAAGAGAACGATCGGCGAGATCGATATCAGTGACCGCATCTTCCGATTTACCGTATCCGGCGTGGATAGAACGATATCGGTTCCTGCTAACCAGTGCTCGAGCCCGATCGTCGTTCCTGCGGGACCGGCGGTAATTACGGAATTGAATGACGGCGTTACCATTCATGGAGACCCGTGGTCCGGCAATTTCCAGCTGCTTAATGTCGAGAAGATCACCGCCCATCCGGAATCGTCACTCGGCCTTGTTAATCTTTCGACGCGTACGGCAAACGTCAATATCGTTGAAGGCCCGATCGCGCAGCAGCTTACGCTTCGATTCACGAATATATTTGCGATCACAGGCTTTGTTGAGCTTTGCAAACTGCCTGCGTTGAATTTTGACCGCGAGAATGAAACGGTCACACCCGACCCGGACGTTCAGGGATTCTGGACCTATAACGTCGAGGGCGTTTACTCCGTAAATCAGCTCAATCCTAATGTAAAGACACTGCAGACATTTACGGTTCCAGTTAACCAGTGTGGAGGGCCAATTGCGGTAACGATCCACAACCCGACACCTTCGGGTGACCCATTGGAATCAACCGTAAGGGTTTCAGAGCTCGGCCGAGTCGGCTTTTATCTTGAAAGCGTCGAAACCGTTATTCCTGACCGCGAGGTCGGAACGGAGGTTCTCGGCAGGCGAGTTAACGCGAGCGGCGCTGTTGTCGCAAACCCGGACGGCGGTTATGTGACCGTTCGAGTGATCGAGGGCGCCGAGGAAGACGAAACACGGATCAATTTCTTTAATCGTACAAATCCTGGCCTGGTCAAGGTTTGTAAGATCGCAGGACCGGGAATTCCTGTGAATACCCGATTCCGGTTTGAAGTTCGCGGCCGCGGGCCAACGACCGCTGTTTTGCCTCCGTTTGGACCGGTCGGCCCCGTTGTTCGTGAAGTCATTGTTCGCGCAGGTGAACCGGCGGACGGCGGTAACTGTGTTATCGTTCCTGGCTTTGGCGCAGGCATCGACAATTCCGAGTTCCAGACTTTCGTCATCGGAACTCACGTATTGGTAACGGAGGTCGAGACGCTCGATCCGGTGCCGTTGAGCGCTCCGTTAGCGGGTAAATCGGGCAGCGTTTCCGGAAAAACGGGAACGTCAACGAAAACAACTGTACGCGGCGGATCAAATCAGTCGAATCTCACCTTTAATTCTTCGAACCGGAACGGCGGTCCTGGTACCGTGCCGGCTGGCGCCCCTGCTGCTCGATCGGAATCCGCAGTAACCGGCGCCTCAGGGTTGAACCGGTTCATAACAGAAACCGGACTTGTCAGCCTTTCGGTCGATGCTATCGGTACAAATAACGAGTCGGGCGTCGTAATGGTGCAAAAAGCAGCCGGGGCTACTGTTAGAAGGGCTTTTCTGATGGCAGCAACCATCCCTGGCGCAGCCAATGCGGCAGCTCCGACGATCGCTGATGGCGAGATTCAAATCGATGATGTTGGCGTTGATTTTGAAGCGGCTGTTGGGAATAGCTTTGTGGACGGACCTGACTCCTTTAATCTTAGTAACTATAAGGCTGATGTGACGTCGCTTGTATCTGCAAAGATCAATTCCGCCCCTCCGGGTTTGGTGAACTTCACCATCGAAGAAGGTGCACGAACGGCCTTGATCGATGGCGTTACATTGGCGGTCATATTGGATGATCCGACAAAGCCTTCTATCAATTCGATCGTGCTTCATTACGGAGCATTGCAGGCGGCCGGAGACACTTTCACTTTGGCCCTCGATTCGCCGATAGACAAGGCTGCACCGGGGTATGCTCTTGACATGTCACTTGGCATTTCATATGGTTTTCAGCCTTCTGATCAGTTTAGTACGATCGACGTTGGAACTAATACACGGGCTCCGGCTCGGGTGACATCGTCGGCGGGCGGCCAGGACGACGGCAGCGGGGTTAATGGTGCCCTTATAACGGCCGGCGGAATTGACGATACAAACGCCAATCCGGCTGATCCGAACGGACCTGCGACAGACCCTCGTACCGATGATGAGCTGTATAACCTCGACCCGTTCGTCAACAATGGCGATACGGCGGTAAATATCAACACCTTTAACCCTTCAAACAATGACAACATCTTCTTTGCAGGGTTCTATATAGGTGCCAATTCAGTACCGCCGGGTGATCCGCATCCGGTTTCCAGGATCCGATCTTCTTGCGGATTCTCGCCGGATGGAACGATCGTCCAGGGCATCGAGGTAGATCCGAACCCGAATCTGCCTGGCCACAGGGCGATCATTACGGCCCGTTCGGCTGTTTGCGAAGTTGAATTTACCAACTTTGTATTCCGGCCGGCCGAGCTCAAGGTATGTAAGATCGCGGGCGCAGGTGTTGCTGTCGGCACACCATTCACCTTCGATGTTGCGCTTGTAAGCCCTGTCGGACCGGGCAACATTCCGCTGTTCCCGCCGTTTACCACGTCCGTAGTGGTCAATGCGGGGCCTGCGGATCAGGACGGCGGATGTGCCCTTGTTGATGGATCAGACCTCCTCGGAGGAGCCTTCAATCAGGGTCAGACGTATACGATCACTGAACGGGTGACAAACCCGGCCACGACCGTCAGCGCGATCACATCGATTACCAGCGCGGACGGCCTGACCGTTGATCTTGCTAACCGCAAGGCAACGCTTTCAGGTCCCGACGGAGTAGTTCCGGACGTTACGATCGTGACGTTCACCAATACTGCCGGTGTTGGCCCTGGAACGCTAGCATACCGCGCACCATATGACTTTGACGGCGACAACAAATCGGATCTTTCGATCTATCGTTCGTCAACAGGCAGCTGGTGGTGGGCAGCAACAAGCCAGGGCGGAACGCACAACTCAGTGAACTGGGGAATGCCGACCGACAAG
>JBAUGL010000147.1:0-5144 GCA_049679665.1 Pyrinomonadaceae bacterium | reverse complement strand
AGGATGATATTAGTCAAAAGTTCCGGTGTCAAAAATACCCTAGACAGCAATTGATCAAGCGAGGTGATTTATAAAAACTTGCCTTATCGGACGATCGCGGACGAGCCAGTGATCTTTTGTGCGGCTTCGATTATTTGGGAACAGAATTCTATTGAATCGAGAAGCGGTCCCTTGTCTCTTTCATTCGTGATCTTGTCGAGTTCCATGCGAAAAATAGGGAGATAACGATCGGCGTCTTTCGCAAGGCGGCGGACAGCATTTGGGAAACGTTGAGCTTCTTTATGTTCCTGCTTTGTTTTTGGCTCCGCGGTTGAGGAATGACCGGCAACGCTATCGATATCGTCTATCGCTTTTTGCAGAAGCTTTTTTATGTCGACATATAACTCAAGACGTGAACCTGTCGGAATCTCACCCCAGATACGTGCTTCCTTTTCATTGACAACTGCAGTTCCGAGACTTAACGCGGCCAGACGACGGTCGATGGCCTTCGTAAGGACATCGATTCGACGGTCGATCTCTTGTGCGTCACGGACAAGTTCGACCTCAGCTTCGGTCAGATAATCACGCTTCTGAGCGTCCGTGCTTGCAGGGAATATAGCGGCAATTGTGAGTAATGCCAGAGCGCAGAAATAAATACGAATAAGCATCATTTTCATAAAGCTAGTTAACACGTTTCGGTAAGACAGATTCGCCAAAGAACGGCTCGATCGCTTCAGAGCGAGCGTCTCGTACATAGTTGATAAGTTTGTTAACGTATGGCTCATAGGCCGGTGGTATTTCGCGTCGGATCAATTCAAGGCTAGGCACGAATTTCCGTATTCCCATCTCGAATCGTTTGAAGTTGCCGAGATCCTTTCCCCTTCCGCGATCGTTATCCTGAAGAAAATCAAGCGTATAGTCCATGAGGGCGTGAAATCGTCCAAGCTCCGTAAAGACTTCATCATAATTCTCTTCCGCATGCATCGCACCAGCGTTCGCAATTCTTTCAGCCATAAGATCGAGCGCGAGCTTCGTTCTGTCCTTCAGCCCCTTTTTTGCCTCGAGTTGATCTTTTTCACCTATTGAAAGCAATCTAAGCGGCGGGGGTACGGTTTCGGGAACCGGCGCCTGAGTAAACGCAGGCGAAGACAGGAAAACGAGTGCTAGAAATAGGGAAGCGACCGATCCAAGGGGCGGTCTCGGTCCGCAATTGATGAATAACATTTGGTGGCGATCGTTCATTTTCGCTTTCCTTTCTTATCCTTGATTTGCCTCCGTAGGACCGGTAAACGCAAATTGACCTTTTCGATCTCAAGTCGGTTCAATTCCGGATCTGCAAGCTTGATAAACTCCATATAACCCGACAATGCATCCACGTATTCCTCTAGGCGGTCGTGCGATATAGCGAGAAAGTAATATGCTACCGCAAGCGTCGGCTGTTTCTCTATTATTCGATAATACTCCCTTTTCGCCTCCTCGAACCGCTGCAGTTGGAATAGAGCGGTTGCGAGATTGGCACGCGCTGTCTGATTGTCCGGCGCAGCCGTGAGAAGCTTTTTGAAAAGATCGATCGCCTCAATAAACCGTTTCGCCTGAACGAGGGCCGCACCAAACCCGACAGCGTACGATATATTATCAGGTTCAGCTTCGGATGCTCGCCTGCAATATTCAAGAGCCTTGCCCGGACGGTCGAGCCGTAATCTGGTACAAAGCTTGCCCAATGCAACAACATCTTTCGGGTCAAGCGCCAACCTTTTTTCGAGTTCGCCGACATCCGAAGTGTTGGCCGAAATGATCTGCTCACGAAGGGAGGTAATACCGGGCGAAGGGTCCCTCATGGCATCTAAAACCTTGAGAGCTCCGGTTATGTTGCCTTCGGTGAGAAGGACGCGGGCCCGCAGTATCACGGCCCAAGTCGATCCGGGATAATGCCCCTCGATCAAACGAACATAACCATCGGCCCTCGATGCATCTCCATCGGCAAGTTCGGACTCTACGGCTTCAATCAAGGCATTCAGATTTGTGGGATCGGCTTCGAGAGCACGTCTAACAGCTAGACGCGCCAATGAGGGATCACCAACCGCGGCCTCGATTCGTGCCCTTGCCGCCCAAACTAAGGCGGGTGCATTCATCTTCCCATCGGTCAATCTACGGAGTTGCGTGAGCGTCGTTCGAAGGGATTCCGGCGAGGCGTTAGACGCAAACTTGAGATCGGTAAGTGCTACGAACGCTGGATAATTGTTTGGGTCGAGGCTAACCGCCTGGCTAAGTATGTCCATCGCTTCGACGGTTACGGCTCCCCGTTCCGTTCTATCGGCGGGTGGAAGATCAATATATTTACGTACAAGAATCTCACCAAGCTTTGCGAGGGCGAGCGACCATTGCGGCTTAAGCTTTACAGCCCTGCGAATCGCCGCTTCGGCATCAGTCATTCGACTTGCTTGAACAAATGCGGATGCGAGCTGGAATTCGGCTTCCGGAAACTCCGTGTGAGCTTTTAATGCAGCCTGATAGAGGCCAATTGCTGCCGCCAAGTCGCCCTTTTCGTGAGCATTTTGGGCTTCGTTAAAAAGATCTAACGGATCATGTCCGTCATCCTGAGCTTGAACTGAGGGTAAAAGCAGTAAACATAAAAGGCCGACGCAAAGCCCGGCAGCTGGCACAAGATGCCTAAGATTAGTAAAGGCGAAAAACGGGTTCATCAATCCTTGAAACATCAAATTATAACACGCAGAACACCAAGAATTCCAATAATTGCAGAGGTTTGAGGCACGCAACTTTCAATGCTAACCGGTTGCGCCCGCATCGGCGTTAAGTTAAGATTTGCACTTGAAAGCACAATTAAGATCATCGCATTTGATCAGCCGAGAATGATTGCATCGCTTGAACAGAAACCCCACTCGCCCGCGACCGGCCCCGCACGGGAAAAGGAACAGAAATTACGAGATTTGATGCGTAATACGCGACGGGTGTTGGTTGCGTATTCGGGAGGCGTCGACAGCACTTATTTGGCGTTCATTGCAAACCAGGAACTTGGTAGCAATGCGGTCTGTGTACTTGGGATCTCGCCGAGTGTGTCACAAAACCAACAGGATGACGCTGCAACCATTGCGGCGCAGTACGGGTTTAATTTCCGCACTGAGGCGACTTATGAACTTGACGATCTTAACTATCGTGCAAATCTGCAAAATCGATGTTATTTTTGCAAGACGGAGCTTTACGCAACGCTCCGAACTTTAGCGAAGGCACTCGCCATTGCCGCGATAGTTGACGGTACGAACTTCGACGACACATTCGATCATAGGCCCGGACGCATGGCGGCGTCTGAGAAGGATGTCGCGAGCCCGTTGGCCGATGTCGGCATGACCAAACGAGAGATCAGGGAATTGAGTCGGGATCTTGGGCTGAGCGGTTGGGACAAACCAAGTAGCCCGTGCTTGTCGTCGCGGATCGCATATGGGGTTCCCGTCACTATTGAACGCCTTTCCAAGGTCGAGTCCGCCGAAGCAGTTCTCAGGAAACTTGGGATCCGTGAATTTCGGGTCCGCGTCCACGACGATCTGGTGAGGCTCGAGATCGCCCCGAACGAGATGAAGTCCATTCTGGATAAAGAGATCTTCGACGGTATTGTAAAAGAACTTAAAAAGTTAGGTTTTCGGTACGTTACGCTCGACATGGAAGGATTCCGGTCGGGTTCAATGAACAATAAAGTTTAGCAACTAGATCTAAAGTAAATTAAGCAGCTTGGAGATTCGTTAAAATGGCAAATCCTATGGCGGACGAAATGCGGCGTTTTAAGGGCAGCGACGAAAAGAACCCGTTCGAGGCGATGAGCGAAAGATTCGATCGGGCGGCTCAGTTGTTGGGCCTTGACGCTGATCTGTATGCGGTGATGCGTGTTCCGAGTCGCGAAATAAAAGTATATGTGCCCGTTAAGATGGACACCGGACACATTAAGGTCTTTGAGGGCTTCCGCGTACAGCACAATTTTGCCCGCGGGCCGGCTAAAGGCGGCATTCGCTATGCTCCGGACGTCAACATTGATGAAGTGAAGGCACTGTCTGCATGGATGACGTGGAAATGTGCCGTGGTAAATGTCCCGTTCGGCGGCGGTAAAGGCGGAATTGTATGCGATCCGCAACAGATGTCGCTGGGCGAACTCGAGCGGATGACACGTCGCTACACCGCTGAGTTGATCGATTTTATCGGGCCGGATAAAGATGTTCCGGCACCGGATATGAATACGAATGAGCAGACAATGGCCTGGATCATGGACACATACTCGATGCACGCCCGACATACGGTAAATGCGGTGGTAACAGGAAAGCCGATCGGGCTCGGAGGCTCGGCGGGCCGCCGGGAAGCAACCGGCCGCGGCCTGATGTTCACTGTAAATGAGGCGATCAAGCGATTTGGCCTGACGCCGGAATCGACGTCGGTCGTCGTTCAAGGATCTGGGAACGTTGGAGGCATCGGCGCTGAACTTATGCACCAGAGTGGGTATAAGGTAATCGCCATATCAGACATCTTTGGCGGGATTTACAACAAGAATGGACTTGATATACCTGCCGTGCTCGCTTATCTGAAGAAAAATAAGTCACTTGAAGGGTTTGAGCGCGCAGAGCCCGTGAATAACGAAGAACTTTTGGAGATCAAATGCGACGTACTAGCGCCATGTGCAACTGAGAATCAGATCTCATCGGCAAATGCTGATAAGCTTCAGTGCAAGATCCTTGCCGAAGGAGCCAACGGACCAACTACTCCAAAAGCGGACAAGATCTTGCATGATAAGGGAATATTCGTCATTCCGGACATTTTGGCGAATGCAGGCGGCGTGACAGTTTCGTATTTCGAATGGGTGCAGAATCGAACAGGATATTTTTGGCAAGAAGCTGAGGTGAATACGAGGCTCGAGGAGAAAATGGTATCGAGCTTTAACGAATTGTCGCATTTCGCAGAAAAGCACAGTGTCGATAGTCGAACTGCTGCGTATATGCTGGCCATCGACAGGGTCGCATATGACACCCGGATGAGAGGCATATACGCGTAGTGAATTTTCGTAATTCATTAAGAATGCTTGATTTTCGAGCTAAGGTAATGTAAGGTCTTAGCAACAGTGTGTCGTTTTTCGCAAAAAGAATTAATTGACTTTTGCAGGCGCACTC
>JBAUGL010000146.1:0-21242 GCA_049679665.1 Pyrinomonadaceae bacterium | reverse complement strand
GTCGTCAACATCGTCAGCCGCGCGAAATGGCAGGCACTATGCCGTAAATGCTGATGGGCCGCTGAGATACCGAGTGCCGCCGTGTAATCGTAGGCACCGAAATGGGCGGACGTGCATCGGCCCTTTCCCGCTTTTATGAGCTCGCCGAGGGGTACCCTGCCTTTCTTATCAATAATGGCCTGAGGCGTCTCTATCATCAGCTCGATGCTGATCCGGCCTTCCTTTAACCCCCACTTTTTCTCGATCCGACGTAATAGCCGGCCCAACTCTTTGACTTCCGAGGTACTGCTTACCTTCGGCAGCGTGACCGCGAAGTTCGACGGCAGTTTCCCGCCAGTTTGTTCGAGGAAATTGTCCAGGAATCGATTCAATGTATGGACACCGCGGGCAAGCGTTTCTGGGGCGAGTGATTTGATCCTGAAACCGGAAAACGCCGTTATCGTTCCCTTATTATAGGCTTTTGCCAATTCGCTGGAAGCTCCAATCGCGTGTCCGTCCTCCTCGTCATCCGGCCGGGTTCCATAACCATCCTCGAAATCGATCCGGAAATCCTCGACCGGTTCGGCCGACAGCTTTGCACGCGTCCGCTGATACACGGTCCATGCGAGCCAAGCGGGGAAGTTGGAGGCTTTGATGCCCGCGGGGTTATCGGTGAGTTTTTTTACGAGGCTGTCGACAGCCTTCGAACTCCGCGGTAGCATTTCGGCAAGCGGATGCCCGAAAGCATTGGAGAATTCTACGAAATTCGAGGTGTAGGACTCTATTGAGTCGAGAGCGATCCGGCCGAGTTTAGTCGGAGTATCAGCCCTAAACAAATTAGCTCCGCCATACACGACGTGGACCGGTTGACGCATCTCCGGCGTGCTCTTGCGGCTTCTTTCTTTGACGATCAATGTCACGCCTTCATCGCCATCGTGTAAGACTTTTCTTGTCATTTGTATCGAAGCCCATCAGGGCGACATCCCTAAATATAATACGATGCGCGTGCCCCGTCGAGCTGGATACGACGACCGTCAATAGTTCATTTGAGTGAAGAGGTTAAAACAAGTGACCAAGACCAATAGGATCTACGCGGACTGGAATATTTCGTCCAGAGCTTCTTCCAAATTACGAACACCAACGACGCGAATCCCAATGAGCCTTTCGAGGCCCTTCTTATTTGATTCAGGGATGACGAGTCTCTTAAACCCAAGCGTTTGTGCTTCACGCGCCCTTGCCGACCCGTCGAGTACACCTCGAATCTCGCCGGTAAGCCCGACCTCGCCGAAAACGGCGGTCTCCGGCGGGATCTGCAGGTTTCGAAAGCTTGAAGCAATCGCCGCTATCACGCCGAGGTCAGCAGCGGGTTCGTCTATCTCCAATCCGCCGGCAATATTGATAAACACATCATCACCGGCGAGCTGCATCCCGAGTCGCTTCTCGAGAACCGCAATTAGCAGCGACGCACGGTTATAGTCAAATCCTTGCGCCATTCGGCGGCCGCCGCCTGTACGTGTCCCGCAAACAAGAGCCTGCACTTCAACCAGGATCGGCCGCGTTCCTTCCATACAAACGGCAACGACTGAACCGCTGGCGCCCTCGGGTCTTTCCTGAAGAAAAAGCTCCGATGGGTTACCGACCGGGAAAAGTCCCGCATTTGTCATCTCAAAGATCCCGATCTCGCCCGCTGCACCAAAACGATTCTTGGCCGCACGGATAATTCGATGGTTGTGATGGCGGTCCCCTTCAAAATAGAGCACCGTATCGACAATATGTTCGAGGGTTTTCGGGCCGGCGATCGTTCCCTCTTTTGTAATGTGTCCAGTGAGGAATACAGGGGTCGCCGTCTGCTTGGCAAATATCATTAACTGTCCGGCCACGTCCCGCACTTGCGACACGCTGCCCGGTGCCGATTCTATCATTTCGCTGAACACGGTTTGTATCGAGTCAACGATCACTAGATCAGGCCGAAGCTTGTCCGTTTCCGACAGGATGTTTTGAAGATTTGTTTCCGCTAGCAGATACAGATTGCCTGGACGAATCCCAAGCCGCTCGCCGCGCATTTTTATTTGACGGTCGGACTCTTCGCCAGATACGTAAAGTACCTTTGCGCCGCCCTCGCTGATCTTGTCCGCCATCTGAATAACAATTGTGGATTTACCGATGCCCGGAGGGCCGCCAATAAGTACAAGCGATCCGGCGACGATACCGCCTCCGAGCACGCGGTCGAGCTCTTCAATTCCGCTCGACGTCCGCGCGTCATCCTGTGATTCTATCGAATCGAATGGCACTGGTGAGGTTTGAGGGCCTAGCCGAAAAGCCGTGGTGCCGCTAGTCCGGCCGTTTTGTTGAACCGGGCGAAACCTTTCTTCAACCAGGCTGTTCCACTTTTCACAATCGGGACATTGCCCAAGCCACTTGCGGGACTGTCCGCCGCAGTTCTGACATACAAAGATAGTTAATGGTGTTTTTGCCATTTAGAAACAGATGATTTCTGCAATGATACAATGAGAGAGTACGTGAATCACATTGAGCTTATCAATGAATTTAATCCGTGTTAATATTCTGGTGATGAAAATGGACGTTCTTGTTGTCAGGCTTTCCTTTGTAGCGCTACTTGCTATGGTGGGTTTTTTACTTAATCCGCTGGCACATACGGCACGCCTCGACCCGATACACGAACCTACTCGCCGATACATATCCGCAGCACTCGGGATAGTTATTGCAATGGCAATAATCGGCTTCGAAATGCGTGTGCGTCAGGCAACCTTGAAAACGTTGATCGGTGCAGCCTTCGGATCCATACTAGGAATAGTCGGGGCATTTCTGATCGGAGTTTTGATATCGATACAAAGGGTCGAGGCGGTACCGGCCGAAATGCAGACCTTTTTGACTATTTCGCTCGCTTTCCTGATGGGTTACGTTGGGCTGATGGTCGGTGCAGCAAAGGGCGAATATCTTGACCTAACTGCACTCGGCGGCATTTTTAGTGATAAGAACGTAGCGCGTGACTACAAGATCCTTGATACATCTGTGATCATTGACGGCCGTATCGCAGACGTTGCGGAGACCGGCTTTTTGGGCGGAACACTTATTATCCCGAACTTTATTCTAGCAGAACTTCAGCAGGTGGCCGATTCGGCAGATTCCTCGAAACGACAACGAGGCCGACGCGGGCTGGATATGCTGCAGCGGCTTAGAAACAACAGCAAATTAGATATTCAAATTGTCGAAACCGATTTTCCGTCGGTCAAAGAGGTTGATCTGAAGCTCATCGAGCTTGGTAAACAGCTCGATGCGGTGATCGTCACGAATGATTTCAATTTGAATAAAGTATCGCAGCTGCGCGATGTTCAAGTATTGAATATCAACGAGTTGGCCAATGCGCTGAAACCGGTTGTGCTGCCGGGTGAAGCCATGCGGGTATTTATCCTTAAGGAAGGAAAGGAATACAATCAAGGAGTGGCGTATTTAGATGATGGGACAATGGTTGTTGTAGATAGCGCACGGCGCCTTATCGGAAAGACGGCCGACATTGCGGTCACGAGCGTACTTCAGACAACAGCCGGGAAGATGATCTTCGGGCGGCTTTGGGAAGACAAGGACGAAACGGGTGAAAATCCGTCGTCACTTCATGATTCGCGCTCACTCGGGTTCCGAAAGGCAACCCGCGAATTGCGACAAACGACAATAATTGAGAACCTCGACTAAGCGCATATGAACACGGCCATCGTCGTTGCGGCGGGCACCGGCTCGCGATTCGGATCCGACCGCCCAAAGCAGTTCCGAGAAATCGCGGGAAAACCAGTGGTTTTTCATGCGCTCGAACGGTTTGCCTCTTCCGCGTTAGTGGATGAGATCATAGTCGTCCTTGCGGCATCGGAGATCGAACGATGTCGCGAAATGATCACGGCACATCCGATCCAAAAGCTTATCCGTATTGTTGAAGGCGGCGGATGCAGGGCGGAATCATCCCTGAATGGGTTTCGCGCAGTTGATCGATCGTCGGAGATAGTTGCTGTTCATGACGGCGCTCGTCCACTTGTAACGGTCGAAGATATTGAACGAGTAATCGAAAAAGCCACAGAGATGGGTGCGGCGTGTTTGGTTGCTCCCATGACAGAAACGATCAAAGAAATCTCCTCAGGGACGGTCGTCGCAACGCTCGACCGCTCCACTTTACGACGGGTGCTTACGCCGCAAGCTTTCCGATATGACATTCTCGCGAAGGCATTCGCACACAACCATTTAGACGATTCAATAACTGACGAAAGCGTACTAGTAGAAAAGCTTGGTTATGCCGTATCGGTGGTCGAGGGCGACCCGAGAAACATAAAGATAACGAATCCTGAAGACCTGGTAATTGCAGAGATATTCTTGAATAGCGCGGGGTCTGCGGCCGTATGATTCGAATAGGCTACGGGAGCGATATCCACCGACTCATCGAGGGTAGGCCGCTGATCATCGGCGGCGTTTCGATTGAATCGTGCACTGGAGCGGATGGCCATTCCGATGCCGACGTCCTCACTCACGCAATAACAGACGCCATTTTTGGAGCTCTCGCCCTCGGAGATATCGGCACTCATTTTCCTAACAGCGACGAACGATGGCGAAACGCTGAAAGCTCTATGTTTCTGCGGTTTGCGGTTCAAGAGATGAGGAAATGCGGTTACTCCATTGCAAATGTCGATTCAACCATAAGCCTTGAATCCCCGAGGCTCCAGCCGTATGCTGATCGGATCCGAAAAACTTTATCGGTGGTTCTGGATGTGCCGGAAAATTGTATTAGCGTTAAGGCAAAGACAAACGAAGGTTTAGATTCGGTGGGAACAAAACTGGCGATAAGGGCTGACGCAGTTGTGTTAATACAATCCTAGCGCCTGCACTAAATAGACTAACAGCTGTCCTTGTGCGAAACTCGGGACAGCTTTTTCGTAGGTGTTATGAGGCCACAAGATATAATCGCAAAAAAGCGGGACGGCGAGGCGCTATCCGAAGCGCAGATCCGGAACTTCGTTGACGGCGTATGCGACGGGTCGTGGGCCGATTACCAGATCTCGGCGATGATAATGGCCATTTTCATCCGAGGGCTCGATTCGTCGGAGCAGGAAATGCTGACGCGGAATATGCTTTTTTCAGGTGAGGTTCTCGACCTTTCCAGTATTGATCGTCCAGTTGCCGATAAACACTCTACGGGCGGAGTGGGCGACAAAACGTCGCTTATTATTGCTCCGACCGCCGCGGCGTGCGGGCTGGCAGTACCAATGATCTCCGGACGGGGACTTGGGCACACCGGCGGAACATTGGATAAGCTCGAATCGATTTCCGGATTTAATGTAAACCTGACAACGGAAGAGTTTCAGGGGGTGCTCAAGGCCTGCGGCTACGTTATGGCCGGGCAGACGGCCGAAATCGCACCGGCGGACAAAAAGCTTTATGCTCTCCGTGATGCGACGGCAACTGTTCCTTATATCCCCTTGATCGTCGCTTCGATAATGTCGAAAAAATTGGCGGAAGATCTGGATGCACTTGTTCTGGATGTAAAGACGGGCTCGGGCGCGTTTATGCGTGATTTGGAAGATTCGAGACGACTTGCCGCGGCTCTCGTCGAAACTGGTAAGGCATTTGGCGTCAATACCCAAGCGGTCGTATCAGACATGAACCAGCCCCTGGGGAAGTACGTAGGGCACTCGCACGAGGTCTTTGAATGCATCAAGATCATGAGAGACGAGGCAGATACTGTAATGATATCTACGCGTGACCTCGCTGTTGAGCTGACTTCCCGAATGATCCTTCTAGGCGGGCTTGCTGCCACGGACGCAGAAGCGGTCACGAAAGTGAACAACGCTATTGAATCGGGCCGTGCATTGGATACTTTCCGGCGGAATATTGAACTGCAAGGAGGCGACCCGAGCGTTTGTGACTATCCCGAATCGCTCCTAAGTGAAGATCTTCGAGAGATAACAATTAACGCCGGTCAAGACGGCTTCGTCTCCGGCGTCGATGCGATGGCAGTCGGCGAAGCGATCTGTGATATTGGAGGAGGCCGGATAAAGGCCGATGACGGTATAGACCACGCCGTCGGATTCTCATGCGAGGTGAAGATCGGGGCAAAAGTTACAATGAACCAGCCGCTTGGAACGCTTTATTGCCGGGAATCGGATGGAGCTGAGGCATCTGCTCGCCGAATTCGCGGTGCGTTCACTATCACGCACGACCAGCCGGAAAACCCGCCGCTGATAAGGAATATCGTATCGTAATTGGGTTCTTCACGGGGTTTGCTCGGGTTTATAATTGACTGTAATCTTTAGCTCAGATTTAATACCGCGAAAAACGAGGTTTTATGGACCGGAATATCTTTGTATTATTCATCGTTGCCGTCGCTGTTTTTGCCGGTGCCTGCAATATGGATGCGTCAGCGGGACGTAAGCCCTGCAAGATCAAGGTTGGGATCGTCTTCGATATCGGAGGCAAGAATGACCGCTCGTTCAATGCCGCCGCTTGGGAGGGCGTTCAGCGGGCTGAGAAGGACCTCGACATTTGCCTTTATGATGTCGAGCCCGGTAACCCTACATCGATCGAACCCGCGATGCGTGCTTTCGCCGAGAAGAATTTTGACCTTGTGATCGGTGTCGGATTTGCACAGGGGCCGATAATGCAGAAGGTGGCGAACGATTTTCCCAATATTAAGTTCGCAATAGTCGACGGTATTATCTTCGAAGCGGACGGAAAGACGCCTAAGCAGAACGTAGCGTCTTTGGTCTTTCGTGAGCACGAAGGATCGTACCTTGTCGGGATGATCGCTGCGGCGAAATCAAAGACGGGGACGATAGGATTCCTCGGCGGAATGGATATTCCGTTGATCCACAGATTCAATAAAGGATATGAAGAAGGCGCGAGGGCAGTGAATCCGAATATCAAATTGATCAGCAATTACGTCGGGGTGACGGACCACGCTTGGAACAATCCGGGGAAGGGAAAAGAACTCGCGCTCTCACAGATCGACAAAGGAGCGGACGTGATATTTACAGCTGCCGGGAACTCGGGACTCGGTGCATTTGACGCGGTTGAACAATATGGGCGGAATGCGTCCGGAGAGGCCAACAAATTTGTGATAGGCGTTGATTCAAACCAAAATGGGGTAAAGCCGGGATTTGTCCTAACTTCGATGGTCAAGAGAGTGGATAATGCTGTATACGACGTGGTGAAAAAGATCCTCGACGGAAAGTTCGAAGGCGGCTTTCACGTGTTTGGGCTCGACAAGGACGGGGTAGCTTATGCGCTGGACGATCATAACAGAGCGTTAATTCCGGATAATGTGATCAAGCGTGTTGAAGAATCCAAGGCCGATATCGTCAGTGGGGATATAAAGGTCACAGACGCGATGGCGAATTAGAATGCTCGAACTAAAAAACATCACAAAAACATTCGGGAACGTCGTCGCCAATGACAACGTTTCGCTTAACGTTCGCAAAGGAACGATCCACGCGATAGTTGGCGAGAACGGCGCTGGGAAATCAACGATAATGCGGATCGCTTATGGTTTTTATAAGGCCGATAGTGGCGAGATATTTGTTGACGGAAAGCCAGTTCTGATCAGAAATCCGCATGACTCGATCGCAATCGGAATCGGGATGGTTCATCAGCATTTTATGCTCGTTGAAACTATGACCGTTGCCGAGAATATTATCCTTGGAGCCGAACCCGGATCGGCCGTGAACCTTGATATAGAGAAGGCCTACAGAGAGATCAAAAAGCTGTCGAACGACCTGCGGTTGGGTGTGAATGCGGAGTCTCTTGTCGAGGATCTCTCAGTTGGGCAGCAGCAGCGGGTTGAACTGCTTAAGGCGCTATATCGAAACGCAGAGATCCTTATCCTCGACGAACCGACAGCTGTGTTATCGCCACAGGAGGTCGAAGATTTCTTTTCGATCCTGAGGCGAATGAAGGAGCAAGGCAAGACGATCATTATCATTACGCATAAATTGGACGAAGTACTTGCGATATCGGATGACGTCACGGTGATGAGGGACGGAAAGGCGGTGGGGCAAGTGAAAACCGCGGATACTAACGCAAAGGAACTAGCACGAATGATAGTCGGCCGCGACGTCCTTTTGCGAGTCGATAAAACCGATGCGGTGCCGAAAAATACGGTTCTCCGCGTTAGCGGCCTCACGATTCAAGGGAAACACGGTCGCGCTCTCGACGACGTCTCTTTCGACGTGAGGGCCGGCGAGATCGTCGGCGTTGCCGGTATCGAGGGCAACGGGCAGACGGAACTGATCGAGGCACTCTCCGGGCTACGAAAAGCGTCCGGCGGAAGTGTGGAATTTGACGGACGGCCAATCGCGAATTTAAGTGCGCGAAGGATCAAGGAGTTGGGCATCGCTCATATTCCGGAAGACAGACATAAAAGGGGCCTGCTATTAAGCGCGAATATAGCTGAGAATGCGGTTCTGGGGGTGCATTACCGCCCGCCGATCGCTGCAGCCGCAGGCTTTCTAAATAACGGCGAGATCGATCGTCGGACCAGAGCGATCATCGAGGGATTTGACGTGCGTCCTGCCGATCCAGGCCTATTGGCAAAGTCGCTTTCAGGTGGAAATCAGCAAAAACTAATTATTGGGCGCGAGTTCGAATTGAATCCGAAATTGCTGTTAGTTTCGCAGCCAACTAGGGGAGTAGATATTGGGGCGATCGAATTTATTCACCGTAAGCTAATAGCGCTTCGTGATTCAGGCGCAGCCGTTCTTCTGGTTTCTGCAGAGCTGGAAGAGGTTACTGCTTTAGCCGACAGGCTGCTTGTTATCCGCGAAGGAAGGATCGCGGGCGAGATCGATCCAAAAGCTACGTCGATTGAAGAAATCGGTTTGATGATGACCGGAGGCGTCCAATAGTGGCCGAACCGGTTGAATATATCGCGTTGATACCGCAATTCGTTGTCCCGGACGTTGTCGCGACAGCGGAATTTTACCGCGATAAGCTTGGCTTTACGATCGATGGATATTTTCTGGATCCACCGGTATACGCGATGGTCAGGCGAGGTAGTGTCGAGATTCATTTCGGCAAATCAGATTCGGGCGCGGTCAACGTCAACGAGTCCGTTCGGCGAGGACTCGGGAACGACGTATTCATCGTCGTCTCAAACATTAACGCTGTTTACGATGAACTAATTGCTGCGGGCGTGGAGGTGATCGAAGGGCCGGTAAAGCGAATTTACGGCAGTATTGAGGTTACGATCAATGATTGTAACGGCCATCAGATCGTATTCGCCGATTAGGGTCGTGACCGCGATCAGGTCGCCACACCCGACCTGGAGCCAAACAATACTGAGATCTTTTCGGCAGCTAGTTTCAGATTTTCAATGGAAGTTGCATACGAAAATCTTAGGAAACCATCAGCGCCGAATCCAGCTCCATCGGTCACTACAACCTTGGCCTCCTTCAAAAGACTATCAGCTACGTCGGCGGACGATGCAAATCTTTCACCCAGCAATTCACGTACATCAACGAATGCGTAAAAAGCACCTTCCGGCATCGCGCATTTCAATCCACGGATATTGTTAAGTGCCGGGATCAAGAAATCTCTTCTTTTGGTATATTCAGCAAGCATAGTCTGTACGACATCGAGCGACATTTTCGAATTTTGCATTGCTTTGGCGCAGGCGTACTGAACAAAGGACGTCGGGTGTGTCGCGGAATGGCTCTGCAGCTTGACCATCGCACGAGTCCATTCTTCATTAGCGATCGTATAGCCAGCCCGCCAGCCGGTCATCGCATATGTCTTTGAAAAACTTCCGGCAACGCAGACGAATTTACGCAACTCTGCTGGTAGTGCTGCCGAACTGAACACCTCAGCAGGTGGATATACGAAAAACAGATAACACTCGTCGGTAAGCACGTAAACGCCGCGTTCAGCGCAAGTTTCGACGATTTGCACCAACTCATTGGCCGGAATAACGCGGCCAGTCGGATTGTTCGGGGAATTTACGATCAGCAACTTTGTTTTGTCCGTGATCGCGTCCTTTACCTGATCAGCTGTGAGTATAAAATCGGTTTTTTCGGTATCAATGAAGACGATCGCTGCACGGCAGAAATTCCCGATCTCCGGAAAAGTAACCCAATAAGGATTTGGGATAAGAACCTCGTCTCCCGGGTTCAATAGTGTACATGCCGCGTTAAATAGGGCCTGTTTGCCTCCGCAAGCGGCCGCGACTTCTGTCGGTGAAAAGTCTGCGCCGAACCGGCCCAAATAAAACTCGGCAATCGACTCCTGAAAAAGTTTCATTCCGGAACTCGGCGTATACTTCGTTAAGCCTTTCTGCAAACCTTCGATCGCGTATTGCTTAATAAATTCCGGAGTGTCGAAATCGGGTTCCCCGACCGTCATATCGATTACATGATGCCCTTCTGACCGCAGCTGAGCGGCGGCATGAGCTGCTTTTAGGGTCGATGACGGGAGCATCGACGCGACATTAGATGAAACCGGAAAAAGGGTCATAAGTATATTCCCGCAGGATTCATTGATATAAAGCACGCGTAAATGCCGGTGATCGCTATCCTTATTTACTCGATGCGGCTGATGCTATTCGAATTAAAAGAAATACAATACCCATAATGACAGCACCGTAAAACAATGTTCTGGTGTCGAATTCACCCGACCGGAAGTATTTTACGAGAACGTAAATAAAAGTCCCAACGATTCCTGCGAGTGCGATCCTCGAACCGGTCCGGACTAAATTATTTGTGTCTGTCGCGGCCATACTTACGCTCCTTTTTTATTAAGTTTTTCACTCATTCGCATTTCAACTAGTTCGGGAATCAATCCTTCGACCCGGCCACCGAGACGGAAAACCTGCTTCATAAGGTCTGATGAAACATAAGAAAATTCTTCGGCCGCCATTAGGAACACTGTCTCGACGGATGGCTCGAGCTTGCGGTTCATCAACGCCATTCGTAGTTCGTATTCGTAATCGCTGACCGCCCGAATGCCACGAACGATCGCAGTTGCTCCGCTCCGTTTCGCAAATTCCGCCGTCAATCCGGAAAAGCTGTCGACTATCAAACGGCAGTCACCGTTGGTTACCGTCGGAAGGACCTGTTCGATCATCTCGCGACGTTCGTCAACTGTAAACATCGGGTTTTTCTCGGGATTATTCAAGATGGCAATGATCAATTCGTCGAATAACGGCAGACTGCGTTTGATGACGTCCAGGTGGCCGTTGGTCAGAGGATCAAATGAACCTGGAAAGATCGCTTTTCGCATAGTTAGAGACTGAACGAAACTGTCTGAAAATGTAACATACATCATTACGCGAGCGAAATGAGGCGCCCTCTCGGATCAAAATCTTCGATCGAGAAGATCTTTCGCCTCTGCTACGGCCGCGGCATGCTCCGACAAAAATTCCGGATGCGGATCCATGTTTATCAGTATTGTAAGCTGGTTCCTCGCCTTTGGACGCTGTTTAAGGGCCAAGTATGCTTTTGCAAGATTGAGGCGGAGATTAGAATTCGACTTTTCAATCGTAAGGGCATGTTCAAGATATTCGACGGCTTTCTCGGCCTTTCCACCCGCCAAGCCAGTTCCAAGTTCGATCTGGGCCAGAACATCATATGCACTCGCACCCTGGTAGCCCGGGTCGATCCGGATCACCTCGTTCATCGCGTCACGAATCTTATCGAGCGAGCGAAGGCCGACTGTGATCGGGTTAAGTTTTGACGCCTCCCCAAGATTTGCCCCATACCAAAAATGGCCCTCGGGCCTATCTGGTTTCAATCTAATGGCAATTTGGGCTGCCTTTTCGCCATTCTCAAAAAGCTGCTCTTTTTCTTCGGCGTTGGCGGTCGTCCTACCTAAAAAGCAGCTATATTTGGCAAACTTCCATTCGACCTCGTAAACGCGATTGTCGGGATTGCGGAGTTGAGCAAGCAATTCGATCGACTTTCGCAGGTTCTCAGGATCGCCGCGTTTGCCAAACAATTCATCCGCAGCGGCTATTGTCTCACGGGTTAGTTGCGGCGCTATAACAGGTCCAGCGTCAGTTTCTGAGGGATGATCACAGCTGGTCAGTATGCCCAAAGTAATTACAAAAGCGAATGAAATGTAAGAAATTCTCATCGTCTGCCGTCACAAATTACCCAAACCATAATAATTTTGATATATTTTAACTCACTTTGCACGGCTCAATAAAGAAGAATCAATGAACAGTTACGGACAAGCAGCTGCATTCTACGACTTAGAAGGTACGCTCGTTAGTACAAATCTCGTGCATACTCTCGGATTTTATGCCCGAAGACAGCAAGGATTATGGCAGACGGCGAAGAAAAGCGTCGGCACGCTCGCAAAGCTGCCGTTTTTTGGGATAACGGATTTATATTCGCGAAACGTATTTAATGAGGTGTTTTTCCGCAGTTATGAAGGCTTCTCGCATGACCGACTTCGATATTTTTCCGATGAACTCTTCGAAGACGTTCTGAAACCGGCGATTTTTCCTGGCACGCCGGAACTGATAGCGCAGGGAAAGAAGATCGGCCAGCGACAGGTTTTGCTGACCGGAGCATTGGATTTCACGATAGAGCGGCTGATGGAACACCTTGGAATCGACGATTACGTCGCGAACCGGCTCGAGTTCGTCAATGGCTATGCCACCGGCCGCGTACTCCCGCCCGTTATGGCCTCAGCAACAAAAGCCAAATGGATACGGGAATATGCAGAACGCGAGAATATCAATCTGTCGGAATCATATGCATATTCCGACAGCATCTCCGACTTGCCAATGCTCTCGATAGTCGGACATCCGGTGGCGGTCTGTCCTGATTTCAGGTTGAAACAAACGGCGTTGCAGCACGACTGGGCGATATTGGATCTTAAGTAGTAGCTAGTTGGTAGAATTCGATATGGCGTCGAAAACATTTGAAGATGTTGAATTGTGGCAGAAGGCTTACAGATGGGTGCTTGGAATTCGGCTGCTGACTACTTACTACTCATAAAACGTTATGGCACTAGCACTTAGACGAAAAACGCACGAATCGATAGTTTACATCGACAAGGATTCCGCGCCGCGGATCATGCCGTTTGGCGAGGATTTTATTCTTGAGGACATTCCTATCGGGACGCGGGTTATTTATCCGAATCCGCCGATAAAGGGGCTGCCGAACCGTGAAGCTGCCATTCGTTATGCGGTGAACCATCCGCTCGAGATGGAACCGCTTTATGCGCTTCTCGAGCCGGGAATGCGGGTCACGATCGCGATGGACGATATCTCGCTGCCGCTGCCGCCGATGGCGACGCCGGATATGCGGCAGACGATGCTCGAGGTCGTGCTGGATATGTGCGGAGCGAATGGCGTGGATGACGTTCATTTGATCATTGCAAACTCGCTGCATCGGAAAATGACGGCGTGGGAAATGAAGCGGATGGTCGGTGCAGATATATATAACGAATATTATCCAGACCGTTATTACAACCACGACGCTGAGGACGACGAAAACCTGATCACGCTCGGCCACACTCGGCACAACGAGCCGCTGCGCGTTAACAAACGTGCGATCGAGAGCGATCTGCTCATCTACCTCAACATCAATCTCGTTCCAATGGACGGCGGGCATAAGTCGGTCGCGGTCGGATTGTGCGATTACGAATCGTTGCGCGCTCACCACGAACCGCAGACGATCCGCGATTCGCATTCCTATATGGACCCGCCGGCGTCGGAATTGAACCATAAAGTTATTCGGCTTGGGAAGCTCGTTGATGAAAACTGCAAGGTTTTTCACATTGAGACGGCACTGAACAACAAAATGTTCCCCGAGGGCTACGACATTCTGACGCGAAATGAGGATGAGTTTTCGTTCATGGACCGGATGAAATGGGAGGCGATGAAGCGGACGTTTTCCAAGATGCCCCGCGGCGCGCGGCGAAAGATGCTTCACGCGATTCCCGCACAATATGAGCTGATCGGTTGTTACGCAGGTCTGACCGAACCGGTTCATGACAAGATCCTCGAACTCAATTACAGACAGTACGAAATTCCGGTTAAAGGCCAGTGCGATATCTTGATCTCCGGCATTCCGGACATCTCGCCATACAACGTCTATTCGGCGCTCAACCCGCTACTCGTGCAGGTGATGGCGCTCGGCTATCACTTCAATATGTATCGCAACAAGCCATTGCTGCGAAAAGGCGGCGTGATGGTGATAACACACCCTTGCTTTGACGAGTTCGACCATAATTTTCACCCGGCGTATATAGAGTTTTTCCACCGGCTGCTGCCGGAATCCCGCGATGCCTTTTTCCTGCGTGAGAAATACGAGCGTGAGTTTGCGACTAACCCCGCTTACATCGAAATGTACCGCCGGGGCAACGCCTATCACGGGGCGCACCCGTTCTTTATGTGGTACTGGGGCGAAAACGGCCGCCAGCACGTTGGCAAGGTGATCGTCGCCGGCGCCGAAAACGCCCACGTCCCCGAGATGCTCGGATGGGAACGCGCTGATAATCTAACGGAAGCCATCGCCATGGCCCGCTCATATATGGGCCGCAACGCGGAGATCACGATGCTCCATCAGCCGGTGATCGGCCTTTGCAACGTGACGGATTAAGGTAGGGATTTGATGGCAAAACATAAGAACACATGGGAACGCGTCGGCGCCAACGATCCGTACTACGCCGTTGCCACCTTCGAAAAGTTTCATCAGGCAAATTTGAATGATGACCTGGTTTCGGAGTTTTTCGAAACCGGATATGGACACGTTGAAAGCTTATGGTGTGACATACGCGAGGGATTTGATGTCGACTTTCGGCCGAAAAATGCTCTCGATTTCGGCTGCGGCGTCGGGCGGATCACTCTAGCGATGGCGGACCGTTGTGAAAGAGTTGTAGGGATCGATATTTCGGAAAGTATGCTGGCAGAGGCTCGTAAAAACTGTCAGAACCGGAATATTTCAAATGTCGATTTTCGCAGTACAGATGAGTTTTTTCGATCTTCCGGCGACATGTTTGATTTTGTCCATTCGTACATCGTTCTGCAGCATATTGAACCTGTAACTGGAATCGATGCGATCGCCAATATACTCGAACGACTATCGCCCGAGGGAATCGGAATGCTGCATGTTACGTATCATGACCCCTCAGCTTTATTTCAAAAACTGAGATTAAAGGCCTACAGGAAATTTCCGTTCATTTACTCGAGCGTGAATAGGTTACGTCGTAGGAAAGTGAGTCACCGTTTGTTCCCGATGTACAAGTACGATCTGGGCCGGATCTTTACGATGTTGAAAGCAAACGAGTGCGAAAATATATTTGTGCGTTTAACGGATCACGGGATGCTAGGTGCGATGCTTTTTTTTCAAAGGTCGCAAAATCTTCGTAAGTATTGAGTTGACGTGGAGCGAAAACGAAAGCCATGATCCAGTCGCGAAATGGCAAATGCGGACGAGGGCGTCCGCGTTCCGTATGAAGCTATCACCATCGGAAAGATTTAAGGTATGAAGATACTCGATTAAAGGACATACGAAAGCGAGCCGGCTGGTAGCCACCGAGTATATGAAACGATGCCCTGAATGCAGGCGGGATTATTACGACGACACGTTGCTTTACTGTCTCGACGACGGCAACGCGCTTCTCGAAGGCCCGGCGTCCGCCGATGAACCGGTGACGGCGATACTCCATGTTACCGACAAGCCGGGTGAGGCAGCCACCCGCGCTCAGATACACATGACCGACCAGACGGCGGTTTTGCCGACTGGCGCGGGCGAGGTTGTTCGGAAACCTCAGAGCTTTGATAGCGGGCTGCTCGCCGCCCCCCTTCTGTTGGGAATTATTGTGCTCGGCGGACTTTTCGGATACCGGTACTTCTCACCACCCGGGCAGATCGAATCCATCGCCGTGATGCCGTTCGTTAATGAGAGCGGAAATCCGGAAGTTGAGTATCTATCTGATGGAATTACCGAGACGCTGATAAAGAGTCTGTCGGAAGTGCCGAATTTGGCTGTTAAATCCAGGAGCACGGCTTTTTATTACAAGGGCAAGGAGACTTCGCCGAAGAAGATCGGTGAGGCATTGGATGTGCAGGCCGTTTTGCTGGGCAGGGTCGGCGGGCGGGGCGACGATCTGAAGTTGAATCTCGAACTGGTCAATACGCAAACACAGGACGTGATCTGGGCTGAGGAATACAACCGCAAGCAATCTGACCTTGTTTCATTGCAAAGCGAGATCGCCAAAGATGTTTCGACTAAACTCAAACTAAAACTTTCGGGTGAGGACGAAGCAAAAGTAACCAAAACTTCAACCGCCGATACGGACGCCTATCAAGCGTATTTGAAAGGACGTTATTACTGGAATCGGCGAACAAAGGAAAATGTGTTGAAGGCAATTGAGCAATTTAAAGTAGCAACCGACCGCGACCCGAAATATGCACTCGCTTACGCCGGTCTAGCCGATTGTTACGCGGTTGTGGGGGAATACGCCGGAACTCCAACGCTCGAATCATTGCCGCAAGCGACGGCTTATGCCGAGCGTGCCATCGCACTCGACAATCGTTTGGCGGAACCGCACGCAACATTGGGTCTCATCAATAAATTCGCGTGGGATTGGAAAGAATCTGAAATCGAATTTAAACGAGCAATCGAACTCAACCCGAACTATGCAACCTCATATCACTGGTATTCGATTCTACTGAGGTCTCTCGGTCGGTTTGATGAAACGGCAGCCGTATTAAAGCAGGCGGAGAAACTCGACCCGCTTTCAAGCATCATCGGCGTTAATGTTTCGGACAGCTACCAAATGTTGAACGACCATGATTCGAGCGTTAAAACAATGCTCAAAATTATCGAGATGGATCCGGCATTTTCTGCGGCACACGAAAATTTGGGTGCATCGTATCTCAAACTGGGGCAAAACGACGAGGGAATCGCACATTTGGAAAAAGCAGTAGAATTGAGCAAGAGGTCGGCTGTGAGATTGCGAGGTTTGGGCTACGGCTATGCCGTAGCCGGAAATCGCACCGAAGCAATCCAAATTGCGAAAGAGTTAGAGGAAAAATACGCAAAAAGAGAATCGAACGGACAGTATGTTGCTTCGGTTTATGCGGGATTAGGTGATAAAGACAAGGCATTTGGGTGGCTTGAAAAAGACTTTGGCAATCGCCACGGCTCGTTGCCGGACATTGTATGGCGAATCCATTTTGAATCTCTCCGCGACGACCCGCGATACAAAGATCTGCTGAAACGTATGGGTTTGCCGCACTAAAGTTTGTGAAAAGAGAAAGGCTATTCATAAGAATTTAGATGAAACTATCACCGACAGAAATATTTAAGGGTAAGAAGATCTTCTTTATCGGCGGGACGGGCTTCGTCGGGGAGGTTACGCCGTCGATGCTGCTGCAATGTTGGAACGCGGACGCCCTCGTCCGCAATGAGTGCGAAGCACGAACGCGTACGTGGTCGCGATACAGCTTTGTGGAAATGAAAGGACTGACGCCGCAGGCGTCGTTTGCGGACGAGGGCGTCCGTGTTCCGTTATGAAACTATCACCGACAGAAATATTTAAGGGTAAGAAGATCTTCTTTATCGGCGGGACGGGCTTTGTGGGGAAGGTCACGTTGTCGATGCTGCTGCATAATTTTCCGGATGTAGGGAAGGTCTATACAACAGTGCGTGCGCGCGATGAGAATGAGTCGAAGATTAGGTTTTGGTCGAGTATTGTTACATCTCCGACGTTCGACCCTCTGCGTGAGAAATACGGCGACGGGTTTGAGGATTTCATTAAGTCGAAGGTCATTCCGGTCAACGGAGATGTGGGGAATGAGTATCTTGGTCTCGACGAAAAAGACGCGAAGAAGATAATGCGTGACACTGACGTCATTATCAATGGTGCCGGAAATGTGACGTTTAATCCGCCGCTTGAGTCGGCCTTAAGGACGAATGTCGTCGGTTCGAACAACATCATAAAGATGGCCCGGATGATGAAAAAGCCGCGGTTGGTACATGTTTCGACGTGTTTCGTTGCAGGCAAACGTTCGGGGGCGATTTGGGAAAATGAACCGGTGGTCGGGTATTTTCCGCGAAAGAATGAATTGGTCGGAACCGCGTTCGACGTCAATCGCGAGGTCGAAGACTGCGCACGCTTGAGCGAACAGGCGAGACAAGAAGCCGATGACGCCGTTCAGCACGCGAAGTTTCATGAGCAGGCGCGCAACCGCTTTATCGAAGAAGGCCGCGATCCGGATGACGAGGCGGAGCTGAAATCCGCCATCTTCCGCGAACGCAAAATGTGGGTTCGCGAACGCACGACCGAACTCGGGGCCGAGCGTGCCGAGTATTGGGGCTGGACGAACATCTACACATATTCGAAATCTCTCGCTGAACAGATAATCGCCCAACAGGACGATATCGTGAAGATCCTTGTTCGGCCGTCTATCGTCGAGTCGTCTAATCAATATCCTTTTCCCGGGTGGAACGAAGGTTTTACGACAACAGCTCCGCTTATTCTTATCGCCTTAAGGGGGCAGCCGATCATCCCGGTGAATGAAAAACTGGTGCTGGACGTAATACCTGTCGATATGGTCGCGGGCGCGATCCTGGCCGCCACGATAAACGCGCTGGTCGATGACAAACCGCCGCTCGTGTTTCAGGCGTCTTCGGGCGATTCGAATCCAAACGATATGAAACGAATTGTCGGGCTGGTTGGACTGTATAAACGCCGCCATTTTGAGGAGAAGGAAACAGGCAGCAAGATCGTAAATAAACTAGCCGGAATGGTCGAGACGCAGACTGTGAAACAGCGAACGTATGAGCTGACATCCGCTCCGATGCTGAACAAACTGGCCAAGCGAGCAGACGATCTGATGGACCGAGCGACCCCGCGATGGGGCGGAGGCCGCATAGGCAATATCATTTCGGACCTTAAAAAATCGACCGAAGATTTCAAACGCACGACGCAGGAGACAATGGATGCGTTTGCGATGTTCAAGCCGTTTATGATCGACAATGAGTATCTCTATCGATCGGACAACCTTCGGGCGTTGGTGTCGATCATCAAGGAAAAGGAAAAACCGTTGCTGCCATGGTATCCCGAAAAATTGGATTGGTATGACTATTGGCTAAACGTCCATTTTCCGGGTATGCGCAAATGGGTCCTGCCCACGCTCGAGGAGGAGCTGAAGATCCAGGAAAAGCGTTCGCACACTTACCGAGATCTGCTCGATCTATTTGACACCTCGACCAAGCGTTTCGCAACGCGCATCGCAATGCGGATCGAGCGAAACGGACGCAAGGAACAGTACACGTTCGAGGATGTTCGCGAATTGACCCTTAGGACCGCTGGATTTCTGGCGAGCAAGGGAATCAAACAAGGCGACCGCGTCATTTTGTTTTCAAACAACATGCCTGAGTGGGGAATATCTTATTTCGGGATTCTCAAGGCTGGCGCGACCGCGATCCCGATCGATCCCGCAAGCTCTATAGACGAGATCATCAGTTTTGCTCGAGCGGGTGAGGCATCGGCGATAGTTATCAGTCCAAAACTCGACAGTGAAAATCCGGAGCTGAGAGGACGACTTGCCGAGGCTTTCGCCGCTGGCAGCGATGCGGACAAGCGGGCCGGTGTTGCGGTTTGGACTTTTGACGAGGTTTTCGAAATGCCGAGCGAGGCCGAGGAGACTAAGCGAAACTCATTGTTGCCGTCAAAAGTACTGTCGAACTCGGTCGCATCGCTGATCTTTACTTCGGGGACCACCGGCACGCCGAAGGCCGTGATGCTGTCACACAAAAACTTTACGAACATGATCTCGATGCTTTCGAGCGTGCTTGATATGGACCTCACCGATGGCGTTTTGTCGGTTCTGCCGATGCACCATACGTTTGAATTTTCAGCTGGATTTCTGACGCCCTTCGCTAACGGAACTCAGGTCACATATCTTGAAGAGCTTTCGAGCGAAGAGCTTACAAGGGCTATCGAACATGGGCATGTAACGGGTATGGTCGGTGTTCCGGCATTGTGGGAAATGCTTCACCGCCGGATCAAGACCCGGCTGCGGGAACGCGGCGATTGGATCGCGGATGTCGCCGACAATGTTATCGAATTCAACGCATGGATCCGCGACAATACTCCGTTCAATTTTGGGCCGATCGTCTTTTTCCCGATACATAAGGGAATGGGCGGAAAGATGCGATACCTGATCTCGGGCGGCTCGGCACTTTCCGAAAAGGTGCAGAAAGATTTGCATGGTCTTGGGTTTACGGTACTAGAGGGGTACGGGCTGACCGAATCCTCACCGGTTCTCACGGTTGCTCGACCAGGCAATAAACTTCTCAGAGGAAGCGTAGGCAGGGCACTGCCTGGTATCGAGGTCAAGATCGATAATCCTGACGAAACAGGAGTCGGTGAGGTGTTTGCACGGGGCCAGAACGTGATGCTTGGCTACTATAACAATGAAGAGGCGACCGAGGCCGCACTGCAGGATCGATGGCTGCGGACCGGTGACCTCGGAAAACTCGATGAGGATGGAAATCTTTACATTGTCGGTAGGTCTAAAGACGTCATTATCGATTCGAACGGTAAGAACATTTACCCGGACGAGATCGAGGATCTGTATGGTAAGTCGAGCTATGTAAAGGAGATAAGCGTTGTCGGATTGCCCGATGAGGACGGTGGCGAAAGAATCTCGTCCTTGGTCGTTCCCGATTATGAATATGACATCGCGCTCGCCCGGGCTGAGGTTAATAAGAGAGTCGAAGAGCATTTTCGTGAGGTATCCGCCTCACTTCCGTTCTTTAAGCGGGTAAAGGTCATTCATATTACTCCTTTCGAGTTGCCGCGGACGGCGACCCGAAAGGTCAAGCGGCCCGAGGTAGTCGCAATGCTGCAGGCGTTGGAAGTTCGCGCGAAAAATACGACAAAGGCGGTTGCCGAATCGAAGGGAGACGATAATGTACAGTGGATACGCAAGATCGTCGCTAGTGTATCGAACCGTCCACTTTCTGATGTCACCAGCGGCGAGAAACTCTCCGACCTTGGATTTGATTCATTAATGTTTGTGGAACTGCAAGCGGCGATCGAAGATGCGGGCGGTCGAGTGATTTCGCCGGATACGCTAAACGAAGTGCAGACAGTTCGCGAACTCCTGACAGCAGTGCAGCGGGTGGATAAATCAAAAAAGCTTGCCGACGAACCCAAGATCGAAGAGAAAAAGGAAGACGAGGAAATTGTAATTCCGTCGATCGTACGGCGAATTGGAAACTCGCTTGTAGATTTCGCACAGGACACCC
>JBAUGL010000145.1:0-9297 GCA_049679665.1 Pyrinomonadaceae bacterium | reverse complement strand
CGATCGTTTCCGTCGTTTGTTTGATTCGGTTCAGAGAGTCGTAGGCGTAAGTCTGCGTCGCTACAAATCCCGTGTTCGCCCCGACAGTCGGCACCGTTATCGTCTGACTCAGGACGTTGCCGTTGTTGTCGTTCGTTCCGTATCCGTAATTCAACTTCAAAAGATTCTGCGTGCTGGCCGATGAGCCAAGTCCGATCTGAACAGGCTGGAGCCGTGAGTTGAACTGCGTGTTCTCAAACTTGCCATTTCCAAGTCTTATCGAAGCAACCGCACCGGCGGCGTTGTATTTGAAACTGCCTGCATACGGCCTGAATATGTCCGTCGGGCTCTTCCTGCTCTTGACCTTTGCCAGATCGGCCGAATTATCGAGCTCAGTCTTCACAACACGCCCGCTCGGGTATGTCTCCTCGATCAAAGCTCCCGAAAGGTTATAGACATAGCCCGTAGTATACGCCTGCCCGTCGGTTGTTTGCTTGTGAGCCGTCACAAGCCAAGTATATCAAACGCGTCGAGTCGATACCTCATCCCGGCACCAAGCGCACCAAGCGAGACAAACAACGTTACAACCGCCGCCAAAAGCCCCGGCCGATTCGACATAAGCCTCGCAAACACACCCTCAGATACAACATCACCGCTATCGGCACACCCCGCCAAGGGGTCACTCTCTTTCAAAATAAATTCTCTAATACTCCCGAATGGATGGGAAACCTGGTTCTTGATCGTGGGATCGCGAAAAGTCTACCGTCCTCCGTCGATGTTTGTCAAAATGGCGATGAGTTGAGTAGTATTCCGACTTCGCGACGAACACGTCGGAAACCCTGACGATGTAAATTGCGTATTTACCGGCAGATATACCACAATGGATCAGCGATGAATTTTTCTGAAACCTTAAAGCTCGCGTTTGCCGCCATCTGGGCGCACAAGCTGCGGTCGTTCCTCACGCTTTTGGGGATGATCATCGGCGTTATGGCTTTTATGGTCGTATTTTCGGTGCTGCAGGGCTTTAACACGTATATCGATGAGAAGATCGCGGGAATCGGGTCAAATTCTTTTACGATTCAACGGTTCAACTTCGAAGATTTTAAGGACACAGACACCATCGCGGAGGCACAACGGAAGAATAAAGAGCTGACGATGGAGGATCTCGAATATCTAAAGGCACGTGCACAGGTGATGGATAAGATAGGGGCGAAGGCAGGCGCTAATCGCCGAGAGGTTCGCGCGGGGTCGGTGGTGATGGAGGACGTCAGCGTCGATGGCGCCGAACCGATTATCGGTGAAATCGAAAATGTAGATGTAGCCGTAGGCCGCTATTTTACAGAGGCCGAAAATAACAACGCCATGCGTGTCGCTTTTGTCGGTAAAGATGTGGTTGATAAGTTGTTCCCGAGAGGAGGCGCCGTTGGTGAGGAGATCACGATCCGCGGAGTACCATTTCGTGTGATCGGGGTTCCGGTTGCAAAAGGAACAGTGTTTGGACGTCCGATGGACGCATTTGTGCAGCTGCCTCTAAAAACCTACGAATCGACCTTCGGTGGTTTTCGGGGAAGCCGCTATTTATACTTTTTGGCGACTGCTCCATCGGACGCGTTATTTGATGACGCCGTTGAAGAGGCCCGAACATTGATGCGGCAGCGCCGTAAATTAAGTTTCGGTGAAAAAGATACATTTGGGGTCGTAACGCCTGATGCGATCTCAGGATTACGTGACAGCCTTTTTGGAACTACGTTTATCGTCATTCTGGCCGTGCCGGGTATCGCACTGCTTGTCGGCGCTATCGTCATTATGAATATAATGCTGGTCGCCGTCACCGAGCGGACAAAAGAGATCGGCATACGAAAAAGCCTCGGTGCCCGACAGGGCGACATTCTGAAGCAGTTCCTTTTCGAGGCGGCCACACTTTCCGCGATCGGCGGCTTGATAGGCCTGGCTTTGGCGCAGGCGATCGGCCTAATAATCAGTTCCCTGTTTATCCCAACCGTGATCCCATGGTACGCGGCCGTTATTTCGATCGGCGTCTCCGCCGTAGTCGGCATCATGGCAGGGATATTCCCGGCTTGGAAGGCCGCCAAACTCGACCCGATCGAGGCGCTGCGGGCAGACTAGATATGAGATTCGTAACAAGCTCTTTCTACGAAAATCTTAAAATGGCCTTCGATACTCTTCGGGGCAATAAGCTGCGCTCGTTCCTTACGATCGTCGGAGTGGTGGTCGGGGTTATCACCGTGATGCTGATCTCATCGATCATAAGCGGGATCAATGTCGCGATCGAGAAAGAGGTCGAATCGTTTGGCACGCGTTCAATATTTTTATATAAGAACAACATCGGTTTCGGCCACGGCCGCCGCACCCAGGAAGAGCGTATGCGAAGGCCGCTCACCTTCGATGACGCTGAAGCGATCAAAGGCCTGGCGTCGATCGAAACCGCGGTGCCATTCCTTGACGTCTCGAACAATTTTTTCGGGTCAAAGATCATGGTCACGGGAAAGAACGGCAAAACATCATCGGCCGTGCAACTATCAGGTACAACGACAGAGATCGAAGATACTTCGACTGAAATACTGATGGACGGGCGATGGTTCTCGCAGTCCGAGGCCGATGAAAAGGCGAGCGTGTGCCTGATCGGTTCGACAGTTGCGGAGAACTACTTCCCGTTCGATTCTCCGATCGGCGAAACGCTCGAGATATCCGGGACGGAATTCCGCATTATCGGTGTATTGCAAAAGCGGGAGCAGCTTTTCGGTGGCGGCGGCGGCAATAACGATCAAAGTAATGTGATTTATATGCCGATGAGTGCAGCACTTAAGCTCAAGCCGAATGCGGATGACCTATTCATCCTAGCAGTCGCCCACGAAGGGATGCTTGATAAGGCAAAAGATGATGTTCAGGATCTCCTTCGCGTTCGCAGACAGGTTCCGTATGGCAAACCGAATAACTTTGCGATGGAAACGGCTGCAAGCTTGATCGATCAGTTCAAGGCAATAACCGCCGGTGTTGCGATCGCGATGGTCGTTATCTCTTCCATAGGATTAATGATCGGCGGCATCGGTGTGATGAATATCATGCTTGTATCGGTCACCGAGCGTACCCGGGAAATTGGTATCCGCAAGGCGATTGGGGCGAAGCAGAGCGATATCCTGCTTCAGTTTCTTATCGAAGCGGCCACTTTAACGGGTTTCGGCGGATTGCTGGGGTTGGCCCTGGGTTGGCTCCTAACTTTGCTCGTCAAATTGGTTCTGCCGTCCTACGTGCCAGTATGGGCACCGTTCGTTGGGTTTTTTGCAAGCGTCGGGATCGGAATTATTTTTGGCCTGTGGCCGGCGTGGAAAGCCGCTCGCCTGGACCCGATCGAATCACTTAGATACGAATAAAGCCCCTTATAGGGGCTTGCTTAACTATGAAGGGTTGCCGGATACTAAAGATCCGATCACACGCATCGCGATCCCGACAAGCGCGACGATAAGCGTGATAGCCCAGGCCGAGCCGGAAGATATCTTCTGAGTACGCTGAAGCCCGATCGCGGCCAGAATCCATCCCCAGATCAAGAAAACATCGAACGAACCCAATAGCGTCGCGAGTACTGGCGAACCTTTTCGGTCGATCAGAAAACTCAGGTTTGCCTGTACAACACCAGTTTGACTCGTACCAATATCAATATCGTCGACCGCCTTAAAAAAGAGAATAATAAAATTCGCAAGCATTGAGATCACGGTTGGAGGTAATGATGAGTAAACCCAGGTCGACAGTGCGTGAAAATAATTTCCGCTACCCCCAAAGGCCTTCCCGGCAAGCCAGTATATGAATCCGCCAAACGCGAAGAACAAAGCAACGATCACCGGCGTGGCGTAACGGGCTCCGGTCGCGATGTTCATTTGCATATCCACAGCGCCGGCCTTTTGTTCAGCGTCCATCGCGGAGGCCTGCGAGCTTTTTGAGATCTGCTCGGTGATAAAGCTTCTGAAATTGTCCTCGCCCACTTTGTAGTAAAACGCGAAGCTGAATGCGGTGATCAGGATTGCCATCAAAACGAGGGCAAGAATAAACCTGGGCTTTCTTCTAAGATCATCGAACGTACGTCCAGGTTCGAAAAAAATATTAAACAGCGATGACGCCTCAGACATCTGGCCTGTGTCGGCGGACGTTACTTGCCTTTCATCTTGCATCTTGTGCGATCTCCTTTATTTGATTTAATAAGTTCAAGTGCGCGAAGTGTATAATCACAATACGCAATACTTCCCAGACCGTTTCAATTATTTCATCGGCGCCGCATCGTCATATCCCTCTACACGGATGCACGCCGCAAAATGACCGTTCCCGATCTCCCTCAACTCAGGGACTACACGAGCGCAACGGTCGATAGCGATCGGACATCGCGTCCGAAAGCTGCACCCGGAAGGCGGATTGATCGGAGTCGGGACATCTCCCGTCAAAACGATCCTTTTCCGCTTTTGCCGTGGATCCGGTACAGGTATCGCGGAGAGCAGCGCCTGCGTATACGGATGCAGCGGCCGCTCATACAATCGATCACCCTCTGCGATCTCAACGATCTTTCCCAAATACATAACAGCAACTCGATTCGAAATGTGCTCGACTACGGCTAGTCCGTGCGAGATGAACAGATACGTCAATCCGAACTCCGCCTGGAGGTCCTGTAATAAATTGACGACCTGGGCCTGAACCGAGACGTCGAGTGCCGAAACCGGTTCGTCGCACACGATAAGTTTCGGATTGAGTGCCAATGCCCTTGCGATTCCAAGCCGCTGCCGTTGGCCGCCTGAGAACTCATGTGGATATCTATACATGAAAGCCGGATCGAGTCCCACCTTACGGAGCAGATCCGCGACGCGCTCCTTTCGTTCGAACTTATCGCCAATACCGTGAATTTTTAGTGGTTCTGAGATGATCGAAAGTATACTCAATCGAGGGTTGAGGCTTGCGTACGGGTCCTGGAAAATGATCTGCATCTCACGGCGAAGTGCCTGCAGTTCACCGTGAGGAAGGTTAAGGATATTTTGGCCCTCAAACCATATTTCACCGCTCGTGGGTTCGTGAAGACGCAGTAGACATCTCCCGACGGTAGACTTCCCACAGCCGGATTCTCCAACCAGCCCGAGCGTTTCGCCCGCGATTATGTTGAACGAAACGTCATCGACGGCCCGAACCGTATCATCACTGCCCTCGACCGGAAAGTGTTTGACGAGGTTCCGAACTTGAATTAGTTTTACTTTTGCAGTGTCGACTGCTGCGGTTCCCATTCTATTTAATTCAACTCAACATTCTCACCCCGACGGCCGGCCTCTGTTTGTTCGTCATATAAAACGCATCGAACGCTTACGTTATTGGGTAGACTATACAAAGGTATCTCGCTCTGAACGCATCGTTCCATTCGGAAAGCACATCGGGGCGCGAAATGGCAGCCACTTGGAAGGTCTGTAGGGCTCGGGACAACCCCGTCGATCGTTTCCAAACGCCGCACCTTTTCGAAATGACCTGCACTAAGCTTGGGCACCGAATTCAGAAGGCCCTGTGTATAAGGATGTTTTGGGTGCGCGAAGATCTCGTCCACTCCCGACTCCTCGACGATCTTGCCAGTGTACATAACGCAAACGCGATCAGCGACCTCCGCGACGACGCCCAGATCATGCGTGATCAGCAAAACAGCAAGCCTCCGAGTTTTTCGAAGTTCGTCAAGAAGCTCCAGTATCTGAGCTTGGATCGTGACATCGAGTGCCGTCGTCGGTTCATCCGCGATCAATAGCTCAGGGTCGCACGCTAGCGCCATTGCGATCATTACACGCTGCCGCATACCGCCAGATAATTGGTGTGGATAGTCGTTCGCACGACGTTCGGGAGCCGGGATCGCCACCTCATTCATTGCGCTGATCGCTGCGTCCCAAGCATCCTTCCTGTTCAATTTCCGATGCAGTCGGAGTGCTTCCGCGATCTGTTCGCCGACCGTATATACCGGATTGAGCGATGTCATCGGGTCTTGAAAGATCATTGCGATGTCGTTGCCGCGAATCTCTCTCATCCGGTTAGCATCGACCGATGTGAGCTCTTCTCCCTTAAACTTGATCGATCCTCCGACGATCTTCCCCGGCGGGGAAACTAGTCTCATGATCGACAAGGCAGTAATCGATTTTCCGCATCCGGATTCGCCCACCAAACCAAGCAATTCACCTTCGTCGATATGAAAATTCACATCATTTACGGCCCGGACCAGCCCGGCTCGCGTCGGAAATTGAGTTTGAAGTCCGGAAACTTTTAAGAGATGCGTCATAATGGAACAGGAATAATTCGAACCAGGATCAGGCCGCTCACGTATACCTAATGGCGAGATGACCAAAGTTTATCGCAAATCGAACTACGAGAAAAGCTTGGAGGCAGGCTTCGTGCAACTTTTTGCCGTGCAACTCTTTTCGTCGCTTTTTCCTCAAATGAATGTTACTATTTCGCGAGTTTTGCCCGTTTTCCGGAGTTTTACTGTAGGAGATCTAACCGTTGTGACAAAATCTTCATCCGCGATAATTATCGCCTTGCTTCTATTGCTTACCAGTTCCGGATTGGGACAGTCGCCAGCATCTTCAACCGCAACACGTTCTGGAAATGAGGACGGAAAGAATATTTCTGATGTTCGCTCTGGTAAAGAGGTGACCGTCGAGAATATTGAACTGGATATATCCGAAGCGCTGTCACTCATCGAAAAGAATTATGCCGGCGAAAAACTTGACTATAATAGCCTTTTCAAGTCATCGATCGATAGCATGCTCCATACACTAGACCCTCATTCAAACTACTTCGATTCTAAGGAATTCGAACAGTTTCGAACCGATCAGAGCTCGAGATACTATGGTATCGGCGCAACCATCGGCGACCTAAGCGATGCAAAAGGCAATGTGATCGCCACGTTTATCAAGGCAACGTTTGAGAATGCTCCAGCACACAGGGCCGGCCTTCGATACGGCGATAAGATCGTCGAAGTCAATGGCGAATCAATGCTCGGTAAGCCTTACAGCGAAGTGCGTGACAAGTTGCGGGGCGCTCGAGGAACGACAGCAAAGATCGTCGTCGAAAAATATTTGACCGGAAAGCAAATACCAGTCGAGATAGTTCGCGATTCAGTTTCCCAACCGTCGATCGCAGAGTCGTATTTGATCCGCCCCGGTGTTGGCTATATCAACATGAACGGCGGATTCAACCAGACGACATTTGCTGAATTTGCCGCCGCGATGCGCTCGTTGAAGTCTGAAGGTATGAATCAGCTCGTGATCGACCTTCGGAATAACGGAGGAGGACTGGTAGGCCAAGCTTATCGTGTTGCGAATGCATTTCTTGCGAATGGCCAGACCGTTTTCACGCAGAAGGGACGGCTTGGCGTCACGGCGGACCCTTATCGGGCCGAAAACAAGTACCCTGATCAAACACCGATCGTAGTTCTGGTTAACCGAAACACTGCTTCGGCTTCCGAGATTCTCGCCGGAGCATTACAGGATCACGACCGAGCGCTGATCGTTGGTGAAAACACGTTTGGCAAAGGATTGGTCCAGAATCCTTTCATTTTGGAATATGGCTCAATGCTGTTGCTTACGATAGCAAAATACGAAACACCCTCGGGACGGCTAATACAGCGGGACTATTCTGACGGAAGGCTTTACGATTATTATACAAACGGCGGTACGCTTCGACTCGACGAGAGCAATGGGACAGACAAGCCCAAGGGAACGGAAAGCAAAACGGATTTAGGGCGGGCAGTATATGGTGGGGGCGGGATCAATCCGGACGTCGAGGTAAAAGCCAATACGATTCCCATCGAAAGAGGACGCCTTCAACTAAAACTCGTAAATCCTATATTTGCGTTCGCTTTGGACCTGACGGCGGGAAGGATCAGCGATTTTGCAACATTCAAGGTCGATAGGCCAATATCTTTCGAGCACGATATAAAGGCAGGCGACTTTCCTGTTTCACAGCCGCTATTCGACGCTTTCAAGCAATTCGCAGTTGCGAAGTTCGGTATCTCATCTGCTCAAATTGACAATGAACGCGAATTTGTCCAAAGGCTGCTGCGCTCAGAGCTTGTCACCGCTGCTTATGGTTCGACTACCTCCTACCAGGTCTTTAATGAGTACGATAATCAATTGCTTCGCGCAATCGAATTACTTCCAAAGGCAAAAGAATTGGCTTCGGATGGCGCACGAGCAAAGTCGAACGCTATTAGGCAGCGATCAGAGTCAAATCGATAGCGAGTAGGATCACAAATAAATAAATAGGAGCGAAGTTAGACTCGCTCCTATTTCTATTTCATGTTCCCTCTGGTTCAAATGCCATCACAATAATGTGCTGATCAAGAAGTATATTCCGATCACGGCAGCTGCCAGAAGAACGATCAGCCCAATAACGGACAACGCTACAATGACCTTGAATTTTCTGTACCGATTCTCGTCCGGTGGGGATAATTGATTCTGCGGAAAATAGGGTGGCGGCCTGTTCATAAGATTATACCTGACTAGAATCTACCATTCGAGAACATCCAAATCAACCGTTTGCATCGGCCATGAGCGCGTCCCAGTAAATCGATAAGGCCCGCCTGCATTCGAGCAGGTACTTCGAACTTCTAAACTATTGTGCGATAATACTATTGTTCCATATAACTTAACCTTCGGATGATCTTATGAAACAAATACTTTTCGTGATCTTGTTGTTTACTATTTCGCCCTTGTGCCTGTTCGCACAAACACCCTTTTCGGTTAACGATCTGCTAAATGTGAAAAGGGTAGGAGATCCACAGCTATCGCCCGACGGGAGAACGGTCGCGTATACCGTCGGAGTCGTGAACAAGTCCGAAAACCGGCTCTTAACACACATATATACGGTACACGTGGACGGGAGCGGGAAGCGTCAGGTCACGTCCGGAGACAAATCCCACAGTTCCCCACGTTGGTCGCCCGACGGCAAACGTCTCGCTTACACGACCGGGGGCCAAGTATGGACGATGGAAACGGACGGCGACGATAAGAAGCAAATAACCAAGATTGCCACAGGTGCAGGCAATCCAGTCTGGTCTCCAAACGGAACCTGGCTTGCCTTCAGTTCGGACGTTTATCCCGAATGCCGTACGATTGAGTGCAACAAGACAGAAGAAGAAAAGTCCGAGGCCAGCAAGGTTAAGGCGAAGATAGCAGATCGATTGCTATTTCGTCATTGGGTGGAGTGGCGAGATCGAAAACGATCGCATGTATATATTATTCCAAGCAAAGGCGGAATCGCACGCGATATGACTCCGGGCGATTTTGATTCTCC
>JBAUGL010000144.1:0-9709 GCA_049679665.1 Pyrinomonadaceae bacterium | reverse complement strand
AGCCTCGCCGGCTGTCGAAGAAGCTGCTGTCGAGGCTCCTGTTGAAGCTGAAGCCGCGCCGGCTGTAGAAGAAGCTGCTGTCGAGGCTCCTGTTGAAGCTGAAGCCGCGCCGGCTGTAGAAGAAGCTGCTGTCGAGGCTCCTGTTGAAGCTGAAGCCGCACCGACTGTAGAAGAAGCGCCGGCTACCGAAGCCGAAAAGAACGAATAGTTTTTGAGATATTTTGTCTCAAATTGGAGATCGGGCCGCGTGCGGCCCGAAAAGCCGTACTCAAGGAAAACGAGCGGGGCGATTGTCAGGTCGCCTGCGCTGCTCGGACATGATCGGATGGAGATGCACCCGGATGATACGTGTCCCGTGGGTTCTAGCGGCTGACAGACTAAAATGATTGTCGGCGCGAGTTGCCGGCGATCAATGAACAAAGAACCCTAAATAGGAGATAAGTATAAAGTTATGGCAATCACAAAAGATGATGTTGTTGAGTATTTGAAAGCTATGACGCTTTTGGAAGCGTCAGAATTGGTTAAGGAATTAGAAGAAGTCTTCGGCGTCTCGGCCGCAGCTGCTGCTGCACCGATGATGGTCGCTGCCGCTCCAGGTGCCGGCGACGGCGCTGCCGCTGCGGAAGAGAAAGACGCTTTTGATGTCGTTCTTACTGCTGCCGGCGGTAACAAGATCGCGGTAATCAAGGTCGTTCGCGAAGTTGTTGCCGGACTCGGTTTGAAGGAAGCAAAAGAGCTGGTCGACGGCGCTCCCAAAGCGTTGAAGGAAGGCGTTTCGAAAACCGAAGCCGAAGAGATCAAAGCGAAATTGACCGAAGCGGGTGCGTCGGTCGAACTTAAATAGGCTTTTTCTGACTTCGAATTCTCCGGCGGCACGGTATTTGCTTGCCGCCGGAGACCTTTACTGGTACACTGTTACTCAAGCGTTGATAGACGCTTATGCATAGTCGGTCGGGAACTGTGGTTAAAGGCTGAGTTCTCTAGGCTTTAGCGCGATTTGGTTCGCAAAATTGGAGCGTTGGTGCCTCTTTTGGGACTGTCGGAAAAGTCGGTTATCAGCTAGAAACTGCTGAAAAGCGGTCTGGGCGTATTACGCCTTCGGCCGCATTTGCTGTCTTTTTCGGGCCATTATGAGGGATAATGATCGCTAGTCAGCATCGTACCAACAATAGTTGATTTAATCAACAAGTTTTTTTAGTCCTGTTATTTAACATTATGATCAATAATCCGCTTCAAAACAGTACAAACGGTCTCGGCCGCCGCACAAGCCAAGCGCCCGAGCGTGTGGATTTTTCAAAGATCTATACCACGGCACAGATCCCAAATCTAATCGAAATTCAGCGCGAGTCTTACAACCGATTCCTCCAAATGGACCTGATCCCCGAAGAGCGGCAGCCCATCGGCCTTCAATCGGTCTTTAGATCGGTATTCCCGGTTTCGGATTTTCGTGCGACCGCGATGCTGGAGTTTGTTGAATACCAGATCGGGAACTGGCAGTGCAAATGCGGAAACCTTGAGGGACTAGAGCATCTGCGAGCAAGCTGTAAGAATTGCGGATCTAAGATCAAAGTTGACCCGTTCAACCCGGCTGAGGTGCTTTGTAACAATTGCAGCACCTTCAACTCGGTTCGCCCGAATCTGTGTAACAACTGCGGCGAACCGGTAGGGCTTAAACACAAACACGACCAGCAGGAATGTCAGGAACGCGGAATGTCTTACAGCGTTCCACTTAAAGTAAAAATACGGCTGACTGTATTTGATAAGGACGCAGAGACCGGCGTGTCGACGATCCGCGACATCAAAGAAGAAGACGTGTTCTTCGGCGAAATACCGCTGATGACGGATAACGGCACATTCATTATCAATGGAACTGAACGCGTTATCGTATCGCAGCTTCACCGAAGTCCAGGTGTGTTTTTCAAGGGCGATCGCGAAGAATTTTTAGCCAAGATCATCCCCTATCGGGGCTCATGGGTAGAATTCGAATACGATCAAAAGGGCATACTCCACGCGCGCTTGGGTAAGCGAAAAATTCTTGCCACGATCTTCTTGCGTGCACTCGGGCTGTGGCTGAATCCGAAGATCGATATGAAGACGATCTCGGACGGCATACTGGAAGATGTCGTCAAGACCGCGGATTTTGGTAACGCCAACATACTGAGCCTGTTCTACACGATCGACAACGTGGTGATCGATAAGGGCAAATTGACTATTAAAGTGCAGGACAACGATCGGACAAATCTCGTCGGGATGCGTGCCGACGAGGATATCAAGGACAAGAAGGAAGAGATCGTCCGGGTTGGCAAGAAAGTTACGGTTTCGGCACTCCGCGAGCTTCGAAGATTGAAGGTCAAAAACGTCGAGATCGATATTGCGGACCTCGAAGGTGTCTACGCACTCGAAGATGTCGTGAATATGGAGACGGGCGAAGTCGTAATTGAATCGAACACAGAGATATCGCCCGCCAAACTTCAACAGCTGGTCGAAGAAGGTGTGACTGACTTTCGGATCTTCTTTCCGAAACGCGATGTTATCGGCGAGGTCGTATCGTCTACGCTTAAGAAAGACACGATATCGAAGCCGGTCGATGCGCTGCTCGAGATCTACCGTAAAATGCGCCCCGGCGATCCGCCAACGGTCCCGACGGCTTATAGGCTCCTTGAGGGAATGTTCTTCGATGCACGCAGGTTTGATCTGTCACGCGTCGGACGTATGAAATTCAATATCAAGATGGGGCGCCCTGAGCGCGACCGTCTAGATGACCCGCTACTGGCGGCCGAGGATTTTGTCGAAGTTGTCAATTACCTTCTGCGGATGAAGAAAGATAGCGAGAATTTCGGCCATGACGACATTGACCATCTTGGTAATAGACGAGTCCGGGCCGTTGGGGAGCTGCTCGAAAACCAGTTCCGTATCGGACTCGAGCGGATGGAGCGTGCGATAAAGGAGAAAATGTCCATTCAGCAGGATATGTTCACCACTATGCCGCGCGACCTTGTAAACGCGAAACCTGTTACCGCTGCCGTCCGCGAATTTTTCGGTTCGTCACAGTTGTCGCAGTTCATGGACCAGACGAATCCTCTTTCGGAAATTACCCATAAGCGAAGGCTTTCGGCACTCGGGCCCGGCGGCCTTTCACGTGAGCGGGCGGGTTTTGAGGTTCGCGACGTGCATCCAACTCACTATGGCCGCATCTGCCCGATCGAGACGCCGGAAGGGCCGAACATCGGACTGATCTCGTCGTTATCGTGTTTTGCACGGATCAACGAATTCGGTTTTATCGAATCGCCCTATCGAAGGGTTGTTGATGGCCGGGTGATCGAATACGTCAAGATCTATAACGGCGGCGATACGAAATTCAAGCCGAACGAACATGTTCCGCTTGAAGACGTCGAAGCGGCCAATAAAAAGCTCAAAAAGGATCAGAAGCAGGCTGATTTCGATCCGTTTCCGTTCTACCTGACTGCCTGGGAAGAGGACAAGTGGGTAATCGGTCAGGCAAATATTGAGCTGGATGAGAAAGGAAATCTAGTTAATCAGCGAAACGCTGCCCGTCGAAAAGGTGAGTTCATAACCTCCGACCGGGAAGATATCCAGTATATGGACGTTTCACCAAAACAGCTTGTTTCGGTTGCCGCGTCGCTGATTCCGTTCCTGGAAAATGATGACGCAAACCGAGCCCTGATGGGTTCTAACATGCAGCGTCAGTCAGTACCGCTGCTTCGTGCCGAATCGCCGTACGTTGGTACCGGAATGGAGAAGATCGCCGCTCGGGATTCAGGGGCTGTAGTGATCGCAAAACGTGATGGCGTTGTCGATTATGTCGATTCCGAGCGAATCATCGTAAAGGCCGATCACCGTGTTGATGGCACGATCTCTCGGGAGGTGACGGCGGATATTTACTCACTCGTAAAATTCAAACGTTCAAACCAGAATACGTGCATCAACCAGCGTCCGATCGTTCAAGTAGGCGAACGGGTGAAGAAGGGCCAGGTTATTGCGGATGGTCCGTGTACAGACAGAGGTGAACTAGCACTAGGTCGGAACGTTCTCGTGGCGTTTATGCCGTGGCGCGGCTATAACTTCGAGGATGCGATCCTTGTTTCAGAACGGCTTGTCAAGGATGACTACTACACGTCGATTCACATTGAGGAACTCGAAATCGAGGCGCGAGACACCAAGCTCGGGCCGGAAGAGATCACGCGCGACATTCCGAATATCGGTGAGAACATGCTCCGAGATCTGGACGAATCGGGAATCATCCGTATCGGCGCTCAAGTTAAGCCGGGCTCGATCCTCGTCGGAAAGGTGACGCCGAAAGGTGAAACCCAACTAACAGCGGAAGAAAAGCTTTTACGAGCGATCTTCGGCGAGAAAGCCGGCGACGTAAAGGATGCATCTTTGACGTGCCCGCCGGGAATCGACGGAACAGTGGTTGACGTTCAAGTATTTACTCGAAAAGGCCAAGATAAGGATGAACGTTCATTGGACATCGAGGCACTCGAGGAAGACGATCTTCGCCGTGACCTCGAGGATGAGATCCGCATTCTCCGCGAGCAGCGTGATCAACGAATTCTTGAGCTCTTTGACGGCCGAAAGCTTTCAAAGGATCTGCTTGATGGAAAAGAGGTTGTTCTTAAAAAGGGCAGCACACTCGATCGCGAATCATTGGCGTCGCTTGATTCGAAGATACTTCGAAAGGCGGAGGTATCCGCCGGATCGATCGATATTTCATCGGAAGTTAAGGAATATGAACAGCGGACAGAACGCCAGATCAATATCCTATCGGATATTTACGACGAGAAGATCACTAAACTGAAACAGGGCGACGAGCTGCCGCCGGGCGTGATCAAGATGGTCAAAGTGTTCGTCGCGATGAAACGAAAACTGTCCGTGGGTGACAAGATGGCAGGGCGCCACGGTAATAAGGGCGTTATTGCTCGCATCCTTCCGGAAGAGGACATGCCCTATCTTCCTGATGGAACGCCGGTCGAGATCGTACTCAACCCGCTCGGCGTGCCTTCACGAATGAATGTCGGCCAGATCCTTGAGACACATCTCGGGTGGGCAGCGCGGGTACTCGGTTTTTATTTCGCAACACCCGTATTTGATGGTGCAAGCGAGAATGAGATCAAGGAATATATCGGCAAGGCCAATGACAGGTACGACGAACTAGGCCTGCCGCCCTCAGTCGGACCATCGGGTAAAACGCGCCTTTTCGACGGGCTAACGGGTGAACCGGTCGAGCAAAAAGTAACGGTCGGTTACATCTATATGCTCAAGCTTTCGCATCTGGTCGACGACAAGATCCATGCGCGCTCGATCGGCCCGTATTCGCTGATCACGCAGCAGCCGCTCGGTGGTAAGGCACAGTTCGGCGGACAGCGGTTCGGTGAGATGGAGGTGTGGGCACTCGAAGCTTACGGCGCCGCGCACATTCTGCAGGAACTTCTTACATGTAAATCCGATGACGTTGCCGGACGCTCAAAGATCTATGAAACGATCGTCAAGGGAGTGTCGAACTTCGAACCGGGTATCCCGGAATCGTTCAATGTGCTTGTTCGGGAACTTCAAAGCCTGTGTCTAGACGTTGAGCTGATCCAGGAAGATGAGATCGACCCGGAAGAAGTTGTCGTAGGAGTCGACGCAATTGTCGGTGTGGATTAGCAAAAGAGCTAAGTAAGTGACGCGTTTCGATACAAGCCTGAAAGCCGCCATTATCGCATCACGGCGGTGATCTGGTTTCAAAGGTTTGCTGAGCGGCAATGTGGATCAAAGATCGGTTTACGCAGATTGATTGTGAAAAGATTTTTAGAGTATGTCCAAGAATAGAAGAAGGCGAAATATCTTGTCAGAATCACCAGCGACCGATGTAGGGTTACCGATGGATGACAAGAGGACAATTTTCAGCTACTTCCGCAACCGCCTTTGGCTTGTTGGCTCGATCGTTTTGTTGTCGTTGGCAGCACTCGGTGGTGGCCTCAAATATCTCGAAGAAGACGCTCAGAAACAAAAAGCTATTGCACAGAAAGATCAGTCACTCCTTTCGCGCGTAAACCCTTTCGTTCCAGCGCCGACCGGGACGCCGCAGCTTTCGAAGGAGTATATCTACGCCGGCTCGCGTTTGCTTGCGGTCGAGGATGCGAATGCACAGTCAGCGCCGCCGGCCGACTTGGCGGTCTGGAGGCCTTCGACGGGTGTCTGGTGGGTGCTTGGCGGGCCCGGATCGCAGCAGACGACCATTCAATGGGGAGCATCGGGAGATGTCCCTGTGCCCGGTGATTTTGATGGCGACGGGAAGACTGACTTCAGCGTGTTCAAGCCTTCGACGAATCAGTGGTGGATCATAAAGAGCAGTGACGGCTCAACAAACAGCTATCCGTTCGGCACAAGCGGCGACAAGGCGGCACCTGCGGACTTTGACGGCGACGGACGCACGGATGCGGCGATCTTTCGGCCTTCAACAGGGATGTGGTACATCCTCAAAAGCTCGGACGGGGGCGTACTGACGCAGCAATTCGGACTTTCCGGCGATGAGGCGGCCCCTGCAGACTTTGACGGCGACGGACGAGCCGACATAGCAGTGAGGCGGCCCTCAAACAACATATTCTATTCGATCGACAGCGGAACCGGGAGTTTGCGGATACTCGCATACGGAGTGTCAGGCGATGTTTCAGTGAGCGGTGACTACGATGGCGACGGACGAGCCGACCCGGCCGTATACAGCCCGTCTACAGCCCATTGGAAGGTGCTCCAGAGTTCGGACGGACAGAGCATTTCATACCAGTGGGGATCAGCGGGCGATGTTCCGGTCCAAAACGACTACGACGGCGACGGTAAATGCGACATCGCCGCCTGGCGCCCATCGACAGGCACCTGGTACATCCGCAAAAGCGCATCCGGCGGCACACTCCGCCAGGTCCAATGGGGAATGAACGGAGACATCCCTGTACCGGCCTTATATCGACGGTAAGATCCAAGGCGAGAATGTATAAACGACTTATACCATCGATATTTGCGGCAGCCGTGCTTGTGGGATTGGCGAGTGGACAGGATTCCGGTAATGAGCGCTCGGCCGATCGAACCTTACGCGGAAGCGGTCGTGTAAACGCCTCAACGCTTGGGATGGAGTTCGACCTTCCGCTCGGTAGTTATCCCGGAAGAGGAATAAGCGTTCCAATAAATCTGAGCTACTCGTCAAAATCATGGCGGATGGATTACACAGGTGACAACCCTATACCGGGAAGTCAGTCCGGCGAATGTTTTCCTCACTACGCGGCAATGTTTTCGGAAAAGTCGGCATCGGGCTGGACAACAAGCCTTGCCGTACCGTACATCGAATACGTCGGGATGACTGGTCATTACGATACCGATGGAAAGCCGATCTCGAATTACAATGTTACATGCCCGACAACGGGCGGCGGCGGAAGTTTCCCTTTTTATTATATTCGAAGGATTCTCGTTCATCTTCCGGGCGGCGAAACGCATGAGCTTCGCCCGGATGATATTGCAATACAATCACCACCGAGCGGGACGAGCGGCACAAGCCCATATAACTTCTCCAATTGGACAGGAACTTATTTTTCGGGAGACGGATCGAATCTGAAGTATATTCAGAACCCGGCTTCGGGTACATACCGACTCCAGATGCCGGACGGCTCGTACTATGACTTCGATGGCACTGCAGCAGGCCGAGCGACAAAGTTCACAGACCGCAACGGCAACTTTACGACATATCATGGACCGGGGAGTGTGGATTCAAATGGTGTCACTCATCCAAATGGGTATTGGAGGGACACACTTGGACGAAATATCTCGATTCCGATCGGGCTTCAGGCACCGGCCGTACCGACAACCGCATCGAATCCGCAGGTATATTCGATGCCGGGGATGACTGGAACGTATAAGCTTCAATGGAAGAATTTGAAGGGCGGTTCAGCATCTGAAAGTGCACTGACAAACTTCTCGGAGGATCTGAAGTACCCCGGCGACACGTATGCCTGCGAGAACCCTTCGGGTTTCCCGACGTATTGCACGAGACAGCCGGGCACCTTTCTATTTTATGGAATGAACTTGTCACGGGTGATGGGCAATTCGCTGTTTAATCCGATCTTATTGACCGAGGTTGAACTTCCGACAGGGCAGAAATACAAATTTTCGTACGACGTTTATGGCAGAATCGAAAAAATAGTCTACCCGACGGGCGGCGAAGAAGTATTTCAGTATGCGGAAATGGACTCACTGTCGACACTTGATCCAACGGACGGCACCGCAGGCCAGACGAACTTCGGCGTAGTTAACCGAAAGGTATATCCGACCGCCGCCGGCGGAGGATTCTACGGGTGGGAATACAGCGGTGTCAGAGATGCATCAAGTTACACCGTAGCTACTGAAAACCCTGATGGAACCCGACTCGAGAGGTATCTGCATCCTGGGAACCCTTTCAGCGATAATCCAACGCCGTTCGGTTACGATAATATTCTGGCTGGAATGGCTTTTGAAGAACGGGTTTACGACAATACGAGTCCCGGAAAGATCGTTTCAAAGAAATTGTCGACCTGGACAAAGACTGTCGCTGCTTACGATCCATACACGCTTTCGCAGTCGGGGCAATGGCACCCGCGTGCGACAGCGGAAGAATCGATCATCTATGATGCGGCCGCCAATGGCATTTCAGCCACAGCGACGTTCGAATACGAAGGAGATCTGAGCCAGAAAGAGACGCCTCTGCTGTTAAAGAAGTCATCGCAGTATGCTTTTGTTTCGGCGGGCAGTCCGTTGCCGTCGAGTCCGGTCAAGATATCCGAGAGTACGTTTCTAATAAATGACCCTGATCTGCCCCAATCAACCAGGGATATATACAAGAATCAGAATATGACCGGTCTTGTAACGGCAACGCAGATAAAGGACAGTGCAGGAACGGCCGTATCGAGAAGCGAGATGGTTTATGACGAGAGCGGATATTCGCCGAATGCAGGCAGAGGCAATCCGACAACTGCAAGGGTTTGGGACAGCACGAAGGGGACGATATCGAATCCGAGCGCTTACATCGAAACGCATGCAAAGTTCGACCAGTGGGGCAATCAGTATGAGGTGATCGATGCCAGAGGAAACTCAACGACGACAACATACGATTCAACGCATCACGCATTCCCGATCCAAGTTACATCGCCGATTCCCGACCCGAGCGGGCTGAATGGCTCAAGTACGGCCTTTGTGACGACAGCGACGTTTAATTACACGACCGGCCTGCCATTGACGACGACGGATGCGAATGGTTTGGAGACGCGAATCGAGTATGATCCCGTCAGCCTTAGGCCCTTAAACACAAAGACGTACCATGGAGGCATACAGGTCGGAAGTACATCGGAGACGATCTATCACGACGAGCCGAACAACTATTGGGTAAAGAACCGTTCGCAGATAGACGCCAGCAGTTGGGCGGAGTCGATCACTTATTTTGATGGGCTTGGACGAGCGTGGAAGTCGGAAGATGTGAATTCGGAAGGGAACATCTTTGTTGAGAAGGAATTTGACAGTGACGGGCGAGTATTGCGCGTTACAAATCCCTACCGGCAAAACGAAACGAAGCACTGGACGACGAATGTCTATGACGAAGCGAGCCGGATAAAGGAAGTGACGCTTCAGGACGGAGCGAGAGTGCTAACGGATTACGGAGTATCGTCGGCGGCTCCGATCGGGGTTACAA
>JBAUGL010000143.1:0-3409 GCA_049679665.1 Pyrinomonadaceae bacterium | reverse complement strand
GATGATGTGGGCGCTCGCTCTCAACGGATTTATGGGACAGCAGCGGGCAGTCGACACTTCGATGGTCGTGTACTTCGTACTCGCCATCGCGGCCGCGATCCTTAATGTAAGTCTTAGTGTTGTTTTCGTCTACTTTCTTTCCGGGCGACGCGGATGGAGGACGGTTCTATCGTCGCTGTTGTCGATCGTGGTTTTTGTCGCGGCCACGGGTGTTTTCCACACCGCATGCGTCATTATTAGCGCAATTGTCGCCGGCCAATTGCGTACAAATCGATGATAAAGCCTTTGTGACAGAATGATACGGACCTATTCAGAATTTTGGGATTTTTATGTGCAGGAACATAGCAAGCCGCTGACGCGGGTTCTGCATTTTGTCGGCATAACTCTCGCGGTCGTATCGCTCCTCTATTTTATCTTTACCGAGCGCTGGTTTTATTTCCCGCTTTCGCTGGTGATAGGTTACGCGTTCGCGTGGTTTGCCCATTTTGTTATAGAAAAGAACCGTCCCGCGACGTTCAAATATCCGCTATGGTCGTTTATCTCTGATTACAAAATGTTGTGGTACATGGTCACCGGACGGATGGGCCGCGAAGTTGACCGGGTCACAAGGCAGAAGTGACCGCGGAGCACGCCTACGAAAACATTTCGTTTTTTGCGACCAGTGTATGCCCCGCGGCAAATTTATCTAATTTCCGCCCGTTAGCGTAGAATAATTCATTATGGCCTCCGGAGACTTAGTAAATGTTAATCCAACAGCGTTAAGTTCGACCATCGAATTCCTGACAGCGATGATCACGCCCGCATTGTTGATCTCCGCCACCGGCTCGCTTGTTCTTTCAACGTCAACGCGTCTCGGCCGGGTTGTTGATCGCGTTCGCGATCTCGAAAAACGGTTGGGCGAGTTGATCTATATCGAGGATAAATCTGAAGTTCCGCTCTATGAACAGCGCGTCGAGGTCATCGTTGATCTTCTGGACAAGGTCACGTCGCGTTCGCGCCTGTTACAGCGAGCGATGGCGACGTTTTATTATGGCCTCGGGATGTTCGTGCTGACTAGCGTGACGATCGCCGTTGCCGGGTTCTTTAGCTCATACAAATGGCTTCCGATCCCAGTCGGAATTATTGGGATAATGTTCTTGTTCTGGGGCAGCCTGCTGATGTTAAAAGAAACAAGTATGGCGACTGCGACGATAAACGCCGAGATGGATTTCACATGGGAACTTGCCCGCAAGGTTGCGCCGGCAGATGTTGTCAGCAAATATCAGAAACATGCCAGCAAAAGACACTCGCCCGGGGTATCTAACACTTTGGGAGGAGAATAGACTAAGGGACCGTGTTGAGCAGCTCGAGGCACATTTGCGCTCGTGCACCGTTTGCCCGAAAAACTGTGGCAACGACCGCTGGAACGATGAGATTGCCGCCTGCTATTCAGGCCGCCTGCCGATCGTCTCTTCCTATACTGCTCATTTCGGTGAAGAACCGTGTTTATCAGGCAAGCGCGGGGCTGGCAATATCTTCTTCGGCAACTGCAATCTTCGCTGCGTTTACTGCCAGAATTATCAGATCTCGCAAACCTGGAAAGAACAGAAAAAAAATGAGATAACTCACGAGCGGCTTGCCGAAATGATGCTCGAATTGCAGGACCGCGGCTGTCATAACATCGGCTTTGTGTCGCCGACACATTTCGCGCCGCAAATGGCCCGTGCCGTTCTGATCGCCGCCGAGAAAGGACTGCGGCTGCCGATCGTTTACAATACGAACGCCTACGATTCGATCGAAGTTTTGCGGCTGCTCGAAGGTATTGTCGATATTTATCTGCCCGATCTTAAATATTCGGATTCTGGTGTCGGATTTCAATATTCAAAGGTTCGCGATTACAAAGAATACGCACGTGCCGCGATCAAGGAAATGCACCGGCAGATGGGTGACGAACTTGTTTTCGGCCAAGACAGCCTGCTCAAGCGTGGCTTGATGATTCGCCTGCTGGTGCTGCCGAACGACATCGCCGGGATCGAAGAAAACCTTCGGTGGATACGTGAGGAGCTTTCACCAAAAACCGGGATATCGCTAATGGCCCAGTATTACGCAACGAACAAAGCCGCGACGGACGACCGCTACATCCTGCTGTCCCGCCGAATCTCCGAAGGTGAATGGTTCCAGGCCGTTTCGCTTCTGGAAGAGCTCGGAATGGAAGAGGGTTTTATGCAGGAATACGAATCGGCTTCCCATTACTACCGGCCGGATTTTACGGATATGAAAAAGCCCTTTAAAGACATCCGGGATTTTGAATAACAAACATTGTTATTGATGTCATTTATTGCTATGATGTGGTTATGAACGTCTCTCTTACGCCGGAACTCGAACAAATAGTTGATCACAAGGTAAAAAGCGGTCTTTACAACTCGGCCAGCGAGGTGGTCCGGGAGGGTTTGCGGCTCCTTCAGCAGCGTGACGAAATGCGCGAAGCCAAACTGAATGCTTTACGTGCAGAGATTCAAAAAGGTATAGACGACCTCGAAGCCGGACGATTCAGGGACGGAGCCGAGGCAATGGCGGAAATAAAGGAACGCCTGTTAGCAAGAAGGCCGCAGAATGGCTAGGTATATTGTTACCCGCGAAGCGGAAGACGATATCGATCAGATCTTAGGTTATATTGCCGCGGATAATTTTGACGCGTCGCTACGCTTGTACGATCGTCTTCTAGAGCTTTTCGAAATCCTTGCGGAAAATCCAAGGGCTGGGCGCGAGCGCTCAGAGCTAAAAGAGGGGATGCGGAGCTTTCCAGAAGGTAGCTATCTTATCTTCTACCGCACCTGGGCAGGCACGGTCTCGATTACGCGGGTGCTTCACGGTACGCGGGATCTGGATGAATTGTTTAGCTAAAAAAGGTCCTGTTGCTCCCGGACGGATCTACCGATAGGGAGAAGCCGTTGAAGGGTATAAGGGATTTTCATGTATGAGATTGATATTATTCGGCATATGGCTGACGATTTGTTTAATCGTTGGATCATGTTCCGATTCCAAGCCAAACGACTTAGAGTTTGTTTCATCGGCATGGAAGGAAGGAAATGCCCGCACTCGCGGGCAGATGCTCAGTAAACTTCGCGAAAGGAATATTCTGCTAGGTAGAACAAGAGAATTTGTTATCGGCCTTTTAGGCGACGCAGATCATGACGAGCAAGAATTCATGAAATATGAGGTCGATAACGGGCAAAATATATATAAGGTCGTCGTTTCCCGCATGTATCTAATTATCGAGTTCGACAAAGCGGGCGGTACCGTGACCGGTATTTCGATGGCTGATGGGTAGTTTGCTAAGTAATATGAATGAAACCGAAGCACCGGATTTTACTCTAGAAGACGGCGACGGAAACGATTGGACCTTAAGTAATTATAAAGGGCATACAGT